>JASFZG010000089.1:0-42367 GCA_046055745.1 Flavobacteriaceae bacterium | reverse complement strand
ACATTTAATGTTAAAGTGTAAGTTTCGTTTTCATGAATTGCTTTAAAACTCAAAGTAGTAAGTATAATAATAATTAAAAAGAGGTGTTTCATAATGTATTAACTAAATAGTTCAACTAAATGGTTAACAAAGATATGATTTTTTTATTTATAAAATATTTTTCATAAAACACTAATTACCAGTAATTAATAATATTAAAATTAATATATAATTAAGTCTTTGGACTCTTGTTATTAGTGAAAAATCACATAAGATGACAATTATCACAAAATGATTTTAAAGAGTATTCTAATTTTGCAGAATATGTATAGGTATAGAAGCACCTTTTCTGTGATTCTCATCATTGCGATGTTATGGAACGTTTTTTACGTGTCACTTACCTATGCTTATTATTTTGTAGATCGAGATGGATTTATTGCTGAATATTGCGTCAATATTGATAAACCCGAAATGAAGTGTAATGGGAAATGTCATTTAAAAGATGTTTCTAAAAAGGACTCAACCAATGAAAAGGCTCCTTCAAAAGTAACACTCACGAAAGAGGTTAATTTATTTGTTCAGGAAAAAGAAAAAATAGACTTTGGTTTTATCGTTTACACTAAAAAGCAAATTAATAATTATTATAATTTATATTTCTATTTAGGTGAATACGCTCTGTATCACCCTCCTCAAGTATAATTTTTTTCATATTCATTAATTGTAGTTAAACAGCAAAATAGTTGTTTAACTGTCCATTTATGGAATAAAGTTGTTTTGTTTACTTTTTTTAAAGTCTACGAAAGGCTTGTTTAATACTAGTATTTACTAATGCTAGTTGTTTTTACTCACAATAAATAATAATATAAAATGAAAAAAATTTATAGTATGCTCTTTTGCATGCTGATATTCAATATTGCTTTTTCTCAAGAAAAAAATGAAAAAGCAAAAGACACAACTGCATTAAAAATAATTGAAATTGACGAAGTTTTAGTTGTTGGTAATGCAGTTATAGATCCAGTTTTTTCAACAGTTTCAAATAATTATGCAGAGAAAATTGTACAGCCAAAAAATGTTGCTGAATTATTTGAAAGCATCAACGGTATTTCCACCATAAAAAGAGGGAGCTATGCTATGGACCCTTCTTTTAGAGCTGCTCAATACGAGCAACTTAATATTATGTATGATGGGGGAACCAAAGCGGTAAACGCTTGTCCAAATCGTATGGATCCAATAACAACTCATGTAACTCCTGAGGAAGTTTCTAAAATTGAAATTATAAAAGGGCCTTATTCTGTACGATATGGAGCAACATTTGGAGGGATTATTAATGTAGTTACTTCAAAACCAAGCTCCGATAATTTCGGGTTTCAAGGAAATGTTTCGGGAGGTTATGAAACCAATGGAAATTCATATGTTACTATGTTAGGCCTTCAGCAGGCGACCAACAAATACGATATCGCAGGAAATTTTGGTTATCGAGATTACGGAAACTATAAAGATGGAGGAGGAACAGAAATTCCGTCTTCTTTTAGAAGTACAGATTACGGGTTAAAATTTGGCTATAATTTTACAGATGACCAACGTGTTAAACTAAGTTGGAAACAATCTTTTGGTAGAGACGTGCAACATGCGGGATTGCCAATGGATACTGACTATGATAACAGTAGTATCTTATCTTTAGACTATAATATAACGCTTGGAAAGTTTATAAAAAAAGTAAACTTTAAAGCCTATTATAGTTATGTAGATCATTTAATGAACAATAAAGATAGGCTTTCTTTTATGATGACGGAAGCATTGTCTCCTGTAGAAGCTACGACCGTAGGAGGCAAATTGGAATTTGTGTTAAATCCTTCAAACGAATTTATTGTTTATAGTGGATTCGATTTTATTCACATTGCGAAAGATGGTGTAAGAAACCGATTGGTTAAAAGAAATATGAATGGAGATTTATTGCCAGAACCTATAGCTTTTGTAGATAAAATTTGGCAGGATTCTTATGTGAATGATATGGGTGTTTTTACGGAAGCAAAATGGTTTGCAAATAACTCAATCACTGTTACTGGTGGAATTAGATATGATTTGGTGATTTCAGATATTCAAGATCCTGAAGAAGACTTTGCTGAAATGTATGATTTAGAAAAACGTACCGAAAATAATTTAAGCGGTACCGTTTCATTAAGAAAAATAATTTCTGACAATCTCACATTTGAAGCTGCTTTTGGAAGAGGAGTACGTTCAGCAAATTTGATGGAGCGATATATAAATCATTTTAATATTGGACAAGATCCTTATGAATATATTGGGAACCCTAATTTAAAAGCTGAAATTAATAATCAATTTGAAGTTGGCATTAAAGGACAAACAGATTTAAAAAAAGGGTTTAATAAATTAAGTTTTGATGCCTCAGTTTATTATTCAATATTAGAAAACCTTATTGTAGCACAGATAGATGAAACCTTATTTAGAAAGTTTAAGCCTACTATGGAGCCAATACATCCTAAAGTGTTTAGAAATATAGATGATGCCTATAAAACAGGTTTTGAGCTGATGGCTAGACTAGATTTTCTGAATGATTTTTATTTTAAAACTGAATTGGCTTACGTTTATACAGAGAATAAAGATAATAACGAATCTATTCCTCTTACACCTCCTTTAACAACAAGGCTTTTTCTAGGTTTTGAAAAGGATAAATATTGGATAAATGGACAATATAACATTGTTTCAGAGCAAACTAATATTGCTGAAACCTTTGGAGAAACAACAACAGATGGATGGTCAACTTTTGATATTAAGTTTGGAATAAAACCAATTGAAAGTTTGACATTTGGGGTAGCGGTATTAAATGTTTTTGATGAAGAATATAACAATCATCTTAATTTTTCTTACACCAATCAAGAAGATTTTATTCAAGAACCCATTAATGATCCAGGAATAAATTTCACTACATTTATTCAGTATAGATTTTAAAAGAATATAATTAAAAAGCAGAAGAGGTTTCTATTTTGAAGCCTCTTTTGTTATTAGATTACTTTTTCTTCTTTCCACCATTCATAAAAGAAATTAAAACAACGACAAGGATTACACATATTAATGCGAAAACCCCAATCATAATAACTCCATTGTTATAATTATAAAGAGGTAAAAATTGACTTAACATAACGATTAAAATTTGTAATTAGATTTTTCAAATATACAATCGAAGATACAATTTTAAAATGATAATTGTCAGATAAAAATGAATACTAGTAAAGGAATAGAATTGTTATAGACTAATTAATATTATTTTTCAATAATAATTCTATTTCTTCTAATGGTAATTTGTCCATCATTTTCAAGACGTTTTAATAAACGCGAAACCACCACTCTAGAGGTATGGTTATCTTCAGCTATTTCTTGATGGGTGATAATTAAAGTTTTGTCTTTCATTATATTAGATTTGTCTATCAAATATTTATAAAGACGTTTCTCTACATTTAAAAAAGCCAATCGGTCTATAGATTCTACCATTTCTATCAATCTAAAATGATAACTATCAATAATAAATCTTCGCCAAGATTCATATTTTTGCAACCACATATCTACTTTGTTGACCGGAATAAAAATACTTTCTGTATCTCGAGTAACGACACCTCTAAACATACTTTTTGTCCTGTTGATACAATTTACAAAAGAGATAGCACAAGTGTTTCCTTTTTCTAAGAAGTAAAGCGCTATTTCTTCGCCATTTTCATCTTCTCTAATAATTTTAATAACACCATCAACTATTAAGGGAATGTGAGTCATCTCATCTCCAATATCTATAAGTTGTTCACCAGCCTTTAATGATTGAAATGATCCAACTTCGATAATTTCATCAATAAGTTCTTTTTCAAAAATTTTGAAATAATTTTCAATTAATTTTTTTTTAAGAATACTTTTTTCGGAAGACATAGCTTTTTAATTATAAACAAATTTACGAAAAAAGGCCGCCTTTACAGGCAGCCTAAGCTAATAAAAAGGTTGTGATTTTAACAACCTCCTTCTGCCACTTTTTTCTTTTTCTTTTTAACGGTGATCACTTTCTTTTTAATTTTTTTCTCAGGAGAAGGAGTAACATTTGCATTTTTTTGAGATTCTTTAATAAACGCGTTGATATCGGCTACACTTGTACCTATAGTCGCACTTTCTGTGATTAGTTTATTTTGAGAATAGTTGTTGTTAACTAGTAAAATCTTAACGTTATCATAGCCTAACTGATATAAAAGCATAAAAGTTGTATTTGCTTCAGTTGGGTTGTTTCCATATAAAACAGCAAAATCATTATTTTTTTTTATCTCTTCAAAAATATTGGTGCTGTTATCTGATAATAATTCGGGAGTATGAATATTAATCGCGTTTTCTATATGCCCATTATCATAATCATATGAGTTTCTAACATCGATTAAAACAAAATCTTCGTTTTTAACCTCATTTAACGTTACAAAATAGTCTTCGGTTAATAATTTGTCTAAGGTAACCTTTGTGTTTGCTGTGTAAAAATATTTAGGTTTTTCATAAGCAAGTAGTGCAATAATTACTACTAAAATAAATAACACTGCTCCTATAGATATTCTTTTGGTTTTTTCTAATTCTTTCATAAAACTAATATTTAAAATGTGTTATTTAACAACCTCCTTCCGCTACTTTCTTCTTTTTCTTTTTAACTGTAATTACCTTTTTTGGAGCTGTTTTTTTCGTTGGAGAAGTAACTTGATCCAGATAAGAAACGCCAAAATACATACTAGCAGCTTTTCTAAAAGAATATAATTTAAATTCTACGGCAGCTTGATTTTCTGTAGGTTTAACAGGGTTAATAATGGTATGGTACCAATTATTTACTCCTCCATTTAATACCCTAAGGTTTCTATATTCTAACCTATTGCAAAGTAACCAAGCCTGATTGGCATAAAAATTATCATTAGAAAAGAGAACTACGTCAAATTCATCTTGATTTAAATACGATTCTGAGTCTTCATCTAACAGTTTCGCTAAAGGAATATTTATTGAATTAGGGATGCTATATTCAGCATAACTTTCCTCATCTCTTACATCGATTAATAAAAAGGAAGGATCCTGATTAATAATTTTTTCAGCCAATTCATCTGTTGAAATATACCTTTCTGAACTAACTGCATTTCCTAGTAATAGTTCTGGTTTAATCCCTTCATGTTTTTCATATTTAGGTAATAAAACAAGACCAGCGGCTAGTAAAACTAATATGACAGCTAAAAACTTGTATTCATCCTTAACTATTACTTTTTTAAGTTTATATGATTTTGACATAATTATAATTTTAGTAGAATACTTTTTTTACTTTGGTTCTTACCCAGTCTGAAAAATAAAACGCAACAACAGCTATTAGAGTAAAGACTAACACGATCCAATAAGGAGAAATATTGAAAGTATCTATTAATGTAATATGCCCTAAGTTTGAACGCTCAAAAAGAGGTTCTAGCGTACTAAATGATTCAGAAAAAACAAATATTCCGATTACTAATCCTATTGTAAATACAATTCCATCTACTTTTCCAATTGCTACCGCACAGAGACTAGTTCCTGGACAAAAACCTCCTGCAAGAAATCCTACACCCATTACCATACCACCAATTATTGCTGCCCACAAATAAGTAGGATGAACATAAAGTTGAGAGATATCAACCCAGTTTAAATAATCCATATAAAATAATCCAATTACAGCAACAACTGCTGAAGTAAAGAATACTTTTAATACAGCAAAATCATAGCCATAAAAAACTCCCGCCAGTTTTCTTGAAGAAGAAAAGCCTGAAGCTTCTAAGATATACCCAAAGGCAAATCCGATAAAAATTGCAATTATATAATTCCAGTCTTCAGGAATTATGCCATTTGGAATTAAAGGTCCCATAATATTTTTTGTTTTAAGTTAAATCCAATTTTTTCTAAAGAAGTAAGACACTATATATCCAGTTCCAAAAATTGAAATCATTGTAATAAATCCACCTGTTGATAATACCGCCATACCACTAAGTGCGGCACCACTTGTACATCCTCTAGCAATTTGAGCACCTATTCCAAAGAGAATACCGCCAGATAGTGCAAAAACTAATCTTCTTTTACTTGTGATTTTTGGAGAGTGTTGTACCCTGAAACCTAGTCTGTCTGTTAATGCACCTGATAAGAATGCACCTAATAAAACGCCTAAGGCTTCAAAAACCAACCAATTGTTCATTGGTGATTCTCCTTCTTTTATGAATTTACTATAATAGAGGTTGTTTTCAGCATGTTCTGGAGCTATGGTGTGTACAACGGTAACTACCCCACTTTTTAAAGCACCACTTGCACCAAGTCCTCTACCTGTCATGTAAAAGGTAAAAATTATTAATAGTCCTAATAAGAAACCTCCGAAATATGGATTCCAATAGACGTGTCTGTTTTTTTGTTTAACTTTTTTCATAATAATTTAATAAAGATATCGTGTTAATTGTCCTGCATTTACCATTACTATTCTAAATAGAAGTCCTCCCATAAGTACCAGCAATGCTGGAACGATCACAGGAACTTTATATCCTAAAAGCTCAACTCCCTCAATTAAAGCTGGGAATATTAACCCAAGGATGACCACAAATACAAAGAACATCACGGTATACTCACCGTTAATAAGGATGTTCATAGCTTCTAATTGCACTTCTGAACCTGCATACATACCCATTAGCATATGAGTGATTAGTGCTAATTCAACTATAATTAATAGTAAATCTATTTTTCCGAAAAGGTGTTTTTCTTTAGTTGTTTTTGATAATAATATAATTGCAGCAGCAGCAGTCGACAATCCTGATGTTAAAAATAATGGCCCTAATATGGCGTTGTTCCATAAAGGTCTTGCGTTAAATGCTGAAAGTAAAATACCTGTATATATTCCCAATACTAATGTTAATGGAAGCAAAGCATAAGCCATATACTTTCTGTTTTTTATAGCGAACTCTTCCACTACAACTAAAAATTTTAGTTTCTTAAAAACCTTTAATTTATCTTCTAATTTTGGATACACCTCTCTATAATAACTGAAAGTCCATAGGAAAGAAATTGGAGTTACAATAAGTAAAACCCAAGCACCCCAAGACATTGGAGATTCAATTCTTATGGTAGTATATAATTGCCAAGTATATAATTTATGAGTTAAATCGTAAATCAAAGCTAATAATCCAACAGATAATGCAATTGGAGGTATAACTGAAGCAACTTTAACGGTTACTGGATATTCATTTTCTTTACCCATTAAATAGAATAATGCTGCAAAAAAGAGTAAGCCAGCAGCAAGACCTCCTAAAAAAAGGTATAAAGAAATAGGCCAGTGCCAAACGTGTAATGAAGGATCTATATTTGGTATATTTCTTCCACTAATAAATAATTCCTCTTCCATGATTTTCGGTTTAAGTTAAATAATATACATTAGGTTTTGTACCTGCTTCTGGAGCTAAAGTTTTGTGTTTTCTGGTTTTTAATAATTGAGAGATCTCACTATTTGGATCGTCTAAATCACCAAAATACATACACTTAGTAGGGCATACTTCTACACAAGCAGGGAGTTGTCCTTTTTCTAATCTATGATGACAGAAAGTACATTTATCTACAAAACCATCTGGATGTTGGAATCGTGCATCGTAAGGGCAAGATTCTATACAAGCACCACAACCAATACACTCATCTGCTGTTACTAAAACAATTCCACCTTCAATAATATGACTTGCACCAGTAGGGCAACATCTAACACAAGGAGCGTTATCACAGTGATTACATCTTTCAGATTTTAATTCTAAGTCAAGATCTGGATAAGTTCCACCAACAGATTCAGTTACCCAGTCTCTACAATAACCTATTGGTACATCGTTTTCGGTTTGACACGCTACTACGCAGTCGCTACATCCAACACATTTTAAAGTGTCAATTACCATTGCATATCTCATATCTCTAAACTTTTATGTGGATTATCCATTAATATTCTTACAGAATTACCTCTAAGTCCAGTACCTCCCATTAATGGGTCTATGGCAATTTTTGAAATTAATTCTGTGTCACTAATACCTTTTCCAAAGGCTCTTTTCAATTTTTTATTATTATGTCCAAAACCGTGATACATATAAACAGAATCCCAACGTACTCTTTCCGTAACTCTAACTTTAATAGAAAAGGTTGAGATAATACCATCTTGATTTTCTAACCAAACCTCTTGACCTTTTCTAAGGCCTAAAATTCGCGCAACTTTAGGGTTTACCCATAACATGTTTTCGTCTTTTAAATCACTTAAATTAGGATTGTTAATGGTTCTACTGAAAGTATGCATAGGAGATCTACCATAATTTAATCTGTAAAAACCGGGTTCTGGTTCTGGATGTGAAGTGTAAATAGGCATTGGATCAAATCCTTTTGAAGCTAAATCATCTGAGTAAAATTCCACTTTACCACTGTTTGTAGCAAATTCATAATCTTGCCCTTTTTCTAGGAAAAGAGGTCCTGATTTTCTTTCAAATTTTTTCACTCCTATTTTTCTCATTTCTTCTAAGGAGGTTCCCATTTTATTTAACTGCCATTTAATTACATCTTCAAAATCATCGTAATTAAAATACTCTTGTAAATCTAATCGCTCACCAATCTGTTTACAAATCCACCAAGCTGGTTTAGATTCATATTTTGGTGGAGCAACTGGCTCTCTTAATGCAATTGAAGGCTCTCTGTTAGTTGCAGATCTAATACCGTCGTATCTTTCTAAATAAGTACATTCAGGCAACACAACGTCTGCAAATCCTGTAATCTCCATAGGCATGGTGTCCATCACAGCTATAAAGTCTAAACCATCCATTGCTTTAAGAATCATTTCTCGTTCAGGAACCGTATTTACTAAGTTGGTACCTGCAACAAACCATCCTTTTACGGGATGTTCATGATGTTCACCTGGTAGGGAAGCTTTTATTACTTCCGAAGTAAGTCCCATTTCAGCATAAGGATATTTTTCACCAAGTTCTTCCCATCCCCATTTTGGAGTTGGATATGCAGGGTGAGGATATTTAGGAACTTTTATTTTTTCTTTAAAATAGAAACCACCTCTATTTCCCCAGGAACCTAAAAGACCATTAAGTATTGCAATGGCTCTTTCTCTTTGCGAATCGTCACCATACCATACAACGTGTCGTCCAGGGTGTACGATTGTTGCTGGAGCAGCATCTGCCATTAATCTTGCAGTTTTTCTTATTTCTTCAGGTTTTATAGTAGTAATACCATAAGCCCATTCTGGTGTAAATCCCTTTACATGTTCTTTAAGTTGATCAAAACCATAACCATATTGTTCAACATATTCCTTATTATAAATGTCTTCATAAATAAGCACGTGCATCCAAGCTAATAATAAAGCAATATCTGTAGCTGGTTTTATTGCCAACCAATGTTTAGATTTACTTGCTGCAGTAGAAAGTCTTGGATCGACAGCAATAATTGTTGCTCCATTATCAATGGCATCAGCCATTTCTTGAACTTGCGTATTGTGCATATTCTCACCAATGTGGGAACCAATAAGCACTAAACATTTAGTATCTCTAATATCTGTAGGTTCTGGAGATCCTATCCAAGAACCAAATGTTAAACCAAATCCAGTTTCTCTTGGGCCTCTACATTGCGCATAAGCTGGTTCAGCTATCGTATCTGATCCATAAGCTTTAAATAAATGCTCTAAATGGCTTCCTGGAGAACCGTGTTTAAGTAATGCAAAACTTTCTGCACCGTATTTAGATTTTATATCTTTCATTTTTGAAGCAATTAAATCTAATGCTTCATCCCAAGATGCTTTTCTAAATGTTTCTTCTCCGTTAACGGTAGTTCTAATTAATGGTGTTTTTAATCTATCATCATCTGCGTACATCCCAACGCCACCAGTCCCTCTTGGACATAAACGACCATTACAATGTGGGTCATCATCATTTCCTTTTAACTTAATGATATCTCCAGCTCCATTGGTATATGCCCAAGCTGCGCATTTCCAGAAACAAACTTCACAATAGGTTGCTGTTCTTTTAAGTTTTTCATCAACATTTTGCTTTGCTAATTCATCTAAATAAGAATTAGAACCAAATAGATTAGTTGCAGATGATACTGCCGCTACCCCTCCAATTCCTAGAGCAGAAATTTTAATGAATTTTCTTCTTGAAGTACTCATGTGTGTTTTATTTAAGACTGTAAAATTATTCAATTTATTTAGTAGAGAGTATGACAAAAGTCATTTAACTAATTGATAATCAAAATATAATATGTAACTTTAGTTACATAAATTTTCTATTGAAGTGTATGGCTGATAGTTGAAGATACTAAATTTATAATTGTAATGTAGTTATGAGTTAATTTAGAATGATGCTAAATAGCAGTCGAATGCCTGTAACTGCTGTTATTCAAACTGATATCTAAAATTTAAAAAGATAAAATTGTAAATTTGAACTTTAATTAATAATGAAAAAAAATAGAGTCAAAATATTTGTTGGAATTAGTACTCTATTTGTAGTGGTTTTCTTATTGTTTATTACTGAAAGAATTCCGGATTACATCAATATAATTCAATCTTCTGAATCAGAATACACTTCTATAGAAACCGAAGGCATAGAATCCTGTTTACAATGTCACTCTAATACCAAAGGGTATTCAAAATATCATAATCCTGAAATAATAGGATGTACAAGTTGTCACTTAGGAAATGGAGAGGAACTAAATAAAGAAGAATCTCACGAGGGAATGGTTCTAATTCCTGGAAACCTTTCAGATGCTAAACAAACTTGTGGGAAGTGTCATTCGAGTGAATTATTCAAAATAGAAAACTCTTTAATGACTACTAATAGTGGTTTAATTGCAGTTGATAAATATATTTTTGGAGAATCAAATACCCCTAATAATCATTTTCATATTAAGGACATTAAAAAATCTCCTTCAGATAAACATATTAGAGATTTATGTGCCAATTGTCATTTAGGAATGGAGAAAAAAATATTTGGTGAGATTAACCAAGAGAGCCGTGGTGGAGGTTGTAATGCTTGTCATTTAAATTATTCAGAAAATGCTAAAAATGATTTAGAGGCATATATCGCTTCTAATAAAACCAAGTTACCCCAATTTCATCCTTCTACAGATGTTTTTATGGATAATACCAATTGTTTTGGATGCCACAGTAGGTCTAGTAGGATTTCAACAAATTACGAAGGGCTTCAAGAAACACTATTAAATGAAAATGATGTTATAGGAAAGGAAGGATTTAAAGTTTTAAAAGACAAAAGAGTTTATAAATATATTAAGGAAGACATTCATCATACTCGAGGAATGCTTTGTATAGATTGCCATTCCTCTCATGAAGTGATGGGAGATGGAAAAAAGTATGCTCACGAAGAGCAAGCCGTTACATTACAATGTTCGGATTGTCATTATAAGGAAAAACCAACAACAATCCCTTATGACTCTTTAGATGACGAAAGCTTGCTAGTTTTTTTACATAGAGAGTACACGCATTCCGATAAAAATATAATAGTAGCAAAAAAAGACAATCATCCTTTGGTGAACACTTATGTAGATTCCATAGGAAATGCATTTTTAATTGGTAAGTACGATGGAACGCTATTTGAATTGAAACCTCAATCTAATATTTGTTCTAGAGATAATGCTCATAAAAATGTTGCCTGTTCTACTTGCCATTCTTCTTGGACTTCAAGATGCATAGGTTGTCATAATGAATTTGATAAAGATGAAACCAATGCATTTGATTTATTAGACAGAAAGTTTGTAAAGGGACAATGGAAAGAATATGTAGCTGAATTTTCTTCCTCTCTACCAGCAATGGGAGTTCGAGAAAATGAAGAAGAAAGATGTATTGAGCCAGCTATACCTGGAATGATCATGACGATTGATCATGGAAGTTATTCAGGAAAAGATATAGGGAAAGATGTTTCTTTTCATAGGTTATACGCACCAAATTCTCCACATACTACTAGCAAAGAAGTAAGGGATTGTAAGTCTTGTCATACCAATCCTGCAACAATAGGTTATGGTAATGGGACTTTAAGTTATGAAACTACAAATAATGTTGGAAAATGGAAATTCGTTCCAGAATACGAACTAAATCCTAACGATGGCTTGCCTGAAGATGCTTGGATTCCATTTTTGGAAGAAGTAGATGAAAATACTGTAAATTCTACACGATTAGATTTTAGACCCTTTACCGTAAAAGAACAAAAACAACTTTTATTAGTTGGTGCCTGTTTACAATGTCATAAAGAAGATTCTCAAGTAATTCAAGAAAGTTTAATCATCGGAATTCAACCCTTATTAGATAAAATAAGCAATAATTGTATCCTACCTAATTGGAATATTTATCCATAAAAAAAGAGATAAAGTATAGCACCTTATCTCTCTTATATATAATTAGATTTTTATTTAGAAATTATATCCTTTTAGCATTAAATTCCAATACATAAAAGGTAATCCGTATCTTTTTAAGATCCACATAGGGTAACTAGCTTTTCCTGTATTAAAGAATTTACTTAATAACGGATCAGACATTCTTACACCATCATATCCAAATTCTGCTAACAACATTCTATTATGAGCTACTACTAACGGACAAGAAGAATAGCCATTGTAATCTTTACAGTCTGCTACTTTACCATCCATTAAACTTATCATGTTTTTTACAACAACAGGAGCTTGCTTACGAATAGCAGCACCAGTACGAGCGGTTGGAAGATCGGTAACATCACCTACTCCAAATACGTTAGGATATTTTGTTGATTGCATAGAATGTTTATCTACAGCCATCCATCCTTTATTAGGACCATCTTGATTAGCCAATTTTGTTTTTTGAAACCAGGTTGGTGCTGATTGTGGTGGTGCTAAATGAAGCATATCATATTTAATAATATAATGTGTCCCTTCTTTTGTCATATGGAAAGGAGAATTCACTTCTTGTACCTCACGTCTTACCCCATCTTCCCAAACATAACCAATACAACCAGCAGCATTACGCTCATCGTTTACCACATAGTTATTACTAGCGTCTGGTAACTCTAACCGCACATAATGTGCTTCTTTTTTCTCTCCATCAATTTCAACTAACTTATAACCATAACGTTGTTTGATATGATATTTGAGCAAGTAATTTTCTAGTTCATCTCTAAAAGGTTGAACACCAAAAATCATAGTACCCGGAGTTGCAAAAATAATATTGGTATGTTCTTCTAATTTATGTTTAGCAACATAGTCTCCCATTAAATACATGATTTTTTGTGGAGCACCAGGGCACTTTATTGGAGAAGCAGGTTGTGTAAATAAAACATTCCCTCCTTTAAATTTCTGCATTAACTCCCAAGTGTATTTAGGGTCAACATAATTTGAACAAACACCATTTTTGCCAAAGGTTTCTTTTAACCCTTTTATACCGTCTAAATTGATCTGAATACCAGTAGCATTTACCAAATAATCATAAGTAATTTTATCTCCATTTTCAAGAATAACTTCATTGTTATCAGGTTGAATATCTGCTACACGTTCTTTTATCCAAGATACACCTTTTGGAATTAGATTTTCCTCTTTTTTAATGGTTGCTTCGTATTTCATTAAACCAGCTCCTACCAAAGTATTTGCAGGTTGATAAGAGTGCGTGTCGGTTGGGTCAATGATTGCAATATCTAAGCTTTTTTTAGCTTTTTTTAGCTGAGCCGCAGTCATAATTCCGCCTGTTCCTCCTCCTATTACTATTACTTGATGATGTTTACTCATAATTATTGATTTTAAGTTTAAAACGATACGAAAGTACAAAATAACACTCCTTATTTTAGGTAACTTATGTTACATAAATAAAGAGTTTTTTAATGAGTATTGTATACTGTTTTATATAAAAAAGAGCCTACAGATAATGCTATTATTTTTAAATATTCAACTATAAATCAATTAACAAATAACAATCAATTAAAAGTAGGCTCAGTCGTAAAAATACTAAAAATATTTTATTTTTTACCCGTATTGATTCCTAAGATTGTGTACAAAGGACAAAAGTTGATAAAGCTAGTCAATAAAAATACGCCTCCAAGTACTAATAATACCATACCTAAAGTTCCAGTAATAGTTTCTGTAAAATAAAGTACAGCTACAATAATTGCAATAATAATTCGGATCATGCGGTCAGCGCCGCCCATGTTTTTTTTCATAATATTTATATTTAAAAGATTTATTATTTAAATAAAAAAACAATTCCAGTGACAATTGCAATACAAATGATGCAAGAGAGGATAAGTTTGATTATTTTTTCTAATTTCATAGTGTCAAAATTAAAGCTTGTAGTTATCAATTCATGTGACAAGAGTCACAACCGTAATATAATGAAAAACAATAACATAAATAACCTAATTGGTCATACAGACATTTATTTATTAGATCAAA
This sequence comes from Flavobacteriaceae bacterium, assembly GCA_046055745.1. Classification (GTDB taxonomy): domain Bacteria; phylum Bacteroidota; class Bacteroidia; order Flavobacteriales; family Flavobacteriaceae; genus Marifrigoribacter. The sequence goes on along the minus strand of JASFZG010000089.1, from coordinate 27,931 downwards.
TTCTAAAAGAAAGATACCTCCCAACAGAAACTATTTTAGATGCCGGTTGCGGAAGTGGTAGAAATCTGCATTGGTTTTACAATAATGACTTTAATATCTACGGAATTGATCAAAATGAAGCACAAATAGAAAACTTGAAATTGAAATATTCTAAACAGAAAGATCATTTTTCAGTTTCATCAATAAAGAGCATGAATTTTGAAGATGAATTTTTCAACCATATTATATGCAATGCTGTACTTCATTTTGCAAAAAATAAAGTTCATTTTAAAATGATGTTTTCTGAATTATTGAGAGTTTTAAAACCGGAAGGATCTTTATTTATTAGAGTAGCTTCCAATATTGGAATTGAAGATAAAATAATTCCTATTTCTGAAGGGGTTTTTAAGCTCCCTGATGGGACTACTCGTTTTTTACTAACCAAAGCACTATTTTCAGAAATAAAAAAGGAACATCAATTTAAAATGCTCGAGATTTTTAAGACTGTTAATGTTAATGATTTGCGTTCTATGACGACTTTAGTAATTCAAAAAGAATAATCTTATGGAAAAATATATAAATGCATTTGCGGAAGCATTTCAAGGAACCCTAAATTGGACCTGGGATTCCATTTTATTTAAGGTTCCTTGGTACAACAATTACTTTTGGGGATTGATTGCTATTTCTTTAGTAGTTTGGTTATTGGAAATTGCATTTCCTTGGCGAAAAAATCAATCGATTATTCGAAAGGATTTTTGGTTGGATGGATTTTATATGTTTTTCAACTTCTTTATTTTTTCTATCATTATCAGTGGAGTTTATAAAGTATTAGGAATCCTTTTTTCTGAAATAGGACTCTCTAACAAAAGCTTAGCAATACTCGATGTTTCTCATTGGTCAATGTGGCTTCAGTTATTGATATTCTTTATTGTGTTGGATTTTGTACAATGGTTAACGCACGTATTATTGCATAAATATGAATTTCTGTGGCGATTTCATAAAGTGCATCATTCGGTAAAAGAAATGGGATTTGCTGCACACTTGCGTTACCATTGGATGGAAAATATATTCTATAAACCCTTAAAAACTTTTGGCGTGATGATTTTAGGTGGTTTTGAACCCGAACAAGCCTATATCGTACATTTTATTGCCATTACTATTGGACATTTAAATCATGCTAATATTAGAATTACTTGGGGACCGTTGAAGTATATATTCAATAACTCTGTAATGCATTTATATCATCATATAAAAGCACTTCCTGAAATGAAACCACAAGGCATCAACTTTGGAATAAGTCTTAGTATTTGGGATTACATTTTTAAAACCAATTATGTTCCTGAAGAAAGCGGTACCATCGAGTTGGGTTTTCCTGATGAAGATACTTTTCCTAAAAGCTTTTTTGGGCAGTTGTTTACTGGTTTTAAAAAATAAGGCAAATAGCGTATTTTATTTAAAAAAGCTTGAATGTATATTGCAGGAGTACTATGGAATATATTTATAAAAAATCATTGTTTGAACCTAAAGTATTTATCAAACTGACTGAAACTTCAATTATAGTTGAGGGAAATCAACAACAGATTATACCATATCATACTTTAAAAAAAATAAACTTATTTAAAACCCCTGCTTTTCGAGGAGCTCCAGAACAATTTTTTTGTAAAGTTAAAACAAATGAAAATAAAACAATTATTTTTGGAAATGAGAGTTTCAAAAAGCCCCTTCATTGGGACAACCAATCTAATCAATATGTGAATTTTGTGAATTCTTTGCACAAAAATATAAAAGATAAGGAAATTGTTTTTGAGATTGGAAATGGAAAAACATTCTATTTATTATTTAAAGGGTTTTTGTATTTTTCTGTAATAGTTTTTATAGTAATTGCTATTGGAGCTTTTATGAATAATAGAACTAGTCCAGGGATAATAATGGGATTATCAGCAGTTGTTTTTGTATTTTTAACTCCTATTTTTACAAAAGGGTATAAAACGGGTGTTTATAATCCAAATTATCTTCCAGAAGAAATTTTACCTAAATCTTTTTAATTCTATAGCTTCGGAGACCAAGGAGCAGCACCGCCATTCCAATGAGATTCGTGACCAAGATCTATAGATTCTACTAAAAATGGACGTTTTCTAGAAATGATAAATTCTAGCGTTTCTGCAATGTTTTCAGGTGTAAGAATTTCTGCTCCCTCGGTATCATTCCATGTATTTACTCCCCAAGAATGAATGGTAGATATTCGTATTTTTCCTGCGAGTTCGTTTCGTAAAACGTGAGCAAATTGCATAATTCCTGCTTTGGTAGCTGCGTAAACAGATTCGCCAATAATTCTATTTTTAGCAGACATCGAGGACATAAAAATAATATGTGGATCTTTACTTTTTAATAATAAAGGAATCAATTTTTTGGTAAGTAACAACTGTGCATGTAAGTTTAGAGTAAGTAAAGTATGAATATCTTTATCAGGAAAATCAGAGAATTTTTCGATAAACATTAAACCTGCATTATTTACTAAAACGTCTAAAGAGTCTGTCTTTTGTTTTAGCTCATCGACAAATAAATCAACATTTTCAAGATTTGTAAAATCCTGACTAAAAAAGTCAGCATTTGGAAATGAAATATTGTCAAAAGATGATTTTTTTGAAGCGTGTAGAAACAATTCATTATTTCCTGAAAATAGTTTTGCTTCTGCTAAACCAATTCCTTTACTCGCTCCGGTAATGCATATTTTTCTATTCATAGTAGGTTAACTTAAAATTTCAACTTCTCCTTGTCGAAGTTTTACTACCCCTTCATTTTCTAATTTTTTAAGCAATCTTGAAATCACTTCTCGGGACGAACCTAAATCATATGCAATATGTTGATGTGTAGTTTTTATGATTGTATTTCCTTTTAATTTGGCTTCTTTTTTTAAATATTCAACTAAGCGTTTGTCTTTGTTAGAGAAGGTTAAAATCTCCACTACGTTTAAAAGTTCATCGTATTTTTGGTTGATGAGTTCATAAACAAACTCATTCCATTTTGGGTATTTCTGAGCAATTTTTAATGCCTTATCTGAAGGAATCACCACCACCTCAGCATCTTCTTCGATCACCGCTTTGATTTTACTTTTATCGTTTCTTAAAAGCGTAAGCATAGACATCGCACAACTTTCACCTGGCTTTATGTAGTAAAGAAGCACTTCGTTTCCGTGTTCAGCTTCTTCTTTAAATACTTTTGCTAAACCCGAAATCAATAAAGGAATCACTTTAATATATCCACCTTGTTTTAAAATTACCGTTCCTGCCTCAAAAGTATGAATACTACTAATTGCAATTAATTCTTCTTTAAGATCTGGCATTTTTGCCAATTTTGGAAAATAGGTTTCTAAGGCTTTCGCAATCATAAAAATTAATTTTTTATGAATTTAATAAATAATTCTTGATTTCTTCTTTCTGAAACCGAATTATAACAAGGTTCTATAATTTTAAGATTAAAATAAGGTTTGAAATAAGGAATGTACTCCTCTTTATTTCCTCCAAAGGGTGGACGATTATCATATAAAGGAACACAAAATAACAAGCCAACCAGCTTTCCTTTTGGCTGTAAAAGTTCGTTCATTTTGATAGCATATTGTGGTCTAAGGTCAGGATTTAAAGCACAAAAGAATGTTTGCTCTATGATGAGGTCATAAGTTTCTTGAAGTTCAAAAAAGTCGGAATGTATTAAGTTTTCTTCAGGGAAACTCGGAATTCTTTTCTGAAGGTTTTCTAAAGCTGTTTTAGATAAATCGATTACAAATACATTGGTGAACCCCTTGTTATGAAGATATTCAGCTTCATAAGAATTACCTCCACCAGGAATTAATATTTTTAAGTCTTTGTTTTTAAGTTGGTCAATATATTCTTTTAAAGGAGTAGAAATCCTTCCAATATCCCAACCAATATTATCTGATTGATAACGACTATCCCAAAATTTTTCGTCTAAAAGCATCTTATTTAAATTATTGAAAAACTAATAAAAAATAGATGTAATTTATACATCATTCTCCCTTTAGGATCGGGGTAATAATAGTTCTAATTAATGCTTAAAGATATTCATTAATTTTTGAAATGATATCATTTCTCTGAACCACACCAGATTGTCGCCAAAGTAATTTGCTGCTTTTGTAAAGAACCAAAGTTGGTACACCTTTAACATTTAAAGCAGTTGCAAGACGTTGATTTTTATCAACATCTATTTTAAGCACTTTAATTTTATCGCCCATAGTTTCTTTAACGTCCTTTAAAATTGGAGACATCATTTTACAAGGTCCGCACCATTCGGCATAAAAATCAATTAAAACAGGTTGGTCACTAGCGGTAATTTCAAAAAAACTACTCATAACAATTTATTTTTGTTTAAAATGAATACTCCAAATTCCTCTAACTTGATTTTCAGAATATCCTAAAGCAGTATCGGTTGGATATAACGTATTTAAACTTGCTAAAACATTTTTGTCTATTGTGTCAGGGTTTCCGTGACATTTAAGGCACATTCTATTAGTGACAATTGGATAATAAAAATAAACACTATCATTTTTTGTTTCTAAAATCGGAGTTATTTCTTTTCCGTTTGAAAGCATATTCTTAAAAGCTTCAATGCTTTTTAATTCCGTTTCATTAGCTTTATTATTAGGGTTTCTAGTTTTATTTGAAACGCGTTTAATTCGCGCTTGATATACCAATCCCATGCTATCTGTTAATGGCATCGCTTTTAAATTACAAAACTGCAAAGCTTCCTTCGTTCCCTTTTTCTTCATCGTACCCATTAGGTTTTTACCTAATTGTTTCTTGGTTGAAAATGCCATATCAAGCCCAATTTGTGCATAAGATGGATCTATTTTAGAAACAGCTTCAGCATTTTCAGCTACTTTTTCCGAAGGGCTAACCTCTTTGATTTCATTTTTACATGAGGAAAAAACAACTAATGAAATGATTGCGATGATATAGAATGGAGCTTTCATAAATGTTATATTAATTAGACATTTTACCGGTAGCACAACTAACAAATGATTTCGCTTTTGAAACGACATTGTTGTTTTCACCTTCAGCCGGATAGCCAATGGTGGCTAATTTATTTTTTACCATTGTTAAATCTTCTTCAGAATTTGTATCAAATGAAACTGATGATGCTTCCACATCTACCACTACATTATTTACGTTTTCTAAAGCTGAGATTTTAGTAGTTATCGTGTTAGCACAACCGCCACATTTTAGGTTTTGAATTACTATTGTTGAATTCATAATTTTTAGTTTTTTTCGCTCCAAGCAATATAACCTCCTTCAAGGTCATAAATTTCTTTGAAGCCCATTTCTTCTAATAATACTGCAGATTCGTGACTTCTGTGCCCTGATCTACAATACAGATAAATTGCTTTGTTTTTGTCTAATTTTTCAAATTCTTTTTTAAAAGTTTCTTGGTCAAAATAATCGATGTTTATGGCATCGTCAATTTTTCCAGCGTTGTATTCATCTGGAGTACGAACGTCCACTAATTGTACGTCTTTTCCAACAACAACCTCTTTAAAGTTTTCAGAATTTAGCAATGCATTTGTAACCTCTTGTGAAGTTGCTACAAACGACATTAAAACAAATAATAAAAGTATTGATATTTTTTTCATATGTAATTTTATTTAAGGCGGAAGGTATATATATTAAGTTGAAAATGAAAGGAAGTGGTCGTATAAAACAAACCACTTCCTTAACTAACTAACCAACCAATAAAACATTTAATTCTTTTCTTTTTCAGTAGATAATAAACTTTTATATCTCTTGAATTGATTCTATTTTTTTATTTAGGAGCTACTATTTTTCCTTGCCAACTCATAATTCCTCCTAATAAATTATAAGTGTTTTTTACGCCAATTGTTTCTAATATATGGCAAGCTGAAACGCTTCGAACTCCACTTCTACAATACACATAAAAGTTGTTGTTTTTATCTAATTTTTCAGTTTCGTGCATAAATCCATGAGAGTCGAATATGTCGATTAATTTTGAATTTTCTATAATCCCATCATTCCATTCAAATTCAGATCTGCAATCGATGATAACAGCATTAGCATCGTTTGCAATTAATTCTCTCCACTCTTGTTGATTTATGTTTTTCATTTAGTTATTTTAAAAGTTGAAGGGCAAATATAGTCTGTTAATGGGATTCCTACCTCTTTTATAGATTCATATCCACCATCTACATCAATTAAATTATGAACACCTCTGTTTTTTAAAATCGAAGAAGCAATCATAGAGCGATACCCTCCTTCACAATGAAGGTAGAATTTTTTATCTGTTGGGTATTCAGAAATATGATTGGTTAAGGTGCTTAAACAAGTGTGTTGCGCTCCCTCTACGTGTTCAGCAAGATATTCAGATTCTTTCCGAACATCATAAACTATAGCGTTTTTCTGCTCTATTACATTTTTTAAATCCATTGCATAAATGGTAGTAACCTTGTCGTATTCCATTCCAGCAGATTTCCAAGCTTCAAAACCTCCTTGTAAATATCCAATAGTATTATCGAAACCAACTCTTGAAAGTCTGGTTAAGGCTTCACTTTCTCTTCCGTTGGGAGCAATAAGCAAAATAGGTTGATTTACATCAGCAATTAAAGCGCCAACCCAAGGTGCAAATTCACCATCTAATCCTATAAATATGGAACTAGGAATATGTCCTTTTGCAAAATCATGTTGATGACGAACATCAATAACAATTGCACTGGATTCACTTGCTGCAATTTCAAAAGCTTCAGGAGACATAGGTGTCTTTCCTTTCTCCATTATCGTATCAAAACTCTCATAGCCCTGAATATTCAACATTACATTTTGAGGGAAATATTTAGGAGGTGCAGACAAACCATCTAGCACTTCTTCAATAAATTCTTCTTTGGTCATATCTGCTCGTAAAGCGTAATTAACTTCTTTTTGATGTCCTAAAGTATCGGTGGTTTCGGTGCTCATGTTTTTTCCACAAGCAGAACCAGCACCATGATTAGGATACACAATTAAATCATCACCAAGCGGCATTATCTTATTCCGAAGTGAATCGTATAAATGACCTGCAAGAATTTCTTCTGTTAAATCTGAAACTAATTCTTGTGCTAAATCTGGTCTTCCAACATCACCTATAAACAGCGTGTCTCCAGTGATTATACCGTGTTCTTTTCCGTTTTCATCTATCACCAAATAAGTGGTGCTTTCCATCGTATGACCTGGTGTATGAATGACTTTTATTTTATAAGCTCCAATTTTAAAAACCTGATTGTCTTTAGCAATTATAGTTTCATAACTAGGGTTTGCATTAGGGCCAAATACAATTTTTGCACCCGTTTTTTTCTTTAAATCAATGTGTCCACTTACAAAATCGGCATGAAAATGAGTTTCGAAAACAAATTTGATTTTCGCATCGTCTAACTTTGCACGATTGATATATGGATGCACTTCTCGCAAAGGATCAAAAATTGCAGCCTCACCATTGCTTTCGATATAATAAGCAGCGTGTGCTAAGCATCCGGTATAAATCTGTTCAATTTTCATTAATAAGTCCTTTTGGGGTTAATTCTGCTGCAAAAGTAAGATGAGTTTCTTTTGTTGGCAGTAACAATGGTTACAATGGTCTGTTGTTTAGTATGCTTTCTTTCAGGTATATATGTCAAAAAAGCGGCAAAAGCCGCTTTTTAAAATTGAGATCGTTTGTGGGGATAAATTACAACATCGTTGTTGGACAAACAAAATCGGTTAGTGATGCTTTTGTTTCTTTAATATCAATAAAACCACCTCTAACATCTGTTACGTTTTTCACTCCATTTGCTTTAAAAATTGAAGCAGCAATTAAGGAACGGAAACCTGAAGCACAGTGTAAGAAATATTCTTTATCTGGATTGATTTCTGCAAAATTAATATGTATAAAATCTAACGGGAAATTTTCAACTCCAACCACATGTTCTGATAAAAATTCAGATTCTTTGCGAACATCAATTGGTTTTTCAACTTTTCCTTCAGCAAGCATATCTATAAATTTAGCTGCAGATACAGAACCAATTTTATCTATCTCGAAACCTTGTGTTTTCCATTCAGTAAGCCCACCGGCTAAATACCCTAAAGTATTATCATAACCTACTCTTGAAAAACGAGTTACAATTTCGTTTACACGTAATTCATCATCAGTAATAAAAATTAATTTTTGGTTAATGTCATTTACTAAAGCCCCAACCCAAGGAGCGAAATTATCATCAACTCCAATAAACCAAGCTCCAGGAATTGTTCCTTCATTTGTATAAGACTCTTTAGATCGAGTATCAATTACTAAAACATCTTTTTGCTCACTCATTTCTTTGAAAGTTGCAGCATCAAGAGGTGTTGTTCCTTTGTGTAAAACTTCATCAATACTAATATTGATAGATTTGTTCATACGAACATTATTAGGGAAATATTGTGGTGGTGGTTTTAATCCTGTAGTCACCTCAACAACAAACTCCTCTTTGGTCATGTCTGCTCTTAAAGCATAGTTTGTTTTTTTCTGGTTTCCAAGAGTGTCAAAGGTTTCGGAACTCATGTTTTTTCCACAAGCAGATCCTGCACCGTGATTTGGATACACAATAATATCATCTGGTAATTTCATGATTTTATTTCGAAGTGATTCGAATAAAAACCCAGCTAAATCAGCTTCCGTTAAGGTACCTTGTTTTACTGCTAAATCTGGACGACCTACATCGCCAATAAATAAAGCATCACCTGTAAGAATACAAGGTGTATTTCCGTCTTTATCGGTAATTAAATAAGAAGAAGACTCCATCGTATGCCCAGGAGTATGAATTAACGTAATTTTACCATCTCCTAAGGAAAAAACTTCATTATCGGTTCCTTCGTAAATATCGTATTCTGCAGTTGCTGTTGGGCCGAATATAATTTTAGCTCCTGTTTTTTGAGCTAGGTCGTATTGACCTGAAACAAAATCTGCATGAAAGTGAGTTAAAAAGATGTATTTTATCTTCGCTCCATCGGCTTCTGCCATTCTTAAATATGGCTCTGTTTCTCTTAATGGATCTACTATTGCCACTTCTCCATTTGACTCAATATAATACGCCATTTCTGCAAGGCAACCAGTAAATAATTGTTCTACTTTCATCTTTTTGTCTTTCTAAATTGTTAATATTAAGGGTCTAAACTAAATTAATTCTGAAGCTAAGAAAGTAACATTTGTTACATTATTTTTTGAAAATCTTCTTTTTTGAATCTTTTTGCTTCAAATATTTTTGAAAATCTTCTTTTTGATGACCGGTTTGATACCAGTCTACAGCTTCTTGAATGCTCATAAAAAACAGATCTTCGTTGGCTTTTTCCATAAAACCAGAAAGGATCATTTTATCTCTAACAGGACCTTTTAAACCTGTAAAAGCGATGGTCACTTCTTTTCTGTTAAAGTAATCTAAAACTTCAATCAAAGCATAAATTGCACTACTATCTAAGCTGTTAATGCTCTCACCATCAATAATTAAAAGTTTTAATTTGTCGCCTTTATATGCTGAAAACTCCTGAAGTTTATCTTTAAAATAAGTAGTATTTGCAAAGTGTAATTGTGCGTCGTATCTAATTATTAATATGTCTTCGTCAATTTCTACATCTTTAAAACGTTTTCGATTTCGGTAAAAATGGGTATTTGGAACTTTCCCTAAAACAGCAATATGTGGTTTGGTACTTTTGTAAATTAACATTCCTAATGAAAGGACTACACCAATTAAAATCCCTTCTTTAATCCCTACAGTTGCAGTGATTATTAGGGTGACATTTAAGATGACTAAATCTCGTTTTGAAAATTTTAATAATTGCTTCGGAATTGAAAAATCCAACAACCCAAAAACGGCGACCATAATAATTGCTGCCAATACCGTTTTTGGTAAATAAAAGAATACGGGTGTTAAAAACAGCAAAGTTAAAGCCACAACACCAGCTGAAATTAAAGAAGCTAAAGGTGTTTTTGCTTCCGCTTGTTCATTAACGGCTGTTCTTGAAAAACCTCCCGTTGCAGGATAGGTTTGAAAGAAGGAGCCAATAAAATTTCCCATTCCTAATGCGATTAATTCTTGATTGGGAACTACTTTGTATTCTGGATGTTTGGTTTCAACGGCTTTTGCTACTGAAATAGCTTCCAAGAAAGCAATAAACGCTAAGGTTAATGCAATTGGCATTAAATCTGTCAATATTTTTTGATCGAAGTGTGGTAATCTGAAACTGGGTAGCCCCTCTGGAATATTACCAATTATTGCAACTCCCATTTGATCTAAATTAAATAATTTAACCACAATTATCGAACAAATTACTACTACCAATGCAGCAGGAATCTTCTTTGCATATTTTTTAATAAGAACGATTATTATAATGGATAATGCTCCAATAATAAATGTTAACCAATGAATTTCTCCTATATGTTGAAAGGCTTCCGCTAGTAAATTTTGTAACCGGTTGTTTCTTGTGATGTCAACTCCTAGTAAATTTTTCAACTGACTTAGCCCAATAATCAAAGAAGCTGCTGAGGTAAAACCACTAATTACAGGTTTTGATAAAAAGTTGACTAAGAAACCTAAACGAAATATTCCGAAGGCAATTTGAAGAACCCCCATCATAAAAGCAAGAAGGACAGCAAATTCAATAAAATGTTCGGATCCAATTTCAGCTAGAGTAGCAACTCCAGCTGCAACAATTAAAGAATCCATAGCAACAGGACCCACAGCTAATTGACGAGAAGTACCAAAAATTGCATAAACAATCTGTGGAATTAGTGCTGTATATAAACCATAAATAGGAGGTAAGCCAGCAATTAATGCATAGGCAATACCTTGTGGAATTAACATTACTCCAACGGTAAGTCCAGCACTAAGATCTCCTTTAAGCCATTCTTTTTTATAGTTAGGAAGCCAATCTAATATAGGAAGCAATTGTTTTAAATTCATTTAATATATAAAGAAGTTGGTTTTTTAGAAATGCAAAATTATGAAATGTAATTCGCTTTGTCTGTAACAATTAGCACATTAGTGTGTAATTTCACTATCCTTCACACTCTTTAAAAGCTTTTATTTTACAAGGAGTTTCTATGTTTTTGTGTATTTCTGTGATGGCGGTTCTTTTCTCTTTAAAAAAAATATCGTACCCAATCTTATTAATAAATCCGCCTTTTTCAAGTACATCTTGACTTACTAGTTTTAATCCAGCAAAATAAATACCTCCTCTGTTGTCTTGCCAATTTAATACTTCATTGCTCAACCATTCTGCTGCTGCTAAATCGATAAAATTAATTCCATCTGCTGCGATTAAAACGTGTTGTATTTCATTTTGATCATATAAATTAGAAAGAAAATCCGAAATTTTTTCAATAGATCCAAAGTATAAGGATCCATCAACTCGTAAGACTTTTAAATTAGAACATTCTATTGCATTTTCATCTCGAATACTATTAATTAGCCTTCCATTTTTATTTAATGCAAGCGTTGCAATATTCGGCTTAGATGTTCTTTCCATATAAAAGAAGAAAGAAATAAAGATTCCTATAATTAAAGCTTGATCTAATTCTAAAAATAAAGTACCAATAAAAGTTCCTGCAAATACGATAGATTCTCGTTTTCCGCTTTTGATTATTTTTTTAATATGCTCAAAATCTATTAAATTATAACCTACTAATAATATAATTCCACCCATCGCTGGTTTGGGTAAAAATGCCGCATATTTAGCAAAAAGTAAGACTACAATCATTAATCCACCGGCTGAAATTACTGCAGACATAGGTGTTTTAGCTCCTGCTTGATAATTGATGCTAGACCTTGTAAATGATCCCGAACTTGTATAACAAGAAAAGAAACTCGATACTACATTCGAAATCCCTTGTGAAACAAACTCTTGATTTGTATTTAATTTTTGATGTGTATGTAGAGCAATCGATCTCGATATTGCTGAAGCTTCTACCAATCCTAAGGTGGCTAAAATAATAGCACCTGTGGTTAAAGTTCGCATATTATCAAAATCAAAAGCAGGCATTTTAAAAGGAGGTAAGTTAGAAGGAATAGTTCCTACGGTATCTATTTGAATGGAATATCGACTCAGCCAAACCGCAAAGAGACTCCCCAGAATCATTGCAGCTAACATATACAGTTTTGATATTTTTTTAATTTTTCGAATCAATAAAGCGATTCCTAAGGTGATCATTCCAACACCCAAAGCATACCAATTAGTTTCAGAAATATGTGAAATTATATAACTTACAATATTGTAAAATGAACTTCCTTGAGGTACTTCAATTCCAAAGATATGTTTTAATTGTTTAAAAGCAATGAGCACTCCTGCTCCAGCAGAAAACCCGATTATCACAGAATTCGAAACAAAACTAGCCAGTTTACCCATTCGTGCCAATCCCATAAATAGCTTGATAATTCCAGCCATAAATGAAAGCAGAATAGCTAATGAAACAAAAGCTTCAATATCCGTTTCAGGATGAATGTATTTACTAATAATTGAATATAAAACAATCGAACTTGTCGTTGTTGGCCCTGAAACTAAATGATAAGATGATCCAAAAATAGCTGCAATAACTGGAGTCAGCATCGCAGTGTAAAATCCGTAAATTGGAGGCATTCCTGCAATCATTGCAAATGCAACTGCCTGCGGAATTACAATAATAGTCCCTGTGATTCCAGCAATTAAATCATCTTTCCACGATTTTTTTGCTAATGGAAGCCATATTAGAAATGGGAATATTTTTTGAAGCATTTATATATTTAGTAATTATGTCTGGTTGAGCGCAGTCGAAACTTTTTCAATATATGAAACAATTAGTTCTCGACTGTGCTTGAACAGATAAATAGGTGTCAATTTAGAAAACTACTCTTTTTTCTTATCAATATAATAAGTAGATTTATCTGGTGTAAAAGCACGTTTAAACCAAAGAGGTCTTCGTTCTCCATTAGGTCCTGGTGCTGGTCGTGTCATTTTCATCCACTCTTTATAAACCTCGTGCGATTTGTTTGTATCCACAAAAATATCTCCGTAGTTTTCTTCTGGTCCTGGTTTTTCAATCCGAACTCGTTGATGCCAACAATGCATTCCGCTAATTGGATCTGGATGAACCGCGTGAGTAATATTTTGATGAACTCCACCATCTTTCCAGAAAATACGTTTCGAATCTTTATCTTCCGATTCAAAAGGTTTTATTCCAGAAATAGTATTCATTTTCCAACCACCTTTTCCATCACCTTCAATATTTACGGTATTGGTTGCCCAACGGTTTCCTGTTTTGTCTTGTGGTCTTCTCCAACGTCCAATATGATGCGAACAAGCCACCACTCCAGGTTTCATCCCTTGTGTTACCCAAACTTTATCGATGAAATATCCAATATCGGTATTCATTTTTACTAAATCTCCCGTTTTGAAACCCCATTTAGCAGCATCATCTGGGTGCATCCAAATTGGATTTCGGTTAGAGATTTCTACCAACCATTTTGCATTTCCAGATCTTGAGTGAATTAATGTTGGTAATCTAAAAGTAGGAACCAATACATATTCTCCTTTCGATTTATCTAATTTATCTAAATGAATATGACTCTTTAGGTATTGTGGAACCGCATATTCTGGCCATTTCCAATCGACCATTGTTTGCGAATAAAATTCGTTTTTACGAGATGGAGTTGGGAAACCAACCATTGCTTTACCATTAATCATCACACCAATGTCTTTTCCGTTTTTACGAATTACATCATTGATTGGATCAACTTCAGAACCTTCTAATTGTTCTTTAGTAAGTAAGGTTTCATTCTTTTTATACGATTCTCCTTTTTCAATTTCGAAGGTACCGTACTTCTGCATATATTCTAATTCTGAAATTCCTTCCGCTTTTGCAGCTTTCGGTAATCCCGGGACACGTTCAAATATATATTGGTAATATTCTCCTATTTTAATTTTTTCTCCCGGACGGTATGGTGATTCAAAATGCTTGCGAATTCCCATACTTCCGTCAGGGTCAATTCGCCAAGACAATTCGATCCAGAATTCATCTTCTTCCCAAACTTCTCCTGGATTTGATTCATAGGTAAACTCTACATCAATTCCGTTTCTACGAGCAGCTTCACGTAAAACTGGTTGACGAAATGCCACCCAAGTTCCTCCGTGAGTTGCATAAGAATTAATATCGTGTCTTTCGGAAGCTAATCCCATCGGAAGGACAAAATCTGCGAAAAAGGCAGTTTCATTCCACGTTGGAGTTAAGGCTGTATGCAATCCGAATTTATCTTCATCTTGAAACATTTCCATCCACGTAAATCCATCAGGATAAGTCCACACAGGATTAAATACTCTGGAGAAATATACGTCCATTTTTCCTCTTCCTTCTTTTAAGAAATGAGGTAATAACTGACTCATTTCAAAAAATGCTAATGGATATTCCTTCGGAAAGTGAAGCTCATTCCACTTCATTTGTGGCTTTGGAGGATTTGGTTGTGTAGGACTGAATTTATTCCAAGAATTTGGAGAAGTTCCTCCTTTTGCACCAACTGCACCAGTAAGTACCGTTAAGAAATGCAAACAACGTGCAACACCCCAGCCACCAAGGTTTGAAGCTCCTGCAGCACGCCAGTTATGAGAAGCAAAACGTTCTCCAGCTTCACCGATTAATCGTGCGATTTCTACAATTGTATCTGCTTTTACTCCCGATTCTTTTTCAGCATATTCTGGCGTAAATTCTTTGTATTCTTCGATCATTGCAGCGATGTAATTTTCGAAAGTAACTTCCTTTTCGCTATGCAAAGCTCTTAAATATTCTTGCCAGTTGGTCCAGTTTTCAAGATAGTCTCTGTTGTACAATCCTTCCTCCAAAATAATCAATGCCATTGCTAATAAAACAGCAGCTTCGGTTCCTGGATAAGTTGGCATCCAATAATCTGACATCGATGCTGTATTGGAAAGACGAGGATCCATAGTTGCTAACTTAGCACCTTTCATTTTTCCTTCGATAATTCGTTGTGCGTGTGGATTAAAATAATGACCCGACTCTAAATGCGCCGAAATCAATAAAATGAATTTCGCATTGGCGTGATCTGGAGAAGGTCTGTCATAACCGTACCATATATTATAACCAAAACGTGCTCCCGAAGAACAGATATTAGTATGTGAATTATGACCATCGATACCCCAACCTTGAAGAATCCAGTTCATAAATTTTTCGTGTCCTGGACGCCCAACGTGATAAGCAATCTCGTTGTGACGATCTTCTTTGATTGCTTTTCTAATTCTAGCTGCAATCGTATCTAATGCTTCATCCCAAGTGATGCGATCCCAATCTCCTGCACCACGTTTCCCTTTTCTTTTAAGCGGATATAAAATACGGTCTGGATCAGTAATTTGGTTAATGGTTGCTGGGCCTTTAGCACAGTTTCTACCTCTACTTCCTGGGTGATGTGGATTTCCTTCAAACTTTTTTACCACTTGAGTTTCTTTATCGATAAAAGCAGTTAATCCACAAGCAGATTCGCAGTTAAAACAAGTAGTTGGTACAATTTGATAGGTAGTTTTCTTTTTTCTTGGCCACGCTTTTGGATCGTATTCTACCCAATTATCCCATTTTTCTGGTGGCGGAAAATTCTCATACATTTGAGCTACTTGTTCATCGGTAAACTGACGCATATCTCCATCAAACTCTTGGTAATTTTCTTTGTGCAGATTTGGAATGATTCCTATTTTTTCTGCTATGTTTTCAATAAAAGACGGTTTTTTATATCCCATTTTATTTTTTTTATTTGCTATTCCTGCGCAGGCAGGAATCTTATAATTTTAACTTAATGACTCTTTATTAATACGTTATGCCACTTCGACTCCGCTCAGTGACCGATGTATTAATTAAGCAAGTGGCACTCTTTGAGGAGCTTCTACCCAAATCTTTTCAGTTGCATAAATACCTAATAATATAAGTACTGCTGCAACAGTTAATGTCATTGCACTTGGCAATAATACAAGCAATGTTAATGGCAATACGTTTCCAACAAACACAACTCCGAACCAGAATAGATTTTTATATCTTCCTTTAGTAATCATTTTCACCACTCTGTGTGCTGAAGTACTTGGGTGTGTTATTGTTAGTTCAGTAATCATTGTAAATAAGTTTACTGAAAGTGCAATAATCATCACCATTCCTAAAATTGACATCCAAGCTTCTGTTCCTGTAATTAATAAAACCAAAGCAAAAATTGCTGCTCCTGCCATTACACTATGCACTAACATATGCAATGCTAATGAAGGACTTTGCCAGAAATCACGCCCTTTTGCTTGTGCAAATAAGAAGGCAGTATAGATGGCTAACATCACTGCGAAAAATGCAGTAATCCAAAGCAATACGGTTTCTCCTGTTTGAATTTCAAAATAGGTCATTGCTCCCCAAATGGTTACTAATAATCCGAAGATCGTAATAGTATATCCACCTTTTACCAACCAAGAATTCCATTGTGGTCTTAGTAATACGTTTAAGAAACGGTCTGGTCTGTCTAAATCCATCACCAAGAATAATCCTGTTAATGAAAGGAATGTTAATGAGATTCCTGCTGACCATAATTTAGTAGTATCGGATAAACCGTAACCCATTATCATTGCTAAAAACGGAATTAAAAACGCTCCTGCAGCCACTGCTTTTGTAGTTACATATGCTGAAACTTCCCATCCCCAAAGAATACCTTTGTCTGGAGTATCATAAACTCTTCGAGCCTTTCCGGTTAATACATCAATATAGTTTGGATTTTCTGATTCTTTCTTTTGATAAGCAGCTTCAATTTCGTTATCGATCGTCATTTGCAATAAATCGATATCGTCGTTGGTATGCATCATTTTTTCAGCAGCTTTTGCGAAATGGCCAACACCTCTTGATTGAGAGTTCCATAAACCTGGCCCAGATTTATCTGTAGCTTCAGGATTTAAGGAAGCATCATCACCATCGATATAAAATAGATTAGGATTGGTTCCTTTTTCAGGCTTTCGAACTTTTACCGCTTGACGTGCTAGTAATTGTGAAATTTCCGTAGTTGGATTTTCCATATCACCTGCAATAATTGCGTGTTCTGGACAAACTGTTACACAAGCAGGTTCACGTCCTACATCCACACGATGTGCACAATAATTGCATTTTGCAGCTGTTTGCGTATCTGGATCAATATACAACGCATCATAAGGACAAGCTTGCATACAAGATTTACAACCAATACAACGGTTGTTGTCAAAATCTACGATTCCATCATCACGTGTGTATAAAGCTTCCACAGGACAGATAGTCACACAAGGTGCATCTGTACAATGGTTACAACGCATTACGGAAAAAATTCTTCGAGTATCGGGGAAGACCCCTTTTTCAACTTGCTTGACGTAGGTTCTGTTTACACCGACAGGCACATCGTGTTCCGATTTACAAGCCGTTGTACAAGCGTGACATCCAATACATTTTCGGTTGTCAATTATAAAGCCGTACTTCATTCCTTTTTATTATTTTTATTATTTTTATTTTTTTGATTGTTCTTTCAAAGTTAATGAATAATCACTTATTAATGAGGTAATTTACTCTTTAAGGCATGGTATAAAAAGACTCCCATTAGGCCTCCGAAAATTACAACTACGATTGCTGCAACGCCTCTTCCTAATAAAATAAACATAGGTCCTGGACAGGCACCAGCAAGTGCCCAACCTAAGCCAAAAATAGTTCCACCAATTATATTTCTTGAAAAACCCTTCTTTTTAGGTTCAATTTCAATTTTATCACCTACATAGTTTTTAATAGTTCCTTTATTGAAAAAGTAAAAGAGTACCATTCCGGTCATTACCGCAGAACCAATAACTCCGTACATATGAAAAGATTGAAATTTAAACATTTCATAAATTCGATACCAAGAAATTACTTCAGATTTGCTTAAAATTATTCCGAAGAGGATACCAATAAATAAAAATTTTATATTTTTCATTTTCGTTGTTTTAAAAGATTAGAGGTAAAAGAAACCAAGTCATAATTAACCCTCCAATGAAGAATCCAATTACTGAAATTAGTGAAGGCAATTCAAAATTACTTAATCCTACAATCGCGTGGCCTGAAGTACAACCTCCAGCATAACGCGACCCGAATCCTACCAAAATTCCTGCACCGATGAGGATTATAAATCCTTTTAATGAAAACATGGTATCGATACTAAAAATTTCGTCTGGTAAATATTGTGCTCCTGCGTTTTGAAAACCAAGATTCGATAAATCTTGAATGGTTTGTTGGCTGATTGCAACGGTTTCGTTGGGGGTTAAATATTGAAAGGAAATAAATCCTCCAATTATAGTTCCTAAAACAAAGAGCAAATTCCAAATGTTTTTTCGCCAATCGAATTTAAAGAAGTCAACTAAATTTCCTGCACCTCCAATGGCACAAATTGTTTCTAAATTTGAAGAAAATCCAAATTTCTTCCCGAAGAAAAATAACAAAAACATCACTAAGGAAATTAACGGGCCAGCAATATACCATGGCCATGGGGATAAAATAAATTCCATAAGTACTTATTAATTAGTGTTTAAATATACTTATGTAACATAGGTTGCATAGTAACATTTGTTACATAGCAATTTATTGATAATTAAAAGATTAAAAAGTATTAATTATTCTTAAAGAAAACAACATGTTGATAAACAGATGATTGTGTTTAGTGTGAAGTGAAGTTTTTACTATTAGATTATAGAGAAATAATTTTAATGTTATTTCGGTTTAATTTAATTTTCTCTTGATTTTCTAATTTTTTCAACAATCGAGAAATTACCACTCTTGAAGTATGAAGTTCGTAAGCAATTTCTTGGTGGGTACTATAAATAGTGTCGTCGTTGGTGATTTTTGATTTATCTCGCAAGTATTTCAATAAACGTTCATCCATTTTAAGAAAAGCGATACTGTCAATGGTTTCCAACATTTCCATTAAACGAGTATGGTAACTTTCAAATACAAAATTTCTCCAGGATTTATATTTACCTGTCCATTCTTCCATTTTTTCAATGGGAATCATTATTAATTTGGTAGGTAATTCTGCAATGGCTCTAATTTCACTTTTTGTGGTTCCTAAGCAACAAGTTAATGTCATGGCACAAGTGTCACCACTTTCTAAAAAATAAAGTAACAATTCATCTCCATCATCATCGTCACGCATTATCTTAATAGCACCACTTATTAATAATGGCATTGATTTTATGTATTGACCAATTTCGATAAGTTTGTAACCTTCAGGTACATCTTTATAGGTGCCAAACTGGTTTATTTCGTCTAGTAAGGCGTCTTCGAAAAGATTTCCGTAGCTGTTTTTTAAATCTTGAATCATGTTGGTAAATTTACGACCTTTTCTTTAAAATTCCTTTATCGTATTTTACAAAGAAGTTTATCCATATAATTTTGGATAATGCGTAAAATAAGGGAGATAGAATTGCTAGTGAAACAAAAATTGCAATTAATATAGTTTTTGGGCCTGCATTTGGAACTAGTAAATAGGTGAGAACACCCACAGCAACAAATAAGGCAACACCTAAAGCATAAGTTACATAATACGAACCATGATAAAAACTAGGTTCCATATTATATTTTAATTTACATTCGGAACATTCATCCTTAACGCTGCCCATGGTAGAATATTTATAGGGATGTCCTTTGTAAAAATCCCCTTTATGACAACGAGGACATTGCATTCTTATAATACTATATAATTTGGTTCCTTTGCCTAGCATTTGTTTGTGTTTTTAATAGTTTCCAATGAATTGTTATTCTTCAAAAAACAATGCTCTTAATTCTGTTGCTTCTTTTGGATTCATCTTTCCAGCTATCACTAAACTTAGTTGTCTTCTTCTTAAAGCAGCTTCAAATCGCTGTTTTTCTAGTTTTGTTTCTGGAACTATTGGAGGAACTGGAACTACTTGCCCAGATTCATCTACGGCAACAAAAGTGTAAATACCTTCATTGGATTTTTTTCTGATTCCACTTTCTCGATCTTCAATCCATACGTCCATAAATACTTCCATGGAGCTTTTAAAGGCTCTAGATACTTTGGCTTCAATGGTTACGACACTTCCCAAAGGAATCATTTTGCTAAATGCTACATGATTTACAGATACTGTTGCTACAATTCTTCTACAATGTCTTCTTGCTGCAATACCCGCAGCACGATCCATTCGAGCTAATAATTCGCCACCAAACATGTTACCAACTGGATTGGTTTCACTTGGTAATACCATATCGGTTGAAATGGTATGAGATTCACTTGGGTTTCTTGAAATCATCTGAAATTAATTTTTACAAAAGTACGATTTGTATTAGATTTTTAGGTCATTTATTTTTTGAAGTAATAACTTACAAACTCACTTCACAATCGCTCTAAAAGTCAAATTTATTCTAGGTGTTTTTACTTTTTTTGTTGGCGGAAGTCGATGCATCCAATGAGTTTGAGTTTCTCCTTTCATCACTAATAAACTCCCTTTTTCTAGTACTATCGAAACGGTTTGTTTACTCTCTTTATGTTTGAATGAAAATTTACGTTCGGCACCAAAACTCAAAGAACCTATGGCGCCGTTTTTTTTTAAATCTTTTTCTCCATCGCTATGCCAAGCCATACCTTCGGAGCCATCGTGATATAAATTTAATAGGCAAGAATTATAAGTTTCACCTGTTTTTTCTTCCACTAATTCTTTTAGTTCAAGAAGTTCTTTAGTCCAAGACAAGGCTCTTTTAGTAGTTTTAGAATAAGTGTATTCAAAAGGTTTTTCGGCGTACCAAGCTACTTTTCGTTTGGTAATGATTAGTTTTCCGAAAATGATTGCTTTGTCATTTTCCCATTGAATGTTTTCTAATAATTTTTGGTAGTATTCTTGGGTTTCTTTGATTCTTAAGACCGTTCCGTAGTAATTTACTTCACCATCAAAAGGTAAAATATTGGGTATAGAATTTTGGTTAAATAAATCCATAAGAACTTAATAAGCAAATACTATTAAAAGAAATTTAAAATAATTTGAATTTGTAAATAGAAGGTTATTTCTCCATTTCTTTCACCAATAACCAAGCACTTCTATTTTGAGAATTTTTAACATCTCTAAGAGATTGATTGGCTTCTAATCTACTTTCGTGGCTGCTATATGCCACCATATGAAGACCGTATTTATTTTCTCCTAAATTGGTAGGCGTAAATCCTTCATCCCGAAGTTGATTCATCTTTTTTTCGGCGTTTTCTTTTACCCTAAAAGCACCTGCAATCACATGGTATTTTCCAGTTTGTTTTTTAAAAGTAAGGTTTAAAGCTGGCAACGGGTTCTCAATCACAAAAGTGGCTTCTTGAATCTGATTTTCAACCAACGAATTCGCCTTTTGTTTCGCAGCAAAATTATGCTTTTTTACTCCTGCTTCGTATAATTTCATTCCGCCCAAACCAGTAATAGATAACGCTACTAATGCAATGGCAGCATATTTTAAATAAGGTCTAGATCGTCTTTCTGGAGTGATATAAATAGGCGCCTTATCTTCTAAAGCTTCTACGGTTTCTTTATAAACTTCACGCGTTACTTTAGGCGACGCAAACGAAGTCATTCCAAAAACAGCCGTATTAAAGTTTTGTTCTAAAGACGGTGTAAACTGCACCGAATTTTCTTCATTTAAATGAAATTCACCAATATTTTTTAACGAAACTAATTCTTTTTCCGAAAGCTGAAGCGATAGTTTTCCAGTGAAATTTCGGATTTTCTGAAGGGCAATTTCATAACTGCAATTTTCAACCGAAGCTACATAATTTGCTAATAATCCGTCGTTGGTTTGTAGCTGTCTATTAAACGATACTGTTTTTCTAGGAGGGTAAAAAGTGTGTGATTCTGAGTTGATTTTAGCAGAATGATACTGCGTTAATAAAGCTCCAAAACCAGGAATAATAACGCATTCATAGCGGTATAATAAATCGTTTATGTAAGTGGATAATTGCATATTAACAAATATAGTTTTTTTTATTTTTTAAACAATTTTAAAATCAGATTTTTATTAACAGATAAAAACACTATTTTTATAGTCTCCCCTTTTATTATTTCAACTATGTTATCTAAAACTGAACTTCGTTATACGTTGGCATTGCAACGTGTTCCAAATTTAGGGGATGCCTCTGCTAAAAAACTACTAAATAAAGTGGGTTCTGCGGAAGGGATTTTCAAGGAAAAGAAATCCAATCTCCTGAAGATTGATGGAATAGGATTGTTTAAATTGAAGGAGCTTTCTGAAAAAATTCTATTAGATCAAGCCAATGAAGAAATTGATTTTATAGATACAAACACTATAGAATGGACTTATTTTCAAGATAAAAAATATCCCGAACGATTGAAACATTGTATTGACGGACCTATTTTATTTTTTCAAAGTGGAAATATAGATCTTCAAAATAAAAAAATAATTAGTATTGTTGGTACTCGAAAAATCACCACTTACGGAAAAGTGTTTTGTGAAAAATTAGTAGAAGAATTGTCACCATTAAATCCCGTGATTATTTCAGGATTTGCTTACGGAGTTGATATAACAGCGCATAAAGCGGCATTGGATAATAATTTACAAACAGTGGCTTGTTTAGCACACGGGCTTAATCAAATTTATCCTAAAACACATAAAAAGTATATGGCTTCCGTGAAAGAAAATGGAGGGTTTATCACCGAGTTTTGGAGTAGTGATGCCTTTGATAGAAACAATTTTTTAAAACGAAATCGAATTATAGCTGGTATATCCCAAGCAACGATCGTCATCGAATCAGCCGAAAAAGGAGGAAGTTTAGTAACTGCCGATATTGCAAATTCGTATAATCGAGATGTTTTTGCTTTGCCCGGAAGAGCGAATGATTCGCAAAGTAAAGGTTGTAATAATTTAATTAAAACACAGCAAGCACATTTGTTTACTTCGGCTGCAGATTTAATTTATATGCTGGGTTGGGAATTGGAAGAAAAAACAAAACCACAGCAAACACAATTGTTTGTGGATCTTACTGAAGAAGAAGAAACAATATTCGATTATTTAAAAGATAAAGATAAAGAGCTGTTTGATATTATTGCGATTGAATGTAAAATACCAACCTATAAAGTAGCGTCTATTTTATTGGCTATGGAATTAAAAAATGTTATTCGCCCTTTACCAGGGAAGTTGTTTCAGTTGGTTTAAGTTTTTTTAATAACCTAACTTTTTCCGAACTCTTGACAATACATCATTCGCAACTTTGTTTGCTTTTTCAGCGCCTATCACTAAGGATTTATCAATCTCATCAAGATTTTCCATGAAGTAGTTGTATTTTTCTCTTTCGTCAGAAAAGGTAGAAATAATCAATTCAAACAAAGCTTGTTTGGCGTGACCATAACCGTAATTTCCACCTTCGTAATTTGCTCGCATTACTTTTATTTCTTCTTCCGAAGCCAATAGTTTGTATAAAGCAAAACAGTTACAAGTATCTGGGTTTTTAGGTTCTTCTAGCGGAGTACTATCGGTTTTAATCCCCATTATCTGTTTCCGAAGCTTTTTATCTGCTAAGAAAATATTGATAATGTTATTTTTAGATTTGCTCATTTTTGAGCCATCTGTTCCTGGAATTAACATCGTATGCTCTTGCACTTTTGCTTCAGGAATTACAAATGTCTCTCCCATTTTCGCATGAAATCTAGAAGCGACATCACGCGTCATTTCTAAATGTTGTAATTGATCTTTTCCAACAGGAACTACATCTGCATCATATAAAAGAATATCTGCTGCCATTAACATCGGATAAGAAAACAAACCCGAATTTACATCTTCCAAACGATCTGCTTTGTCTTTAAAAGAATGCGCTAAGGTCAAACGTTGGTACGGAAAAAAACAACTTAAATACCAAGAAAGCTCAGTAGTTTGAGGAACATTACTTTGTCTGTAAAAGACTGTTTTGTTGATGTCTAAACCAAAAGCCAACCAAGCTGCTGCCGTACTGTATGTATTCTCTCGAAGTGTTTTAGCATCTTTAATTTGGGTCAATGAATGCATATCTGCGATAAACAAAAAGGATTCGTTTTTTTGGTCATTTGCCATTTTAATTGCTGGCAAAATTGCACCCAAAAGGTTTCCTAAATGTGGTGTTCCTGTGCTTTGTATTCCTGTTAAAATTCTTGACATATTATCTCCCTTGAAAACGAGAATTTTTTTAATTATACTTAATTTACAGCAAATATAATTTTTTATCTTGAGTACACGACTTAGATTATCTTCAATTTGCTACTTTTGAAAAGTTTTGAAATTTATAAAGAACATAGCAATCCTTTTTTACCGAATATGGTTTCATATTCTCATGTTCGTTTATATATTATTTTTCCTTCCTATATTAATTATAAGCATCGTAAAGGAAGAATGGTATCCTTTGTTTTTCAGGATGGCACGTGGCTGGTCTATTTTTATTTTAGTCGGAATGGGCTTTAGACCCGTAGTTAAAAGAGAAGTGAAATACAAAAAGGGTAAGAGTTACATGTTTGTAGCCAATCATACTTCAATGACAGATATTATGTTAATGTTGTATGTTTCTAAAAGTCCTTTTGTATTTGTTGGAAAGAAAGAGTTGGGTAAAATTCCGTTATTTGGTTTCTTTTACAAACGAACTTGCATCTTGGTAGATCGTAACAATCCCAAAAGCCGTAGAGAAGTTTTTGAAAGTGCTCAACGAAAACTAAATTTAGGTTATAGTGTTTGTATTTTTCCTGAAGGTGGAGTTCCTGATGATGAAAGTATTGTATTAGATGAATTTAAAGATGGTGCCTTCCGTTTAGCAATCAATCACAATATTCCTATTGCTCCAATGACATTTCATGATAACAAAAAACGATTTTCTTATACTTTTTTTAGTGGAGGGCCTGGGAAAATGCGCGTAATGTCGCATCATTTGGTTCCAACCGAAGCGCTTACATTAAATGACAGAAAAGATTTAAAGCTTACAACCCGAAATATTATTTTAAACGAATTAGAAACTCCTTCACTTTAAAAAAACAAAAAAAACCATCCTATGGCGTAAGATGGTTTTTTCCTTAACAGGTTTGTTCTTCAACAAACCCAACTAACTTAACTTAAACTAAAATTTGAAACTCAATCCGCTATAAATACCTATATAATAGGGCTTAAACTCCACAGACGAATCTGTATATGGATTGAGTTGATACTTAAATATAGGCTCAATATTAAACATTAACTTTTTAGAAAAACTATAATTCAAACCCAATCCGAGGTTAGTTGTAAAACTGAGAGATGATAAATTACTTGCTTCCCCTAATACTTCATTAAAATCTCCTGCGTCGACAGTAATTTCATTATCACCTAATAATAGGGTGCTAAATCCACCTATAATATTTATTCCAAACTTTTTATTTAAAAGCGCATATTTTAACTCTAATGGCACTTCGTAATAACTGATTTTTTGATTTAAAACCACTTCACCTGAAGTTGACTTAGGGGTAATTTCTCCAAAACCTCCATCTGAATTTTGATTTACAAGGGTTCCTTTGTCCACAGGAATAGTAACATCACCTCTTTTATTATAATCAATATAACTAGTTGAAGCTGCTACTGGTCCCGTTCCAAGATCAAGTCCCGAGGTTGAATAACCTAAATTAACATTACTAATTCCTGAACGAATACTGAAACGATTATTTAAATTATAGGCAATCTGAACTCCATATGCGATATTAACATCGCTACTTTGTGGGTTGTCTGAAAAACTAGGGTCTATAGAAGATCCTTCACTTAAAGAATTATAAAATACCGGCCCGATATTTGGAGCAATTTCCCAGCGATAATCTGGTTTATTATCTAACGTTACAACAGCAACCTCTTCTTCTGAAGCCTTATTGATTTCATCAAAAATAGATTTTTTGTTTTCTTCTTTAATAGCGGTTTCGGTATTTTCGTTTTCTGAAGTGTTTTCAGTTGCAATCGCTTCTTTTTCTATCCCGATAACTATCGGGTTGATTTCAGTTTCTTTATTAATTAAACTACTTTTCTCACTTTCTGAAACATCCTTAGAAACATTTTTAGTTGCAATTACAGTTTCTTCTGAAGTCGAAGATTTCGTTGGTTCTTTAATAAGGTTATTTGTGTCGTTTTTATCTGAAGTTTTTTGAACTTCATTTTCATAAGCAACACTTGTTTCAGAAACTTGACTTTTCTTCTGAATAGAAGATTTGTGATTCGTTTTTTCTTCTGAAGTATTTTCAACAACCTCAGAGTTCATTTTATTTTCTTCCTTATTAGTAGTAGTTAAATCAGGTTCTTTTTCAATTAATGAATTTTTTTCTATTTTATTCTTCTCTATTTCCGAAGCATCTTCAGTAACAATAGGTGATGTGCTGTTATTAATTGGAGAGTTAAAAATTGAATTTCCAACCGTAAATAACAAAGCCAATAAAGCAGCAATTCCTGCTAATTTAATCCATAACGGAATTACTTTGCGGTCATCGTCTTCCTTCAGTTTGGCTTCAATATTGTTCCAAACGTCAGGAGAAGGAGTCGCTTCAAAGTTTTTGAATTGCTCTTTAAAAAGATCGTCTATGTTCTTCTTTTTACTCATAATTACCCGTGAAAAAGGGTATCTCATTTAATTATTTATCAACCTCTCGTTGAAATGCTTCTACTTTAGTTTTCAAAATCCCTCTCGCCCTCGCTAAATTCGATTTTGAGGTTCCGACAGAAATTCCGACTAATTCAGAAATCTCTTTGTGCGAATAATTATCCAACACATACATTGTAAACACCAACCGATAACGGTCGGGTAATTCCTGAACTATTTTTAATAAATAATCCAACGGAACGGCATTATCTTCAACCTCAACAACAACTTCTTCTTCCAGTTGTTGTTCATTGGTCAGTTGAAACACCTTTTGCTTACGATATTTTTGAAGTACAGTATTAACAGTTACCCGTTTTATCCAGCCTTCAAAAGAACCTTTTCCTTTAAATTGCTCAATACGTTTAAAAATGGTAATAAATGCGTCCTGCAAACTATCCTCCGCCTCATGATAATTGGGAGAATATTTAAGACAAACAGAAAATAATATACCAGAAAATTTCTTGTATAGCTCGCCTTGAGCTTTTAGATCCTGCTTCTTACATTTTAATATGAGCTCTTCTAATGTCAAACGTAGTACCGAAAATTATTATAAAATGATATTCTAAATATAACAAAATAAATAGGCAACCATAATAATTAAGGTTTCTACGACAGGTAGATGCCTAATAAACAAATAGGTTGCGTAGAGAAATAAAACTATTTTTTGCTTTCAATAATAGCGTCTTTTATTTTTACTTCTAATTCGTCCATTAATTCAGGGTTATCAAGAAGTAACGTTTTTACCGCTTCTCTTCCTTGTCCTAATTTAGTGTCATCATAACTAAACCAAGATCCACTTTTCTTAATGATTTCAAAATCAACTCCTAAATCAATGATTTCACCAACTTTAGAAATTCCTTTTCCATAAACAATGTCAAATTCTACCAATTTAAATGGTGGAGCAACTTTGTTTTTAACCACTTTTACTCTGGTTTTGTTTCCTAGAACTTCTCCGTCAGTATTTTTTATTTGTGTAGAACGACGAATATCTAATCGTACAGAACAGTAAAACTTAAGTGCATTACCACCAGTAGTAGTTTCGGGGTTACCGAACATTACTCCAATTTTTTCACGCAATTGGTTAATGAATATTACGGTACATTTTGTTTTACTGATAGAACCTGTAAGTTTACGAAGTGCTTGAGACATTAAACGAGCGTGAAGTCCCATTTTTGAATCTCCCATTTCGCCTTCAATTTCACTTTTTGGCGTTAATGCAGCAACCGAGTCAATTACAATAATATCTATCGCACCACTTCTAATTAAGTTATCGGTTATTTCTAAAGCTTGTTC
>JASFZG010000088.1:0-13714 GCA_046055745.1 Flavobacteriaceae bacterium | reverse complement strand
GCTATAAAAGATTTAGACCTTCGGAAGAAAACAGGCTGCTCTATAATTGGTTACAAGTCTCCCGAAGGAGAGTATATTGTTAACCCTGAAGCTGACATGGTTTTAAAAAGAGGGTCTAAACTAATTTTAATCGGAAGACCTTTTCAAATTGAAAGCCTTAAAGAGCTTTACGATGTTTAACATAATTTTATAAATTAACTGTCAAAAATTTGCATTCCGATATATTTTTAGTTTCTTGCTTCGCTTAAACGAACAATTAACTAAAAAACCAATTATGCAGAAACGGCTACTTTCTTTATTAGCATTATTAATACCTTTTTTTACTTTTGCTCAAGAAGCAATAGAAAAAGGGATAGATCAAAAAATTGACGAAGCGTTTAGACCTATTTCGGATGCAATATCTGGTGTAGTTTTCTTTCCTATTTATGGTACTCCTTTCGTTTTAATTTTATTAGTTGGTAGTGCATTATTTTTTACTTTATACTTCGGTTTTCCAAACATTAGATATTTTTTTACTTCAATAAATATTGTAAGAGGTAAATACGATGAGGTCGATCATCACGAATCGGGTGATTCGGATTTAGCCATAGATGGAGATATAGTTGATACTATTGAAGATGAAAGTAGAGATGGTGAAGTAACACACTTTCAGGCTTTAGCAACAGCAGTTTCAGGAACCGTAGGTAATGGGAATATCGCAGGGGTTGCATTAGCAATCGCATTAGGAGGTCCAGGAGCAACTTTCTGGATGATTGTTTGTGGGTTTTTAGGAATGTCAACCAAATTTGTAGAATGTACTTTGGGCGTAGAATATAGAGATGTTGATAAAGATGGAACCGTTCATGGAGGTCCAATGTATTATATAAGTAAAGGACTTAAAGATAAAGGCTTTAAAGTATTAGGAAAAGTTGCAGCAGTATTGTTCGCAATTTTCTGTATTGGAGGATCTTTTGGTGGTGGAAATGCTGCTCAATCTAACCAAGCAACCATTGTAATTAAAGATTTATTAGGAATGGAAGGTTCTAGCGCTGGTGCCGTAATTGGAATTGTATTAGCAATCGTTGTAGGAATCATTATAATTGGAGGTATTAAAAGAATTGCTCAAGTAACCGAAAAAGTAGTTCCCTTTATGGCAATACTTTATTTAGTAGCTTGTTTATACATTATCCTTAGTAATTTTACTTTAATTGATGATGCAATAAGCTTAATTTTCACAGAAGCATTTAATCCTACTGCAATTGGAGTTGGATCGTTTATAGGAGTGTTATTAGTTGGGTTTAAAAGAGCAGCTTTCTCAAACGAAGCTGGTGCAGGTTCTGCATCTATTGCGCATTCAGCAGTAAAAACAAAATATTCTGCATCTGAAGGCCTTGTTGCTTTATTAGAGCCTTTTATTGATACCGTTGTAATTTGTACAATGACTGCTTTAGTAATTATTATTTTTAACTTCGGAGGAGCTTTTGAATACGGTGGTGCTGGTCATGTAATGATTGATGGAGTTTCTTATGAAGGTGCTGGTATTACATCAAAAGCATTTGCAGCGTATATTCCTTATTCTAATGTATTCTTAACTGTAGCAGTAGTTTTATTTGCTGTTTCAACGATGATTTCTTGGTCTTATTATGGATTACAATCTTGGAAATTTTTATTCGGAAAAGGAAAAGCTGCAGATTTAACTTATAAATTTTTATTCTTAATTTTCGTAGTAATTGGAGCTGCTGCAAGTATGCAGTCAATCTGGGATTTCTCTGATGCAATGATTTTTGCAATGGTATTTCCTAATATGATTGGGTTGTATTTCTTATTTCCAGTAGTGAAAAAACAATTAAAACGTTACTTAAACGCTATAAAAGAAGTAGAAGCAAAAGCTTAATAACACTTTCAAATATTCAAAAATTCTCCCCAGAATAAAAGAAAACTATATTCTATGGAAAATTTTAAATCCCATTTCGTGTTCAATAGATCGCAACGAAATGGGATTTTGTTTTTAATATTACTTATTATCGGATTACTTAGTATATATCATTTTGTTGATTTTACTGAAGAAAACATTCTTGATAAAAACTCTCCTGAAATCATTTCAATACAAAAAGAATTGGATTCGCTACGAGCTACAGAAATAGCTTCCCGTAAACCTAAAAAGTATCCCTTCAATCCAAATTTTATTACCGATTATAAAGGTTATACTCTCGGAATGTCACCCGAAGAAATAGATCGACTAAAACGATTTAGAAATAAAAATCAATGGGTCAATTCGATTAAAGATTTTCAGAAAGTAACCAAAGTTTCCGATTCATTATTAAACGAAATAAGTCCTTATTTTAAATTCCCCGATTGGGTAACCAATCCAAAGCCCAAAAAGAAATATAATAAAAATAAAGGGTTTGTAGAAAAATCATTTCAGCAAAAAACAGACTTAAATAAAGCTACTCAAGAACAATTGAAACTAGTAAGTGGAATAGGAGAAGCTTTAAGCAAACGAATTATAACCTATCGTGAAAAATTAAATGGTTTTTCAAACGATTCGCAATTGTATAATGTATATGGTTTAAACCCAGAAGTAGTTAAAAGGGCTTTGAATGAGTTTACGGTTAAAACACCCAAAGAAATTACAAAGATGAATTTGAATGAAATTTCTGCTTCAGATATTGCAACCGTTCCAGGGATTTCATTCGAATTAGCAAAAAAGATATGGGAGTTTAGAACACTACGAGGACAAATTAATAACTTTTCAGAATTAGAAAAAATAGAAGGAATGACCCAAAGAAAGTTAAAGGGAATTCAGCTATATTTGACACTTGATTAATAACGTAAAACAATCTTGTTTTTAAGTTGTATTAATCTCCAAAACTAAAATGAAAAAGTATGTATTTTACAGAAGAGCACGAGTTGTTTAGAAAAAGTTTACAAGATTTTCTTCAAAAAGAAGTAGTGCCTCATATAGATAAATGGGAAAAAACAGGAACCGTAGAACGTTTTATTTGGACCAAAATGGGAGAGATGGGATTCTTTGGTTTAAACTCTCCTGAAGAATATGGAGGTTTAAATCTAGATTTATTTTATACAGTGGTTTTTTTAGAAGAACTTCAGAAAATAAACTCTGGTGGATTTGCCGCCAATATGTGGGCACATGCTTATTTAGCAATGACGCACCTTAATAAAGAAGGAAGTCACGAAATAAAAGAAAACTATTTAAGACCAAGTATAACAGGAGAAAAAATAGGGTGTCTTTGTATTACAGAACCTTTTGGTGGATCAGATGTTTCTGGCATGAGAACCACTGCTGTTAAACAAGGAGATACTTATGTAATTAACGGATCTAAAACCTTTATTACCAACGGTATTTACAGCGATTATTTAGTAGTTGCTGCAAAAACATCACCTGAAAAAGGAGGGAAGGGAATCAGTATTTTTGTGATGGATAGAGATACTCCAGGTATCTCTTCCACCAAATTAGATAAACTAGGTTGGCGAGCAAGTGATACTGCCGAGATTGCTTTTGATAATGTAACTATTCCAGCTTCCAATTTAATGGGAGATGAAAATCAAGGCTTTCCATATATTATGCAGCATTTTGCTTTAGAACGATTGGTAATGGCTGTGAATGCACACGCTAGAGCAGAATTTGCTTTAGAATATGCAATTCAATATATGAAGGAAAGAGAAGCTTTCGGAAAAAGTATTTCAACTTTTCAAGCTTTACGTCATAATGTAGCACAAATGGCAAGTGATATTGAAGTTTGTAAAGTATTTAATTACCATACGGTGAAACGTTTAAATGCTGGAGAGTATGTGGTAAAGGAAGCCACCATGGCAAAACTTACGGCAACTAAAATGGCAGATGATGTAATTTACCAATGCCTTCAATTATTAGGAGGTTACGGTTATATGGAAGATTACCCTATGGCAAGATTGTTGCGAGATAGTAGGCTAGGACCTATTGGAGGAGGTACTTCAGAAATTTTAAAGGAAATTATTTCGAAGATGGTAATCGATGGAAAGGATTATAAACCTGCGACCTAATTTTATAAATTGCCTTAATTAACATATTATGAAACCTAACGATTTAAAGTATTTTTTTAGTTTTTTATTTTTAACTTTTTCAATTTCAGCTTTTTCGCAAACTGAATTGAAAAGTAAAATAGTTGATTTTTTAAGCTACTTGCCATTAGAGAATGCAAGTATCTATGTTGAAAATTCTACCATAGGATCTGTGAGTAATACCGATGGGAAATTTGTTTTATCGGTTCCTGAAAAATATAAAAACGATACTTTAGTTATTTCATCCATTGGTTATAAAAGTTTTAAAATTCCTGTAAATGAATTTGTAAACGATGAAGATATTTTTTTGGAAGAAGATATTGCTTCTCTAGATGAAATTCTTATTGTTGCTGAAACAAGACCTAAAACAGGAAACGATGTAGTTTTAAGAGCAATTGGAGAGCTTTCGGAAAACTTGCCGGATCAACCTTATTTGCAAAAGGGATTTTTACGACACAGAGAACGAAATAAGAAAGAATACAAATGGCTTATCGAAAGCGCCCTTACTTTATACGATTCCAGTTACGCTTCGGGAGCTTCAAATAATTTAAAAATTAATGTAGATGAAAACAGAAAAAGTTATGATTTACGCGATGTAGATAGCTTGTTTGTATATGCTTCTTACTTAATGAGTACTTCTAAGAATTTTAGTATGAAGTCCAAACAACTTCGAAGAGATACAATAGCAACAGAAACGCTTGTAAAAGCCATTAAATGGAATGATGAAAGGGTAAACGGATTAGAAACTCTTTTTAAAGGAAGACTGAACCTAGTACGGACTTCAAATGATTCATTAGCGATATTTGATAAGGATATTCTTAAAAAGCATCAGTTTAAAATAGATACCATATTAGTTGATAACGGAAGAAAGCTTTATAAAATCAAGATTGAAAGAGGGTTTGATTATGTTGGTTTAAATACAAAAGGCACTTATAACGAAGGGTTTGAGCCTAAAGGATGGCTTTATATTTATTGGGACAATTATGCAATTAAGAGAATTGAATACGATTTAATAGCATCTTCATATAAACAAAAAAGAAGAAGTAAAAGCCTTTTAGGAACTTTAAATAATCATAAACTGATAATTTCATATATGGAATATGAAGGTAAAATGTATCCTAATTATTACTATTATGAAGCGCCAAAATTGGTGAAGTTAGGCGATCGATCTTCCGATCAAAAATATAAAACGGAAGAAGAAATTAGAAAGGAAAAAGAAGAACAATTCTATTCTACAGTGCAAGAAATACTTTTTACTGAAATAATTCAAGATCCTGAAACGATAACAAATGCACTTCAGAAACCATGGTCAGATGATATATTTTTACAAAGACCTTATAATAAAGAGTTTTGGAAAAATTATAATGTATTGCTAGAAAGTGAAGAGGAAGAAAAACTAGTGAACGATTTAACCAAACAAGCTACTTTGTTTAAGGATTAAAAATAATTAATAATTTATATTTCTTAATTCATAATTAACACTATCTTTGCCGTCCCAAAAGAGAGGAGGTTAAGAGACTATGTTAATAATACCAATTAAAGAAGGAGAAAATATAGATAGAGCACTGAAACGTTTTAAACGTAAGTTTGATCGTACAGGAACTAAGAATCAGTTACGTGAAAGAAAACAATTCACAAAGCCTTCAGTTAAAAGAAGAAAGCAGATTCAGAAAGCTCAATACATTCAGAACTTAAGAGATCAGGAAGAAGTTTAGTGTTTTTCTGTGAAGACAGAAATCTCTAAAATTATTTTAGATACTTAAAACATAATAAGTCCGTTGAAATTAGTAATTTTACTTTTTAACGGACTTTTTTTTATGCCTTTTACTTCCTTTATAGATTACTTAGAACTAGAAAGAAAATATTCTTCGCATACCGTCACGGCCTATAAAAAAGATTTGGAAAGTTTTTTGGAGTTTGCTTCCGAAGAATTTAGTTATTCTGAAATTGCTTCCGTTAATTATTCGATCATTAGAAGTTGGATTGTGAAATTGGTAGATTCGGGTATTTCAAACAAAAGTATTAATAGGAAGATTTCATCTCTACGGACCTATTATAAGTTTCTTTTGAAAATAGGAGAAATAGAAGTGAGCCCTTTGGCAAAACATAAGGCCTTAAAAACTTCAAAGAAATTACAAGTTCCTTTTTCGGAAAAAGAAATAGAAAATGTTTTAGAAGTATTAGAAGAAGAGAGTACTTTTGAAGGCTTCCGAAATAAATTAATCGTTGAGTTATTTTATTCAACAGGAATGCGAAGAGGAGAGTTGGTAAACTTAAAACTGAATGATATATCGACTTCAAACAAAACCATTAAGGTGTTAGGAAAAAGAAATAAGGAACGATTAATACCTTTATTACCTTCTGTTTTAATTACAATTAATAACTATTTAGATTATCGAAGTAACTTAGAGTTAATTAAAGGCAAAGACTTTCTCTTCTTAACTAATAAAGGAGTTAAGATATATGAGACATTAGTGTATCGAGTAATCAATTCTTATTTTGGACTTGCTTCAGAAAAAGTAAAGAAAAGCCCACATATATTAAGGCATTCTTTTGCGACACATTTATTAAATGAAGGAGCAGATATAAAAGCAGTAAAAGAATTGTTGGGGCATTCAAGTTTAGCGTCCACCCAAATCTACGCAAATAATAGTATTGCAAAATTGAAAGAAGTGTATAAGAATACGCATCCTAGAAATTCAAGATAATATGTTTCCTATGTTTTATCCAACTGATAGTAGAATAAATGTTATATGTTGGTTGGCTCTCTCTTTTGATTAAAGAATGGTTATTATTTTAAGGTAGGTTGGTGTTAATTCTTTGTTCTTATAGCGCAGCGGTCTTATGTCTTCTAATAAAAGCTTAATATTTTAAAAGAAATTTAATATGGTAAATGCCTAAAAATTAAGACCTAAAATTAGAATAATAATAAAGATAGAATTTTATTGAAAATATTTCTTGAAAAAGTTTTTTAGAAGTAAATAATTTATTTACATTTGCAGTCCGTTAGAAATAGCGGGCTTTTTTATGTTAAAAAGCAGGCCGAAAGCCGATGTAGCTCAGCTGGCTAGAGCAGCTGATTTGTAATCAGCAGGTCGTGGGTTCGAGTCCCTCCATCGGCTCAATTGAAATAGTGAATTTGAATGAAATTTATATTATAAATTAAGTTCAAAAAGTTCTTTAAAAATAGATATTAAAGAGGGGAGATACTCAAGCGGCCAACGAGGGCAGACTGTAAATCTGCTGACTACGTCTTCGCAGGTTCGAATCCTGCTCTCCCCACATAGTTTTTTTATGTGTGGATACCCTAAAAAATATCTAAGTATTGAAATGTTTTTCTGAAGAAATTCAGATTTAAAAAGCGGGAGTAGCTCAGTTGGTAGAGCGTCAGCCTTCCAAGCTGAATGTCGCCAGTTCGAACCTGGTCTCCCGCTCTATTAAAACATAACAACGTTGTCCTTAATAAGGGCGATGTTTTTGTGTTTGGAGTAGAATGTAAATAATTATTAGTTTAATTTTTCATTTTAGACTCTAAAGTTTCCTGCGAAGGCAGCTGTCTTTCCTTAGTGATTTGCTGAGAAAAGATGAAACACTTTACGCCGGTGTAGCTCAGGGGTAGAGCGTTTCCTTGGTAAGGAAGAGGTCTTGGGTTCAAATCCCAACATTGGCTCAAATAGAAAGTATATAATAAATACTGATATATAACTAAGATTAAAATAAATACAAAATGGCAAAAGAAACTTACGATCGGTCAAAACCACACTTAAACGTTGGTACAATTGGACACGTGGATCACGGAAAAACAACTTTAACTGCTGCAATTACAAAAGTATTGTCAGATGCAGGTCACTCGAAAGCAACATCTTTTGATCAAATTGATAATGCTCCTGAAGAAAAAGAAAGAGGTATTACAATTAACTCTTCACACGTTGAATATGCAACAGCTAATCGTCATTACGCTCACGTTGACTGTCCAGGTCACGCGGATTACGTAAAGAACATGGTTACTGGTGCTGCTCAAATGGATGGTGCTATTTTAGTAGTTGCTGCTACGGATGGTCCAATGCCACAAACTCGTGAGCACATCCTTTTAGGACGTCAGGTAGGAATTCCTCGTATCGTTGTATTCATGAATAAAGTGGATATGGTTGATGATGAAGAATTAATCGAATTAGTAGAAATGGAAGTAAGAGAATTACTAAGTTTCTATGAGTATGATGGAGATAATGGTCCTGTGATCGCTGGTTCTGCTCTTGGAGCATTGAACGGTGAGCAAAAATGGGTTGATACAGTTCTTGAATTAATGGAAGCTGTTGATACTTGGATTGAAGAGCCATTACGTGAGGTTGATAAAGATTTCTTAATGCCTATTGAAGATGTATTTTCAATTACAGGTCGTGGAACTGTAGCAACTGGTCGTATTGAAACTGGTATCGCTAACACTGGAGATGCTGTAGATATTATTGGTATGGGTGCTGAAAAGTTAACTTCTACTATTACAGGTATCGAGATGTTCCGTCAAATCCTTGATAGAGGTGAGGCTGGAGATAATGCAGGTATCTTATTAAGAGGTATTGCTAAAGAAGATATTAGAAGAGGTATGGTAATCTGTAAACAAGGTTCTGTAACTCCACACGCTAAATTCAAAGCTGAGGTTTATATCCTTAAGAAAGAAGAAGGTGGACGTCATACTCCATTTCATAACAACTACCGTCCACAGTTTTACGTTCGTACAACTGATGTGACAGGAACAATTAACCTTCCTGATGGAGTTGAAATGGTAATGCCTGGTGATAACTTAACAATTCACGTTGAATTGCTTCAAGCAATTGCAATGAATGTTGGTCTTCGTTTTGCAATCCGTGAGGGTGGTAGAACAGTAGGTGCTGGTCAGGTTACTGAGATTTTAGACTAAACAATAAAAGTAAAAGGTTTTTAAGGTGTCCCGATTTTTCGGGATGCCTTGACTTTTATAAAACGGGTAACGTTTTTAAATACCCGGGTAAACGGGTTTAGCTCAGTTGGTAGAGCACTGGTCTCCAAAACCAGGTGTCGTGAGTTCGAGTCTCTCAACCCGTGCAAATAATAGGAATTAATAAAACAATTTTAACAATGTTAAATTACATCAAAGAATCGTATAACGAACTTAAAAATCACGTTACATGGACACCTTGGCCTGAAGCTCAAAAATTAACAGTTATTGTTGCTGCTTTTTCGGTAGTTATGGCGTTAGTTGTTTTTGGAATAGACACGGTATTTAGTGGTGTTATTAGTCAGTACTTTGATTGGATTAAGTCTTAATACTTAAAGATGTCTGAAGTTAAAAGTGAAAAAAAGTGGTATGTAATCCGTTCTGTAAGTGGAAAGGAAAATAAGATTAAAGAATATATCGAATCTGAGATTAATAGATTGAGTCTTCAGAAAGATATAGAACAAATTTTAGTTCCTACCGAGAAAGTGATTCAAATTCGTAATGGTAAAAAAATAAGCAAGGAACGCGTATTTATCCCTGGTTATATTATGGTACAAGCGAATTTAACTGGTGAAATCCCACATATTATAAAATCTGTAAACGGAGTAATAGGGTTTTTAGGTGAAGTAAAAGGAGGAGATCCTGTACCACTTAGACAATCTGAAGTAAACAGGTTATTAGGTAAAGTAGATGAGTTGTCTGTACAGGATGAAAACGTTAATATTCCTTATACAATAGGAGAGACAATCAAAGTAGTTGATGGTCCATTTAATGGATTTAACGGTACGGTTGAAAAGATAAATGAAGAAAAACGTAAACTTGAAGTAATGGTGAAAATTTTCGGAAGAAAAACACCGTTAGAATTAAGTTTTATGCAAGTAGAGAAAGTTTAATTGTTACACGCTATAAATAGTTTTTCTTGGGCTTCCACCGAAGAAAAGCAAAATTTTAAAAATTAAAACATGGCAAAAGAAGTAGATAAAGTAGTAAAGTTACAAGTTCGAGGTGGAGCTGCTAACCCATCACCACCAGTTGGACCAGCTTTAGGTGCTGCCGGTGTGAATATCATGGAGTTCTGTAAGCAGTTTAATGCTAGAACTCAAGATAAGCAAGGAAAAGTATTACCAGTTGCGATTACAGTATATAAAGACAAATCATTTGATTTTGTTATTAAAACTCCTCCAGCTGCAGTACAAATTCTTGAAGCTGCTAAGATTAAAAAAGGATCTGGCGAGCCACACGTAAAGAAAGTAGCAAAAATTACCTGGGATCAAGTAAAAGTGATAGCTGAAGATAAAATGCCAGATTTAAATGCTTTTAGCATTGAGTCTGCTATGAAGATGATAGCTGGAACTGCAAGATCAATGGGAATCAATGTAAAAGGAGGAAACGCTCCTTCTTAATCCGAAAAAAGAATCTATAAAATGGCAAGATTAACAAAAAAGCAAAAGGAAGCTCAAGCTAAAATAGAACCTAACAAGGTCTATTCATTAGCCGATGCATCTGCTTTAATAAAAGAAATCACCAACACAAATTTTGATGCATCAGTAGATATTGCTGTGCGTCTTAATGTAGATCCACGAAAAGCTAATCAAATGGTACGTGGCGTTGTTACCTTACCACACGGTACAGGTAAAGACGTTAAAGTACTTGCATTAGTTACTCCAGATAAAGAGGCGGAAGCTAAAGAAGCTGGGGCGGATTACGTTGGTTTAGATGAGTACCTCGAAAAAATTAAAGGAGGATGGACAGACGTTGATGTTATTGTAACCATGCCAAGTGTAATGGGTAAATTAGGACCACTAGGACGAATTTTAGGACCTCGTGGATTAATGCCTAACCCAAAAACTGGTACGGTAACAATGGATGTTGCTAAAGCTGTTTCAGATGTGAAAGCTGGTAAAATTGACTTTAAAGTTGAGAAAACAGGTATTGTTCACGCTGCAATCGGAAAAGCATCTTTTGATGCAGACAAGATTGAAGGAAACGCAAAAGAATTATTAACAACCCTTGTAAAATTGAAACCTCAATCATCAAAAGGAATTTATATTAAAAGCATTTTTATGTCTTCTACTATGAGTCCAAGTATTGAGATCGATTCAAAAAGATTTACTGAGTAGTAAAATTTAGAACTTATGACAAGAGAAGAAAAATCACAAGTAATAGAAAATCTTACTGCACAGTTAGCTGAAAATGAAACTATTTATTTAGCAGACATTTCAGGTCTTAATGCAGGAGATACGAGTAACTTACGAAGAGCTTGTTACAAAGCTGGAGTAAAGTTAGCAGTAGTTAAAAACACCTTGCTTAAAAAAGCAATGGATAGTTCAGATAAGGATTTTGGTGAATTACCAGATGTTCTTAAAGGAAATACATCATTAATGTTTGCTGAAACAAGTAATGCACCAGCAAAAGTAATTAAAGCTTTCAGAGTAAAATCTGATAAGCCTGTACTTAAAGGAGCGTTTATTGAAGAAGCAATTTACGTTGGTGATGATCAATTAGATACCCTAGTTAATATTAAGTCGAAAGACGAACTTATTGGAGATATTATTGGATTATTACAATCTCCTGCTAAGAACGTTATTTCTGCACTTAAGTCTAGTGGAGGAACAATTGCAGGTATTGTTAAAACCTTATCCGAAAGAGAAGGATAAAATCCAAACACAAACAAACAAAAATTTTAAAATTAAATTACTTAAAACGATAGAAAATGGCAGATTTAAAAGATTTCGCAGAGCAATTAGTTAACTTAACTGTAAAAGAAGTTAATGAATTAGCAGGAATATTAAAAGAAGAATACGGTATAGAGCCTGCTGCAGCTGCAGTAGCTGTAGCTGCTGGTGGTGGTGCTGCTGGTGGTGATGCCGCTGAAGAAAAATCAGAATTCGATGTAATCTTAACAGCTCCAGGAGGGTCTAAATTAGCAGTTGTAAAATTGGTAAAAGAACTTACAGGACTAGGTCTTAAAGACGCTAAAGGATTAGTTGATAATGTACCTTCTCCAATTAAAGAAGGAGTAGCTAAAGATGAAGCTGAAGCTTTAAAAGCACAGTTAGAAGAAGCAGGAGCAGAGGTTGAGCTTAAGTAAGCTTACCCGCACCAAACCTTTAGGTTTAGGTCTTTCCGTTTAACGGAATAGACCTAAACCATTTTGCGTATATAATGGTTAACACTAATTTTTATACGCGTTCATTGTTTTATTATAATTAAAATTCGTCCATAGATGTCAGCAACGCAAACTGAAAGATTGAATTTTTCCACCGTTAAGAACAAACCTGCATATCCAGATTTCTTGGATATCCAGATTAAATCTTTTCAAGATTTCTTTCAATTGGAAACTAAATCCGATAAAAGAGAAAACGAAGGTCTTTATAGAACTTTCATGGAAAATTTCCCGATTACCGATACCAGAAATCAATTTGTATTAGAGTTTTTAGATTATTTTGTAGACCCATCCAGATATTCCATTCAGGAATGTATTGAGCGTGGTTTAACCTACAGTGTTCCCTTAAAAGCTCGTCTAAAATTATATTGTACAGATGAAGAACATGAAGATTTCGAAACCATCGTACAAGATGTATATTTAGGAACGATACCTTATATGACTCCAAACGGAACCTTCGTGGTTAATGGAGCAGAACGTGTTGTTGTTTCTCAATTACACCGTTCACCTGGTGTGTTCTTTGGACAATCGTTTCACGCAAATGGAACAAAATTATATTCAGCCAGAGTAATTCCTTTTAAAGGTTCTTGGATTGAATTTGCTACCGATATTAATCAAGTGATGTACGCTTATATCGATAGAAAGAAAAAATTACCAGTGACTACGCTTTTCCGTGCGATCGGTTTTGAGAGAGATAAAGATATCCTTGAAATATTCGATTTAGCTGAAGAAATAAAAGCTTCAAAAACTGGACTTAAAAAATATTTAGGACGTAAATTAGCTGCCCGTGTTCTTAAAACATGGCACGAAGATTTTGTAGATGAAGATACTGGAGAGGTAGTTTCAATCGAACGTAACGAGATTGTTTTAGATCGTGATACGGTTCTTGAAAAAGACCATATTGAAGAAATCTTAGAATCTGGTTCTAAAACTATTCTTCTTCATAAAGAAGATAACCTTCAAGCAGATTATGCTATTATTCATAATACACTTCAGAAGGATCCAACCAATTCAGAAAAAGAAGCGGTAGAACATATCTATAGACAATTACGTAATGCTGAGCCGCCTGATGAAGAGACTGCGCGTGGTATTATCAATAAATTATTCTTTAGTGATCAACGTTACAACTTAGGAAATGTAGGTCGTTTTAGAATGAATAAAAAATTAGGTCTTGATATTCCTATGGATAAGTTAGTACTTACCAAAGAGGATATTATTACCATTATAAAATTCTTAATCGAGCTGATTAATTCTAAAGCTGAGATTGATGATATTGATCACTTATCTAACCGTCGTGTACGTACAGTTGGTGAGCAATTATCTTCTCAATTTGGTGTTGGTTTAGCACGTATGGCTCGTACCATTAGAGAACGAATGAATGTTCGTGATAACGAGGTGTTTACACCTATCGATTTGATTAATGCGAAGACTTTGTCTTCTGTAATCAACTCTTTCTTCGGAACGAATCAGTTATCTCAGTTTATGGATCAAACCAATCCAATTGCAGAGATTACACACAAACGTAGATTATCGGC
>JASFZG010000087.1:0-18931 GCA_046055745.1 Flavobacteriaceae bacterium | reverse complement strand
CAAATTGCTTCAGAAGGCACTACCATATTATTAGCTTCCCATTTATTAGATGAAGTTGAAAAAGTATGTACGCACGTGGTCATTCTTCAGAAAGGAAAAAGTTTATATTCTGGTAGAGTTGAAGATATGATTGCTAGTCACGGTTTTTTCACTTTACAATCAGATGATTTAGAGAAATTAAAATTAGTTTTAGAAACACACGATAGTTTTGGAAACATTAAACAAGAAGATGGGAAACTTATCGCTTATTTAAAAGAACCATTAGATAGTGCTGGATTAAACAAATTACTCTTCGAAAAAGGAATCAACCTCTCCTATTTAGTACATCGAAAAGAAAGCTTAGAAGAACAATTCTTAGAATTAACCAAAACTGCTTAAACTAAAAAACTACTAGAATGTTACGATTACTCACTATAGAACTTCATAAATTAAAATATAACAAATCGGCAAAAGTAATTTCGATTGTCTATTTTATATTAATTACATTTATTGCCTTTATAGCCTCTATTCAATTTGACTTTGGTAATATTCACTTTAGGGTTGCAGATCAAGGGATTTTCAACTTCCCATATATATGGCACTTCAATACTTATGTAGCTGCAACGCTTAAAATTTTTTTAGCAATTGTAATTGTTTCTATGATGGCAAACGAATATAGCAATCGCACTTTAAAACAAAACCTAATTGATGGTTTGAGCAAAAAAGAGTTTATACTTTCAAAATTTTTAACCGTGGTGTTATTTGCTGCAGTTTCAACCCTATTTGTTTTTGGAGTATCCTTAATATTAGGTTTAATATTTTCAGATTATAATGAGATTGGTATCATATTTAGCGGTAT
This sequence comes from Flavobacteriaceae bacterium, assembly GCA_046055745.1. Taxonomy (GTDB): domain Bacteria; phylum Bacteroidota; class Bacteroidia; order Flavobacteriales; family Flavobacteriaceae; genus Marifrigoribacter. Next base: position 18,093 of record JASFZG010000087.1, on the reverse strand, counting down.
GGAATACCTATTAGCTTATTTTATTAAACTATTAGCTTTCTTTTCTTTTTGCTTATTTTTAGGAATATTAGTAAAACGATCTGCATTTGCTCTTGGGTTTTTAATAATTTGGTTTATTGTTGAATGGCTACTCTACGCCTTTTTAAGGTGGGGTGTTTTTAACGATGAATACCTTACCGATAAAGTTACTAATTTCTTTCCTTTAATGTCTATGCAAAATCTTATAATTGAACCTGGATCAAAAATGGGTGCAATACAATCTGCAGCAAGTCAGTTTGGAGAGGCTTTCGATAAAGATTATAGTGTACAACCTTTAAACGTAATTATAGTTTTAGTTTGGACGACTCTCTTTATTTATTGGTCATATCTTATTTTAAAAAGAAGAGATTTGTAGTAGGTATTTCTTATAATTTTCACGTCAATTTTTTCCGTATATTGAAAGGAAAAAAATATGATGAATTCGAGATATTTTCTGAAGATATTTCTGTTTTTACTCCCTACATATTTATTTGCTCAAGAAGTTGTCCTCTTTCAGCAATATAATGGTCATTATGATTATGTAGCCTTCGGAAACACTCTAAATATTGAAGAAAATGGAAACACATCCGATTGTAATATTCTTTCAGAAAGCAGTGCAGATTTTCAACTTCAAGCTGGACAACAAGTAGTTGCTGCCTATTTATATTGGGCAGGGTCTGGAGATGGAGATTTTGAAGTTTCGTTAAATGGAAATACTGTTATTTCAGATAGAGAATTTAGCTTTTCATTTATTAGTGGTACTACAAATTACGACTATTTTGCTGCTTTTGCAGATGTAACTTCAATAGTTAACTCTATCGGAAATGGAACTTATACCCTTAGTGATCTAGATTTACAAGATGCAATTCAACCTTTTTGTCAAATAAATGGTGGTAATGCTACTAACTTTGGAGGTTGGGCAATTACAATTGTTTATGAAGATTCTTCACTTCCTTTAAATCAAGTGACAATTTTTGATGGTTTACAGGCTGTTTCTCAAGCAAACAACAACTTAACAATAAACTTAAATAATTTAAATGTTTTAGATAATGCAGGTGCAAAAATAGGTTTTCTTGCTTGGGAAGGCGATGCAAATCTAGCTAATAATGAAACCTTAAGTATCAATGGTAACCTAATTAGCAACCCTCCTTTAAATCCTATAGATAATGCTTTTAACGGAACTAATAGTTTTAGCAATTCAGATCAATTATTTAATATGGATATCGATTTTTATAATATCGAAAACAATATTAATCCTGGAGACACAAATGCAACTATTCAATTAACATCTAGCCAAGATTTGGTAATGGTTAATAATATCGTAACGGTTTTAAATACAGAGTTACCAGATGCAACTATTGTAATTGATTCTGCTGATGGTGGATTTGAATGCGGAAACAGAACTATAGATGTAGCATATACTGTACATAACACTAATAGTACAGATATATTACCAGCCAATACACCAATTGCATTTTATGCAAATAGTACGTTAGTTGGTCAATCTTATACATTAGCAGAAATAGAAATAAATGGTTCTGAAAATGGAGAAATATCTCTTGAAATTCCTACTAATATCCCTGCAGATTTTATTTTAAAAGCAAATGTAGATGACACCGGAAATGGAACCGGAATTGTAAATGAAATTAATGAGGACAATAACAATTTTGTTATCAATTTTCACTTATTAGTTTTTCCTGAATTTGAAAGTCCAATAAATTTAGAGCTATGTAATGTTTTGGGTACTGAAGCATTTAATTTAACTGAAGCAACTTCAGAAATAAATATAGATTATTTTTTATCGTACCATATTTCTGATGATGATGCTCAAAACAATAACAATCCAATTATTGAAATTGATGCTTTTCAGAATACAGAAAACCCACAAACTATTTTTATTCGTGTTGCAAATGAAGATTGTTTTTTAGTAGATTCTTTTGAAATTAAAGTAATTGAATGCCCACTTCCCGATGCCACCATTACGATAGACAACGAACTTTATGCGTGTAGACAACGTGATTTAATAATTGATTATACCGTTTATAATATCGAAGCAACAGGAATATTACCAGCTAATACGGACATTGCTTTTTATTTTGAAGGAATTCTTTTGGCGCAAAGTCAAACTGAAAATAATATTCCAATTGGAGGAAGTGAATCCAATTCCATCGAAGTTTTTCTACCAGAAGGCATTCCAGATATATTTGAAATTATTGCAGTTGTAGATGATAATGGCAACGGAATTGGATCAATTGAAGAGTTAAATGAAATAAATAACAGTTTTCAGATTACTATTGAGTTCGGAAGTATTCCTCCTATTAATGAACTCCCGAATTTATTATTATGTGATGAAGGATTTGATACTGCGACTTTTGATTTAACAGTACAGAATGATTTAATATCCATAGAATTTGAAGATGAAATCACATATTTTACAACTTTAGAGAATGCAATTTTAAATGAAAATGAAATAACAGACCCTGGAAGCTACCAAAATGGGATAGATCCTCAGGTAATCTATGTCCGATTGGAAAATAAAATTTGTTTTACAACTGCTTCATTTTTAATTGAAACAGAAAATTGTGCCCCATATATTCCTGAAGGATTTTCTCCAAATGGAGACGGGATTAACGATGAATTTGAAATTTCAAACCTTTTAAATATTTATTCAGATTTCGAATTACAAATTTACAGCCGTTACGGAAACCTAATCTATAAAGGTTATAACGGTGATGGCTTTTGGAATGGCATTACAAATGAAGGCTTGTTTTTTGACGGAAGTCTTGTACCAACTGGCGTGTATTATTATGTGTTAGTTTTAAATGATTCTGAATTTCCAGATCCATTTATTGGTGACATCTATATTAATTATTGAAAATCATATTTGATAAAATCATTAGAAATATACTCTTTTGTCTGTTCGAGTGTGATCATTGAGCTTGTCGAAATTCAGTCAAGAACTATATTAGTGTTTAGAAGTAAAAAACATGTATTGAAACAATAATTAGCAAACTAAAAAGTTATATTTTTACTGAAATTAAAAAATCACACCCTTGAGATATTTATACGGAATAGCATTAGTTTTCAGCATTGTACTTTGGAGTTCTTGCCGAAACGATTTTGAAACAGTTGCAAGTACAGGAAATTTAGAATTTTCACAAGACACTATATATTTGGACACCGTTTTTACAAACATTGGTTCAAGCACTAGAACACTTAAAGTTTATAACCGAAGTAACGACGATATTACCATTCCAACTATTCGTTTGGGAGATGGTGAAACTTCAAGCTACCGTTTAAATGTGGATGGAATTCCTGGAAAAACTTTTCAAAATATAAATATTCTTGCCAAAGACAGTATTTTTATATTTATTGAAACTACTATTGATGTTAATGATTTTCCAAATCCAGAAAATGCATTTTTATATACTGATAAAATATTATTTGATACTAGCGGAAATGAACAAGATGTTGATTTAGTAACCCTTGTACAAGATGCCGTTTTCTTATTTCCTGAACAATTTGCTGATGGAACTATCGAAACTATCAACCTTGGTACAGAAGAAGAACCTGTTTTAATTGAAGGTTTCTTTTTAGAAGATAACCAACTTAATTTTACCAACGAAAAACCTTATGTTATATATGGTTTTGCAGCTGTCCCTCCCAATAAAACCTTAACGGTTGATGCTGGTGCTAGAGTTCATTTTCATAGAGATAGTGGTATTTTAGTAGCCAATACAGGGTCTATGAAAGTTAATGGAACTCCTAGTTCTGACCCAGAATTACTAGAAAATCAAGTGATTTTTGAAGGAGACCGTTTAGAACCAAGTTTTTCAGATGTTCCCGGGCAATGGGCTACGATTTGGCTAACTGCCGGAAGTACCAATAACGAATTTAGTTTTATGACTATTAAAAATTCTATCGTAGGAATTTTAATGGATAGCAATGATGGTGATCGTACTTTAACTCTAAAAGATGTACAGATTTATAATTCATCTAATGTTGGTCTATTAGCTAGAACGGGTGATGTTTATGGTGAAAATGTAGTAATAAATAACAGTGGACAAACATCTTTATCTTGTTCTTTAGGTGGAAAATATAACTTTGTTCATTCTACTTTTGCCAATTATTGGAATAATGGATTCCGTTTATTTCCTACAGTAATTATTGATAATGTTTTAGAAACCGAAGACAATACTTTTGTTTCAGATTTAATTGAAGCTAATTTCACCAACTGTATTATCTACGGAAATGAATCTCGCGAACTTATTTTTGTAGAAGATAGCAATGCTGCTTTCAACTTTAAATTCACTAATAGTTTAATTCGTTTTGATGACCCTAATGGTGATTTTTCAGATAACCCAAACTATGATTTTTCAAATACTGATTTGTATGTTGATATTGTAAAAAATCAGGACCCTGCTTTTTTCAATACCGAATTAAACGATTTTAATATTGAAACGGGAGTTTCTGGCGCAGATGGTATTGCAAGCCCAAATGGAGCTTCTCAAGTCCCTGTAGATGCTAACGGAACTAGCAGAACAGGAGATTCACCAGATGCAGGCGCATATGAAAGTGTGGAATTTCCGGATGAAGGATAAACAATTATTTTAAAGTATCCTCAACCACAAAAGGCATTTCCTTTTTAATCCAAACACTCATTCCTTTGTCTAAATCGATAATCGAATGAAATCCAGCTTTGTATATTTTATTAGCAACCATCAAACTACGATGTTGTGTTTGACAATAAATTAGGGTCGTTTTTGAAGTATCTAAATCTAGTTTATTGAAGTCTTCTTTAAAATGACCTCCAAAATAACTAACGTTTATTGCTCCTTCAATATGTGACTCATTATATTCATGTGGACTCCGAACATCAATAATATTTACAGTAGAATCTTTTACATACACTAAATATTCTTCAGAAGGTAATTCTTTATAAACTCCTTTCTTCTTAAGTTTATGGAGACCACAACTACTAAATATTAAGGCAATAACTAAAACACAAATAGGATTTTTCAAAGGTGAAATATTTATATTTAATGGCGTGTATAACGTTTCGTTGTAAAAAGACACGTAGTGTTTTTCTGAGTAAGAATCAAAGATAAAAAATAAGCGTGAAATTACTATCGGAATTTAAACCGCTATAACATTATACTTTGGCAACTGGATTTTAATATTTCGTTTTATAATTTAATCCAGTTTATAGAGTTAGAGTTTAACTTAGCCAAACATAAAATAATTTTCAGAAAGCACTTGCTATTATTGGTAAAATTCCAAAAATAAAAATTCCAACTATTGAAATCCAATACTGATAATTTTTTTTCTCTTTATTAATACTACTCAAAACAATGAAAATCAGACTTAAAAAGAGTAAAAATGTCCCTATTATTCCTAAATAAAACAGAGTTTCTGCTGTGTTGGCTTGTTCATTAAAAAAATTAGTATAACTGATTGTTAAATAATAGGAAATAATATTTATTATAATAATCCAAACCATAAAACGGAATGCCCATTTTTTAAAATTTATATTATTCATATTTGGTTTTAGCTCCATCGTTTCTTTTCGTTTGATGCCAACAGTATTTTAGCCAGTTTAGTTTTGATAATTATATTTTTTTCCTCCATCTTGCAACTCAATTCTCACAATACTATCCATTGGAATTTGCTTTGTTATTTTTTGTATAAACCTTGAACGACCTCCTTTTAGTGTATCATTTTCTATAATAACAGTGTCAAAATAAAATATAGTTTTTTTTCCGTTACGGTGGGTAACACGCATTTCTATAGAAGGAGAATTGTTCAAATAGATACTATTTCCATTTTTATCCAATACAATGAGTCGGTCAATATTATTAGAGGTATACTTTATGTTTTTCCAATTAAGAGGGTTATTAATTTCTACTTCTGTCATATATTCAGATTTTGCTTTAATCATTTGCTCTCGGAAACTATCAGTTGTAATAGTATAAGTTTTACAAGATAAAATTAGGAATAAAATTCCGGTTCCGATAATTTTTGATTTTATTTTATTCATCCAAATTTAGTTTTTTTTTATATTGTTGCCAGCGTCAGTATAAATTTAGCAAAAAAAAATACCCTTTCAATATGAAAGGGTATTTAAATTTCTTAAAAAATGATATTTATATTAAAGAACTCTTACGTTTACCGCGTTCATTCCTTTTTTACCTTCTTTTAATTCGAATTCAACTTTATCATCTTCACGAATATCGTTATCGATTAATCCTGTGATGTGTACAAAGTGTTCTGTGTTTGTGTCATCTTCTGTAATAAAACCAAATCCCTTTGATGTGTTGAAGAATTTTACTGTACCTGTGTGCATTTTAATAAATTTATTTAATTAAGCTGCAAAAGTAGTCTTTTAAAACAACAAATCACTGTTTTTATAAAGTTTCGTAAAATATTTATCTTAAAATTAACTATTAAACAAGCTTCTTCCCTCCATCAAAGCATTCACTTTTACAGCTACAGCTTCTAAAATTTCTTCGTTTTCAAAATTACAAATCACTTCATCAACTAAATCTACAACGGCTTGCATATTATCTTCCCTTAAACCACGAGTAGTAATTGCTGGAGTACCTACCCGAATTCCGCTAGTTACAAATGGTGATTTATCATCAAACGGAACCATGTTTTTATTTACTGTAATATCTGCTTTTACCAAAGCTTCTTCCGCTTGCTTACCTGTAATATTTTTATTTCGAAGATCAATTAACATCATATGATTATCGGTTCCTCCAGAAATAATATGGTACCCTTTATCTACAAATGCTTTTGCCATTACTTCAGTATTCTTCTTCACCTGAATTGTATAATGTAAAAACTCATCTGTTAATGCTTCACCAAAAGCAATTGCCTTAGCAGCGATAATGTGTTCTAATGGTCCACCTTGATTGCCAGGAAAAATTCCGCTATTCAATAAAGCAGACATTTTTTTAAGATTTCCATTTTTTAATTTCTGTCCAAAAGGGTTTTCAAAATCTTTCCCCATCATTATCATCCCTCCTCTTGGTCCACGTAAAGTTTTATGAGTAGTGGTAGTAACAACGTGACAATGTGGTAATGGATCATCAATAATTCCTTTGGCAATTAATCCTGCTGGATGTGAAATATCTGCCAATAAAATAGCTCCTACTTTATCTGCAATTTCTCTAAATCGTTTGTAATCAAATTCTCTAGAATAAGCTGAAGCCCCAGCAATAATCATTTTTGGTTTTTCACGAAGTGCAATCTCTTCCACTTTATCCATATTGATTAATCCAGTTTCTTTGTCTACTCCATAAAATACAGGATTGTATAATTTACCTGAAAAATTCACAGGAGATCCGTGAGTTAAATGCCCTCCGTGAGATAAGTCAAAACCTAAGAAAGTATCACCTGGTCTTAAACAAGCTGCAAAAACAGCTGTATTTGCTTGCGATCCACTATGAGGTTGTACATTTACATACTCAGCTCCAAAGAGTGTTTTTGCCCTATCAATGGCTAATTGCTCCACTTCATCAACAATTTCGCATCCTCCATAATATCTTTTTCCTGGATATCCTTCTGCATACTTATTGGTAAGAACAGACCCTGCAGCTTCCAGCACTTGATTGCTCACAAAGTTTTCGGATGCAATAAGCTCTAATCCATTTAATTGCCGTTGTTTTTCGGCTTCAATTAATTCAAATATTTGTTCATCTCTGTTCATAACTTGTGCTGAATTTATTTCAGTATTATTTTTCTGAAAATTAAAAAATCAAAAATACAAAATACATACCTGATAATTTAATGAAAATTATATCTTTGATGAAGATTTTACTAACATAAAAATTTAAGTTATGCCGCTTACTGCAAATAATCCAAACAGGAAAACCTGGCTTGAAACCTCAGCAAATACAGACTTTCCAATTCAGAATATTCCTTTTGGAGTATTTTTAACTCGTGACGATATTATTACTATTGGTACACGAATTGGAGATTTTGCTATTGATTTAGGCGCTTTACATCAATTGGGTTATTTTGAAGGAATCGATTTAACAGACGATATTTTTATGCAAGATAGTCTGAACGACTTTATTGCCGACGGAAGAAAAACGTGGCGTTTGGTTCGTAACCGGGTGTCAGATATTTTCTTAGAAGAAAACACAAAACTTCGTGATAATGAAGAACACAGAACAATCGTATTATTTACGATGGAAGAAATTGAAATGCAACTACCTGTAGATGTTGGTGATTATACCGATTTTTACGCTAGTAAAGAACACGCAACCAATGTAGGTTCACTTTTCCGTGATCCTGAAAATGCATTATTACCAAACTGGCTTCATATTCCTATTGGTTACCACGGAAGAAGTTCATCGATAATCCCTTCAGGCACACCAATTCATAGACCTTATGGACAAACTAAACCAGGAGACGATGGTGTTCCTGGGTTTGGCCCTTCAAAATTAGTAGACTTTGAATTGGAAATGGCATTTATTACCACCGATGCAAATCATATAGGTCATCGTGTTCCTATTGAAGAAGCCGAAGATTATATTTTCGGATTAGTACAATTTAACGATTGGAGCGCTCGTGATATTCAAGCCTGGGAATATGTCCCTTTAGGACCTTTCCTTGGAAAAAATTTCGCATCTACTATTTCTCCTTGGATTGTAACTTTAGATGCTTTAGAGCCTTTTAGAACAAATGGCCCTGTACAAGACCCTGTGCCTCTTCCTTACCTTCAACAAGGAGCTAATAAAAATTTCGATATTAAATTACAAGTTGCCATTCAGCCAGAAGGTGATGAAGAAACTGTGGTTGCAAATTCAAACTTTAAATATATGTATTGGTCAATGGCACAACAATTAGCACATCATACCGTAAATGGTTGTAACATACGTTCTGGTGACATGATGGGTAGCGGTACCATTTCTGGGCCAACAAAAGACAGTTTTGGATCGATGTTAGAATTGAGTTGGAAAGGACAAAACCCTGTTCCATTAAAAAACGGAAAAGAACGAAAATTCATCCAAGATAATGATACAGTAATAATGCGTGCGTATGCTGAAAAAGATGGGTTACGAATTGGTTTCGGGGAATGTAACGGTAAGATTTTACCAGCAATAGATTAGTTATTTCATGAAAAATACAATTCTGATTTTACTTATTGCATTTTCAATTTTAAGCTGCAATAGTGTTAAACAAAATCAACAATATATTGCAAAAGGAGATTATAATAAAGCAATAGATCTGGCAGTTAAAAAGCTTCAGAAAGATAAAACTTCATCAAAAAGCGAAGAGCATATATTACTTTTACAAGAGGCTTTTTCAAAAGCTGTAGCGCAAGATAAACGCAAAATTGAAGCAGCTAATAAAGGTTTTAATCCAGCAAAACCACAAATAATTTATCATCTTTATACTGGTTTAGAAAAACGTCAACAAAAAATACGTCCACTCCTCCCATTATATAGCAATTCTTTAGGAAAGAATGCGAAATTTAAATTGGAAAACTATTTAGGTAAATTAACAGTTGCCAGAGAAAATTATGTTGATTATTTATATGAAATCGGAAATTCTTATTTAGGATTAAATAATACTTTAGATGCTCGAATGGCATATGATTCATTTAAAGAATTGAATAATATTTATCCCAATTTTAAAGATACTAAAACACTTTTAGACGAAGCCTATTTTCAAGGAACCGATTTTGTGTTGGTCACCTTACAAAATAACACTTATAAAATCATTCCAAGATTATTAGAAGAGAATTTATTAAGCTTCAACGCTACTGGATTGGATGATTTCTGGACCGTTTATCATAGTATTCCTCAAGAAAACATCAATTATAATTTCAGAATAAATTTAGATTTTGTTACCATAGAATTTTCTCCAGAGCGAATTTCTGAAAAGGAATTTGAACGTAAAAAGAGAGTGAAAGATGGTTGGGAATATCAAAAAGATAGAAATGGAAATTTTATTTTAGATGATGAAGGAAACAAAATAAAAAAAGACGTTTACATTGCAGTTACTGCTACAGTTAATGAAACCATTCAAACCAAATCTGTTTTAGTGAAAGGAGATGTTATCTATTTCAACTTAATAGAAAATAGAGAAATTGATCATTTTCCATTGCTAAGTGAATTTATATTTGAAAACATTTTCAGCACTTTCCGAGGTGATGAAAGAGCTTTAGATCCAAATGACAAAATTAACAGTAAGAATAAATTTGTGTATTTTCCAAGTGATGAGCAAATGCTAATTGATGCCAGTGAAGGAATTAAAGGCGAGCTAGTTGAAATAATTTACAACAATAATTTAAGGCGTAACCTTAGATAAACTGCTCTAACAATCCTGCATCGATACTATAATGTGAACTATGATGAATCGTATTTCCGTTTCTAATCACTAATAATTGTGGGCTTTTATGCATTACCTGAAACCGAATAGCAATTTCATTTGACACTTCTCTAAAAGCAATTAAATCTAAAAAATAAAGCTTTACTTTTTCGTCTTCAATTGAAAATTGTTTTTCAAATTGTCGCAATGTCATTCTACTAGTTCCGCATCTAGTGGAATGTTTAAATATTACTATAGGTCTCTGAAGGGATTCCTTATCAATAACATCCAATTGATTTACTAATGTTAAACGATTCCATGGAATATATTTTTTTTCTTTTTCAGAATCGTTTTTTGAACCGAATAATTTATTTAGAATTCCCATTTAGTTATTAATTTTTGCAAACATATAAAAAACTGCATTAACAACTTACTTCGACATTATTATCAGGATATCCTTACATAATTGATTTTAAAATTTTCTTATGGCTCTAACTCTATATGTTGCATTTTTTAGTTCAAAATTATTAACCCCAGAATAAAATAAATAGCTAAAAGCACTTGTACTTGCAATTTCTGTAGAACTCCAATACCTACCATAGGTTGGAGCTAAATATTCTGGATTTATAGGATTTGTTTGAGGGTCACCATCATTAGCAAGAACATTATAAATAGTCATTATTGCATTGTCTATTTCTTTTAATTCTAAATTACTAGGCAAATACCAATCTGAATAGCCCCCAGCAGTATAATCATCACAAATTTTTGCAGCATAACTTCCTCCTCCTTGTAATCCAACTATAGTAGATGTATTAGAGACACCTTCGTATGGATTTGTAGCATTTGTCACTATATTACTTCCATTATACCATTGAATCCCATTTCCTCCATCCAAATCATTAAGACTTGCAATTAATCCATTTTGTCCATTATTATAGACATAAAAAACGATTCCTCCTCCATAAATTTCACCTATATAGTGCTCATTTGAAAACGTTGACCAATATAAGTTTCCGTTACCATCAGTAATTAAACCTTGATTGTTAGTTCCTCGTGAAATAGGAAGTTTATATCCTAACCCAGCAGGGTTTCCAATTTGTAACTCACCATTAACTCGTAACATATCATTGTCAAATTCTCCGTAAATTAATGAGTTGATTTCATTTGAGGAGGTATTTTCTATATATAGTTTATCACTTCCTGTTTCATAATATCCAGCTTCATTTCCAATAAAAATATTTTTATTTCCAGAAACATTACTAAACCCTGAAAAATCACCAATTCCTACATTTTCAGATCCCCCTTCATTATTATAAAGACTATTTTTTCCAAATGCAGAATTATAATTTCCTGAATTGTTTTTAAAAAGACTAGAATTACCTACTGCTGAATTATCATTATTTCCGGCATCATTTGAACCTGAATTAACTCCTAAAAATACGGAAGAACCATTTGCATCTGATTTAGCATCAACTAGATCATCAATCTTTATTAGTTTACTCGTTAACGAATTCCATAAAGTACCATTATAGCCTTCAAAATCTGTTCCTGTCCAACGTATGGTTCCTGGATTACTACTCGTAGTTGTTCCAATTTTTAAGGCGCCATTTACATCTAATTGTTCTTGTGGATTTGTAGTGCCTATTCCCACTTGTGCTCTACAAATCACAAAAAAAAACAAAGCTAATATTAATACTAAAATACTTTTCATTTAAAGATTAATTGCAATTAGTTGTATAAATTACATTACTATCTTTTTTCCAGCGATCAAGGTCTTGAGCATTCGCATACGCAATATCATCAACACAAATTGAAGTTAAATTGGGAGAATTAAATACCTGAAGATCAATAATGGCTGTATTATTACCGTTTTTAACGTTGACTTCTTGTAACAAAGGATTGTTATCGGCAAAAAGTTGAATAAACAATGAATTATCGGAAAAATCTAGTTCGGTAACTTTGGTGTTTCTACAAGCAACATATTTTAACTCAGGAAGTAAAGAAGTATTGATGGTTGTTAAAATTGTATTAGAAAGATTGATATCTTCTAAAACTCCTCCGTTAGTTGGATAGGTTAGTGTAGCTAAAAAACTACAACTGAAGCAATCTAACTCTCTAAGTTTAAAATTTTCGGTAAGATTTAAAGAAGCTAGTTCGGTAAAACTTACATCTAATACTTCTAATTCTTTATTTTCGGTTAGATCCATCGTGTCTAAATCTCCATTACTACTAGCGTAAAGTTTATCAATATTCTTAAATGCTTCCACACCTTGTAGATTTCTAATTCCTTTATTAATTACCCAAAGTTCAAAAATTACTTCTGCTTCACTTACTTGAATTTCGCCATCGTTATTGGTATCAATTACAGGATTGTCATACATAATTAAAGCTTCTTTAAAATTGGCATCTGGAATAATAACAATTGAATTTGGATCTGTTTGTTCTTCTTCTGGTGTTGAATTATCATCGCTACTGTTACAACTAAGTAACATTGTTAATGAGATAAATAGGAAGGCGAAAAAGTTGATTGTTCTCATAATTTTATTTTTAAATTGTTATGGGACAAAACTATTTTAAGTTCATAAATTGGAGCATCTTATTCTTGCCATATAGTGACTTTTTTTCGCCATAAACAAAAAAAACTGTCTAAATGGCACATCTAGACAGTTTTAGGGCGTTGCATTTAGAAAAATGCAACAAAACATAGCATTATTAATAATGTAGGTTAATCACTATTTTTTTCTAATTGTATAATTCTCTTTTCTAGTTGTTTTAAAACTTTAATTTCTTTTTGCTGCTCTTTAATCGCTTCAATTAACAACGGAATGATCCCTGCGTAATGAACAAAGTATTCTCCTTTATCATTAACCTGAACTGCTTCAGGTAAAATTTCATATAATTCTTGTGCAATAACTCCAGAAGTTTTAATAGCTTGTTGCCCTTTCTGTTTTTCAGAAGAATTCAATTTATAAGCATACGTATAACCATTTAGTTGAGTTACTTTCTCTGAAGCATTAGTGATTTTATTAATATTTTCTTTTCGGTTTTTATCTGAAGCCTGAACATATTGCCCGTTTGAGTCTATATAAGATTTTTCTGCCGTATTATTATAAGGATCACCATCATTATCAGTCCAGCTATCTTCATCAAGAAATCTTATAATACGATTACTATCTCCTGGAGACCAAATGGTAATAAAATCTCTATTTCCGTAGATACCCGAGTTATCTGAAGTTCCCTCTCTTGAAGAAACCATCCAAGAATCTTTAGATTCATTTACTGCAAAATTTATATTTGCATCACTTGTATTATTAAAAGTGTTTGCATTTTTTAATTGTGCTTGATTATCTACATCAGTAATTAACTGTAAAGTCCCATTGGTTTTTAATTGCATTTTTTCTATGCTATTGGTTCGAAAACTTAGAGCTACATTGTCTGTAGTACCTATAAAACTTGTTGAGGCATTTGTTCCTGAATTCCCTGTTAGTTTCCAATCTTCTGATTCAGAAGGAAATGCTGTCCAAGTTACACTACCACTAGCATCTGTTTGCATAATTTGATTACTGGTTCCTCTTGAAGAGGGTAAAGAATACGTATTAGCAGTAGTAGTTCCAATAGCTACTTCACCTAAAAAATAGCCAGAAAAACCAGTTAGTGATTCGGAATAAACACCGTAACCATTCCCTGTTATTTTATTGTAGCTACCATACCCAATACCAGAAATTGAATTGATTAAATTATAAACCCCATATATAGTAGGTGAAGTTGCAATATGTCCGGTTATATTATTTTTCACTCCATAACCACCTATTAGTACGGTTATATTGTTTTCAATACCAAAAGAGTCTGAAGTTGATAAGGTATTATTTATATTATTTATTGTAGTTTTAATTCCGTAGGATGCCGTAGGAATTGGAGGCCCTGTCATATCCTCAATTAATATGTTTAAGGAAGTCGTTCCTCTTGTATCCAGTACATCTAAACTGGTACTTGCAGTATTTTTTCCAACTCCAATATTCCCAAAAGTAAAAATATTATCATTTATAGTGGTTGGTGGTAATGTGGTGCCAACTTTATAAAAGTCGTGATCTATTTCGTTTAATTCATCTCCCCAACTCAAAACACCACTAGCATTGGTTTTTAACACTTGGCTGTTGGTTCCTCTTTGACTTGGAAATTTAAAACCTGTAGTTGACTGATTTCCTATTTGTAATTCACCATTAATACGTAATAAATCTGTATCAAACTCTCCATAAATAAGTGCATTTGTTGAATTTGCATTTGAGTTTTCAATGTAAAGTTTATCGCTTCCTAGTTCGTTATACCCCGATTGGGAGCCAAGAAAAATATTTCCATTTCCTGCATCATTTGTGTACCCAGATTCAAAACCGATAGCTATATTACTATTTCCTGATGTATTAAATTTCAAAGCTTTATTTCCTATTGCTGTGTTTGAATTACCTGAAACATTTGCTGTTAGTGTATTATTACCAAAAGAAACGTTACTACCACCAATCGTATTTTTCCATAATGACCTAAAGCCTAAAGATACATTTTCATCACCAGAAGTATTAGAATAAAGAGATTGATAACCTAAAGCAATATTATTTTCTCCGTAATTTAATTCTGTAATTGATTTTCCTCTTAAAGCCTCATATCCTATAGCAATACTATAATTAGTAAAATTGATTGAAGAATCATTAATGAGTTGCATTGCATAATTTCCAATAGCAATGGTATGATTACCTGCTTTATTAGTTAAAAGGGTTTCATAACCAAAAGCAATATTACCTCCTCCTGATGTATTATTATAAAGAGATTTGTAACCGAAAGATAAATTATCATCGCCCAAAGTATTGGAAAACAAAGTATTGTGCCCAATAGAAATATTTCCAAAACCAGTTGTATTATTACTTAATGAGAGTAATCCAAGTGCTATATTACTACTTCCTGAAGTATTTGAAGACATTACTTTATAGCCAATTGCCGAATTTCCAATTCCCGTAGTATTAGCTTTTAAAGTTTGAAATCCAATCCCTACATTTTTATTATCAGACAAGTCGTCAAAAACACCTGCATCAATTCCAAAATAAATAGACGATCCATTTTGGCTACCGTCATTATCAGATCTACCGTCACTTAAGCCATCTATTTTTTCTGCACCTAAGCCTTTTATAGATGTCCATACTCCTGTGCTTGTTACAGTATTCCAATTCCAAAAATAAAAAATCTTGGTGGTCGTTAAAAAAACTAGCATCCCATCTTGATTTGCTGTGGGATTAGTTACAGGAAATGCATTTACCCTTGGTATTAATATTCCGTCTGTATTAGAAGGTGTTGCAACATTGGAAGCTGTAATATCTAAAGTAGCTTTTGGATTGGTATTACCAATACCTACTTGAGCTATACTTATATTAAAAAATATAATAATCAGTAATAATGCAAAATAATAATTTTTCATGACGCTATGTTTTTAAAATTACAGGTCAAAAGTACTTGTAGCATTAAAAAAACATCATCTTTAATTTGCCATGTACTAACTCAAATTTGCCATTAACAAACAACTATTATTATTTATTGTAAATTTGATAACTGACTAACCTTATACTTTATGTTAAAGCTTTCTTTAAGTTTTCTATGTGTTTTATTTTTTTTTTATACTACACAAGCACAGAATAAATTTCCCAATAATGTAACTACAAATAGCGAAAAAGCTATTTATTTTAACGTCTTAGCAAAAAAACAAAGTATTGTAGATTCTTCCGTTTACTTTACCGAAAAAGCTTTACTCTTTTCTGAGAAAAGTAATAACGATTCATTGCGAATAGCAACTTATTATTTACAAGCATATTATGATTATTATGCTAGCAAATACAAATCTGCTTTAAATAGATCTTTAAAACTTGATAGTCTATTAAAAGTAAAAAAGAATAATTATTACTTAATTAATAATAAAATATTAATTAGTCAATCTTATATTTATTTAAACCAACCCTCAAAAGCACTAGATTATGGAAATCAAGCATTAGATAATTCTATTAATATACTTGACTCTACATTAATTGCTGATTCTTATTATCATTTAGGATACCTTTATAACACTAATGATATGAATAAGCAAGCAAGGAAATATTTTATTAAATCAATAGAAGTACTTGATTTAATACATGCAAATGAAAAAGATAAATATCGGACTTACACAGGGCTTGTTAGGGTTTCTGAAAATTATAACGAGGCAGTGTTCTATCTAAATAAAACGTATGAAATTATAAAAGATGGTGATGATAAATATAAGATTGCATACTTCTATGTAAATAAAGGAGATATCTTAAATAGATGGGAAGAAGGCCTATCAGAAAGTATAACAGCTTCAAAAATTGGACTTCGAATCTCGGATAGTATCAATCAAACGCAATTAGCAAAAGTTGCACTTTTAAATATTAGTAGAGGAAGCATAGATTTACATAATTATGAGTTAGCAATTAAACCTTTAAACCGACTTTTAAATATGGATTATGTAAACACTCAAACTCGGTTTCTCATATTAGAAGCACTTTCAAGGGCTCATGAAGGGTTAAATAATTATCAAAAAGCATTTAAATATGAAAGAGAAATAACACAACTAAAAGATTCAATTTATTCCATTAGAGAATCTAGCACTTTTGCAGATTTTGATGCAAAATTCAAATCCTCAGAAAAAGACAAAGAAATTGTCAAACAACAGTTAGAAATTGCTCAGCAAAAAAGTAACCGTAACAAATGGATTTTTGGAGCTATCGGTTTTTTACTTGTTGGATTTTCTATTTTTCAATGGAGAAATAACCAACAAAAAAGAAAAAAACTTTTAGCTGAAGCCAAATACCTAAACGAACAAGAAATAAACGAATTAAGAACCAAGTTTTTAGGTAATATTGCTCACGAAATCCGTACTCCTCTTACTTTAATTTCAGGAAATTTAAATCTTGCTTTAGAAAATTACGATAATAAAGATAAAGCAATACAAAACATAAAAACAGCTCTTTCAAACTCTAAAAAGGTGGTAGAAGATGCCAATGAAATTTTAGAACTTTTAAAATTCGAAAAAGACAAAACTACCATAAAGTTAAATGAAGTATACCTTACCGAAATCTTAAAAAGAATCTATTTTTCTTTTGCTTCCTTAGCAGAAATGAAAAAAATAAAACTAAATTTTAAATCTATAATTCCAGAAAATATTTTAGTAAAAATAGATGTGGAAAAAGTAGAAAAAATTCTAAATAATTTAATTTCAAATGCTGTAAAATATTCCCCTTCAAATGCTACTATTATTTTTAATGCAGCACTAGAAAATAATACCCTAACCGTAAAAGTAACCGACTTTGGACAAGGAATCCATTTTAACGAAACCGAAAAAATATTCCAACGCTTTTATCAATCTTCTCAAAGTAATGCGGTTGGTGGTATTGGTATTGGGCTTTCACTTGCAAAAGAATTTGCCGAATTACTAAACGGAAATTTAAGTGTAGAAAGTGAACTTAAAAAAGGAAGTACTTTTATTTTCACACTTCCTGTTGAAATTGTAAATAAAAATATTTCACATCAAAATAAAGAAGTCATAGATAATAAAGAACAAAAAGAAGGAAAAACCTCAATACCAACCGATACAGAAACTCTTCAATCCAATATTTCTATTTCTAATAATTATACTAAACCCAATATTCTAATTGTTGAGGACAATCCAGAAATGTGTGCTTATATTGTTGAAATTCTTTC
>JASFZG010000086.1:0-3893 GCA_046055745.1 Flavobacteriaceae bacterium | reverse complement strand
GTATTGAGTTTTTTATATTCAGTGTACTTAGATAAGTCACAAGGAGGAGAATATTACCCAGATTATTTTACCCACATCGTTGCAAAACAAAGCAGTGTGTTAATTGAAAGGATGGGTTATTCTTCAAAAATTGAACCTCACGAAGCAGAAGCTAGTCAGAAATTATTTGTCAATAAAGAGTTTATGGTTCGAATTGTAGAAGGTTGTAATGCGGCAAGTATCATTATTTTGTTTATTTCGTTTATCATCTCTTTTGCTGAAAAATTTAAAAAAACACTCTTGTTTTTATTGGGAGGTGGATTGCTAATTTACATTGTCAATCTAATCCGAATTGCAATTCTTACCGTGATGTATTATGAATACCCTCAGTATCAAGAAATATTACATAGTGTTGTTTTTCCTGCAATTATTTACGGAATGGTTTTCTTGCTTTGGATGATTTGGGTACGAATGCTTCCGAAAAGTGAAGCTGAAGTTGAAATCGAAATTGAAGATAAAAAATGAAAAAGACTAAAACGTTAAAAATAATAATATTGGTTCTTTTGGCTAGTCTTCTAATATTGGTTCGAATGTTTGAAAATGAACTTTTTTACGATCCATTGCTTTCTTTTTTTAAATCTGATTATTCCAACAATCCATTACCAGAAATGAATTCCTTTAAATTGTTAGGAAATATTGCATTTCGATTTCTATTAAACACCATTGTTTCACTTGGAATTCTTTGGGTAGTCTTTAGAGACAAAGGAATACTGAAGTTATCCGTTTTCTTATTCGGAATACTATTTTGTATTTTGATGCTTGCTTATAGCTACTTAGTATTCTATTCAAATTCAGAAAGCTTTTTGCCCTTATTTTATGTGCGAAGGTTTTTAATTCAGCCGATATTATTATTGGTGTTGCTACCAGCATTTTATTTTCAGAAGAAGAAATAAAAAAACCTGCCAGGTTTTTAAAACCTGGCAGGTTTAGTAATGAATGAATTAATGCTTACATCATTCCCGGCATTCCGCCACCCATTGGAGGCATCGCTGGAGTATCTTCTTTAATATCTACCAAAGCACATTCGGTAGTAAGAATCATCCCTGCAACCGAAGCTGCGTTTTCTAAAGCAACACGAGTTACTTTTTTAGGATCGATGATTCCTGCTTTTAGCATATCTACATATTTGTCAGATTTTGCATCGTAACCGTAGTTTTTCTTTCCTTCCAAAACCTTATTGATAACAACAGATCCTTCACCACCAGCATTTTCAACAATGGTACGTAAAGGAGATTCAATTGCTTTTGCAACAATATTAACACCCGTAGTTTCATCTAAAGTATCAGTGCTTAGTTTTTCTAAGACCGATTTTGCTCTTACTAAAGCAACACCACCACCAGCAACAATTCCTTCTTCAACAGCAGCACGAGTTGCGTTTAAAGCATCATCCACACGGTCTTTCTTTTCTTTCATTTCTACTTCCGAAGCAGCACCAACATATAAAACCGCAACACCACCAGCTAATTTAGCCAGTCGCTCTTGTAATTTTTCTTTGTCGTAATCACTTGTCGTAGATTCAATTTGAGCTTTAATTTGATTTACTCTTGCTTTGATGTCGTTTTTGTTACCAGCACCTTTTACAATCGTAGTATTGTCTTTGTCGATAGTTACTGTTTCAGCAGTTCCTAACATTTCTAAAGTAGCATTTTCAAGAGTGAAACCTAATTCTTCCGAAATTACAGTACCTCCAGTTAAAATCGCAATATCCTCTAACATCGCTTTACGTCTGTCACCAAATCCTGGCGCTTTCACTGCAGCAATTTTAAGAGAACCTCTTAATTTGTTAACTACTAACGTTGCCAATGCTTCACCATCTACATCTTCAGCAACAATTAATAATGATTTTCCTTGTTGAGCAACAGGCTCTAAAATTGGAAGTAAATCCTTCATAGTAGAAACCTTTTTATCATATAAAAGGATCATTGGATTTTCCATTTCAGTTTGCATTTTTTCGCTATCTGTAACGAAATATGGAGATAAATAACCACGATCAAACTGCATTCCTTCCACAACATCTACATACGTTTCAGTTCCTTTAGATTCTTCTACAGTAATCACCCCTTCTTTACCAACTTTACCAAAAGCTTCTGCAATTAAATCACCAATATGCTCGTCGTTATTTGCTGAAATAGAAGCTACTTGTTTAATCATATCAGACGAGTTACTTACTTTTTTTGCTTGCTTGTCAAGATCGTTTACAATTGCTTTTACCGCTTTGTCGATACCTGCTTTTAAATCCATCGGATTTGCACCAGCAGCAACATTCTTTAATCCTTCTTGAACAATCGCTTGCGCTAAAACAGTTGCTGTAGTTGTTCCATCACCCGCTAAATCGTTGGTTTTTGAAGCTACTTCTTTTACCATTTGAGCACCCATATTTTCTAATGGATCTTCTAATTCAATTTCTTTTGCAACCGTAACACCATCTTTGGTAATTTGTGGTCCACCAAACGATTTTCCAATAATTACATTTCGTCCTTTAGGGCCTAAAGTAACTTTTACTGCGTCTGCTAATGCATTTACACCACGTTTTATACTATCGCGTGCTTCTACATCAAATTTTATATCTTTTGCCATTGTTTTTGCTTTATGCAAAAAGCTTTAAGCTATACGCTATACGCTTTATGCGGGGTTATTTTAATTTTTGTTTTAATGAATATATTTTTTGCTTTATGATATTGATATCTGAAATTAATTTTTCAAATGAACTTGTATTTATATAATTTAGCTCTTTTGAAAGTATGAGTAAATACTCAGATTCAGATGCTGAGTCTAATGCTATTGTTAAAAAACGATTGAATTCTGCGTCACTATCTCTACCGCATCCTTCACTTATATTTGTAGGAATTGATGAAGAAGCTCTTCTAATTTGAGATGTTAAACCATATATCTCTTCTTTTGGAAAGTTTTTAGTAAGGCTATATACTTCTAAAGTAAAAGAATGACTTAATGTCCAAATGTTATATTTTTTAAAATCTCTCATAGCATACAGCCTAAAGCTTACAGCGTTTAAATAATCGCAAGAATATCCTCTTCTCGCATAATAAGGTAGTCTTTACCTTCGTATTTTAATTCGCTTCCAGAATACTTTCCGTAAAGAACAATATCACCAACTTTTACAGTCATATCGTAATCTTTTTTTCCTTTTCCTACAGCAACAATTTTACCTTGTTGAGGTTTTTCTTTTGCAGAATCTGGAATGTAAATTCCCGATGCAGTTTTTGTTTCAGCTTCTTGTGGTTCTACTAAAACTCTGTCTGAAAGAGGTTGAATTTTTAATGCCATTATTGATTTATTTTAATTGTTAATTATTGTATTTAATTATGGTTTTATGCTAAAAGTATGCCACCCGAAATTTTGTGACAAGTACCAATAAAAAATGCCAGCTTGTCATAAGCTGGCATTTTTAAAATATGATATAAAAGAAGTACTAGTTGTTGTCTCCAGTAGTATCTTGTGTTGTTGTATCTGTTGAAGGTAATACTGTTTGTACAGCATCTTCGTCAAAAGCTTTTGAACCATTATTTCCTACACCGCTCATAATCGAGATGTTCGAAAGTAAGATTAAAGCTAATAATAATGTCGCCAAAGTCCAAGTACTCTTGTCTAAGAAATCGGTTGTTTTTTGAACACCACCTAATTGTTGTGTCCCTCCGCCACCAAACGATGAAGCTAATCCGCCACCTTTTGGGTTTTGAACCATTATTACAATGATTAATAAAAATGCTACGAAAATAATTAGTCCTATAAAAATTGTAAACGTGCTCATGAGTCTTTTAAATTGATCTGTTTATTTATTGCCCGAATTTGGTCTGCAAAGAAACCACTTTTTTCGGGATATTTCAAAATTAATA
>JASFZG010000085.1:0-3686 GCA_046055745.1 Flavobacteriaceae bacterium | reverse complement strand
CCTTTTGTCACTTTTGATGACTTTGGAGATTCTGCATTAATATTTAATCTTAATTTTTATATTAATGAAAGCTTTCGGTCTCCAAAAATGAAAAGCGACATGCGTTTTAAAATAGACGAACTATTTAGAAAAAATAATATTAGTATTCCATTTCCTCAAAGAGACGTTCATTTATTTACAACAAAAGAATCCTAAAACTGTTATTCTATTAAAACCCATTTATGTCAAAAATATTAATCATTGAAGATGAAGCAGCCATTAGAAGGGTGTTAACTAAAATTCTTTCTGAAGAAAATAAAGAATATCAAGTATCTGAAGCAGAAGATGGACTTTTAGGGATAGAACTAATAAAAAAAGAGGATTACGATTTAATTCTTTGCGATATTAAAATGCCAAAAATGGATGGTATTGAAGTATTGGAAGCAGTTAAAAAAATAAAACCTGAAATTCCTGTAGTGATGATTTCTGGACATGGTGATTTAGATACTGCAGTAAATTCAATGCGATTGGGAGCTTTTGATTATATATCAAAACCACCTGATTTAAACAGGTTATTGAATTCTGTTCGAATTGCTTTAGATAGTAAAGAGCTAGTCGTTGAAAATAAAATGCTCAAGAAAAAAGTGAGTAGAAAATATGAAATGATTGGAGAATCTTCTTCGATTACACATATTAAAGAAATGATTGAAAAGGTGGCACCAAGTGAAGCAAGAGTGTTAATTACAGGAGCCAACGGAACAGGAAAAGAGTTAGTTGCTCATTGGCTTCATGAAAAAAGTGCTCGCTTTAAGGGGCCATTGGTGGAAGTAAATTGTGCTGCAATCCCAAGTGAGTTGATTGAAAGTGAATTGTTCGGTCATAAAAAAGGAAGTTTTACAGGAGCAGCAAAAGACAGAGCAGGAAAATTTGAAGCCGCCAATAACGGAACCATATTTTTAGATGAAATTGGTGATATGAGCCTTTCGGCACAAGCAAAAGTATTACGTGCCCTTCAGGAAAATAAAATTAGTAGAGTAGGGAGTGACCGTGATATTAAAGTAGATGTGCGAGTATTGGCAGCAACCAATAAAGATTTAAAAAAGGAAATTTCAGAAGGAAGGTTTAGAGAAGATTTATACCATCGTTTGGCGGTGATATTAATTCATGTTCCTTCATTAAATGAAAGACGAGATGATATTCCTTTGTTAATTGAGCATTTCAGTAAGAAAATTACCGAAGAGCAAGGGGTTGCTAGAAAAGGATTTTCTAATAAAGCAACAAAGTTATTACAAGAATACGATTGGACAGGAAATATAAGAGAACTTAGAAATGTAATTGAGCGTTTAATTATTTTAGGAGAAGATGAAGTAACCGAAAACGATGTAAAATTATTCGCAAGCAAATAAGTTGTTATGGAGAAAATTGAGAGATCAGATTATCAAGTAAAAAAGAAAGTAACCTTACCAAATATTTATACTTCAGAAGATTTTGGACTTTCAAAAAAGAAGCTAGAAAAAAGATTGTCCAAAGTCAGAAAAAAACTTGGAAAACTTCAAAATACCTTATATGCTCACGATAAATATTCGGTGTTGGTTTGTCTTCAGGGGATGGATACTTCGGGGAAAGATAGTTTAATTCGAGAGGTTTTTAAAGAATTTAATGCGAGTGGAGTAGAGGTGACGAGCTTTAAAGTGCCCACGGATTTAGAAAAAAGTCATGACTATTTATGGCGACATTATATTGCTTTGCCAGCAAGAGGGAAATTTGGTGTTTTTAACCGCACACATTACGAAAATGTATTGGTTACAAGGGTGCATCCAAACTATATTTTAGGGGAAAATTTACCAGATGTTAAAAACGCTTCAGATGTAAATGAAACTTTTTGGGATAAACGTTTTGAACAGATAAATGCTTTTGAAAAGACTTTGGCAGAAAATGGAACTCTTATTTTTAAGTTTTATTTGAACCTTTCAAAAGAAGAACAAAAAAATAGGTTGCTAAGGCGCTTGGATTTACCAGAAAAAAACTGGAAATTTTCCGCAGGAGATTTAGAAGAGCGAAAACTTTGGGAAAAATATATGGAATGTTACCAAGATGCCATTAATAGAACATCAAAACCTCACGCTCCTTGGTATATGATTCCTGCAGACAATAAACCAGCTGCCCGATTAATTGTTGCTTGTATATTACTTCAAGAATTGAAAAAATACGAGGATATTAAAGAACCTGAATTAGCACAAAAGATAAAAGATCATATTTCAGAATATAAACAACAGCTTCAAAACGAATAATAATAAAACAACCATCTTATGAAAAAATCATTATTACTAATTATTGCTTTTGCTATATTTTCAGTAGGGCATTCTCAAAAGGTAAACAAAGAGGATTCTACCTTTATTAAAAAAGTATATGAAACTTCATTATTAGATGGAGCGAGTTACGACTGGTTAGATTATATGTCCAACCAAATTGGATCACGACTTTCAGGATCTTTGGGGGCAGAATTAGCAGTTGAATATACAAAAGAACAATTAGAAGAATTAGGGTTAGATAAGGTTTGGTTGCAAAAGGTAATGGTTCCAAAATGGACACGTGGAGGAAAAGAGTTTTCATATATTGAAACTTCGCCAGGTGTTACTTCCACAGCAGATATTTGTGCTCTAGGAGGGTCTGTTCCTACTCCTTATGGAGGATTAAAAGCAGAAGTTGTTGAAGTGCAAAGTTTTGAAGAATTAGCTGTTTTAGGTAGCGATGAAATTAAAGGTAAAATAGTTTTTTATAATCGAGCTATGGATGCTACTCTAATTCAAACTGGTAGAGCTTACGGTGGTGCCGTAAATCAAAGAACCGCAGGAGCAAAGGAAGCTGCAAAATACGGAGCAGTAGGTATAATTGTTCGATCCATGAATTTGCGTAGGGACGATTTACCTCATACTGGAACCATGAGTTATGGTGATACTCCAGAACATCTTCAAATCCCAGCTTGTGCTATTAGTACCAAGGGTGCCGATTATTTAAGTACGACCTTGAAGTTACAGCCAAAATTATTATTTTATTATAGTATGAATTGTAAAACTCATGCCGATGTACAATCATATAATGTGATTGGTGAAATAAAAGGAAGTGTTTATCCAGATAAATATATTGTAGTTGGTGGACATTTAGATTCTTGGGATTTAGGTGATGGATCGCAAGATGATGGAGCGGGTTGTGTACAATCCATGGAAGTTTTACGAATTCTGAAGAAAATAGGATACCAACCAAGATACACCATTCGAGTAGTATTATTTATGAATGAAGAAAACGGTTTACGAGGAGGAAAAAAATACGCATCTGAAGCAAAACGAAAAGGAGAGCAACATATTTTTGCTTTAGAAAGTGATGCTGGTGGATTTACACCACGAGGTTTTTCGTTTGATGTAGATGACGCTAACTTTAGGCAAATTAAATCTTGGGAGCCATTATTTGAACCTTATTTAGCTAATTGGTTTGCTAAAGGAGGGAGTGGAGCAGACATTGGACCACTTAAAAGAGAAGGAATGGTAAAAGCATTGGCAGGATTACGCCCAGATTCGCAGCGTTATTTTGATTTTCATCATGCAGCCAACGATACTTTTGATGCTGTAAACAAACGAGAACTAGAATTAGGAGCTGCTGCTATGACAAGTATTATTTATTTGTTTGATAAATATGGGGTGAAGTAAGTT
>JASFZG010000084.1:0-12575 GCA_046055745.1 Flavobacteriaceae bacterium | reverse complement strand
AATGGCATAATGTGGTTGCTTGGGGAAAAACTGCCGAGATCATCGAAAATTATGTAACCAAAGGAAATGAAGTTGCTATTGAAGGAAAATTAACAACAAGATCTTGGGACGATAAAGAAGGAGTTAAACGCTATATGACAGAAGTAGTTTGTAGCGAACTTTTAATGCTTGGAAATAAGCAATAATCTTATTTCATTTATAAAAGTAAGACTGTTTAAATAACGTCTTTTTAACCCAAAATAATTTGCGGACAAAAGACACGGGGAGTTATTTATTAAACAGTCTTCTTTTTATTTGAGCTAGGGTAATAATATTTACCATCACCAGCTGGTATAATAATAGATTCTTTACTTGTAACCCCTTCCATTATTTATATTATCATCTACAAAATTTAAAGTTATATTGTTTGTTCCTATGTCATTACAAATAAATATGGTTTGTCTTGTTAAAGAGAAGTTTGTAGCCATTATTGGGGAATTATCTGTTGTTCCATTACCAATATTAGAATAACAAATTGTAACCGACGCTGTTGTTTTTATCTAATGTCGCTGTATTACTGTGAAGAAGGGGGCTTTTAAGATAAATAGATCACATTTCTTCAACTTCGCTAATGTTTTTATTTCCAAAATCGGTTACTACAAGGTTATTGCTTAAAAAAATAAACTTAAAATAAAAATTATTTTTTTAATAATAACAGCAAAAAAGATAGATAAGGGTTATTCCTCTAGATAAGTAAATTCTACAGTACAAGGTAAATCAATACCTACCCAAGATCTTCCAACTCCAGAATTTCCATTATCAAAAAAATCTCCTGAGACGAACATATCTATCTCTAACCTGAAATTATATGTTACTCCAGAAGTAAGAGTTACATATAATACTAAAGATGAATCGTGACGAAATTTTTCGTAAAGTGTACCACCTCCAATATTATCGTTGTGAATAGAATAAGCATGTGTGTAAATTAAATAACTAGTACCATTAAAAGTAAATCTAAAATATCCCTCTTCTGTTGCCATATCAATAATTTGAGTATCTTTAACAGTACCAGCACCAAAATTAAAATTAGCTTTAATTCTATAAGTGCCAGAATATATGGGAGTAAATGAAGTTCCAATTCCTAATCCAGGTACATCAACATAACTATCACTTCCATTTACTCTAAAATTTAAAGTAGATTGTTCAAAAATATCAGCATCTTCTCTCAAGTATTGAGGAATCCATATACTACCATCCCAAACGTAAATACCTGGGTAAACATCATTTGTTCCTGTACTAGTTGTATTTGTATTAAATACTACAGTTCCAGCAACTAATCCTCCTCCACTTGGATTATTAATAGGAGATTCAATATTAGTTGCAGTTAAAATTGCTTTTGGAAAAACAAAACCTGTAAGGTTATTGTTTTGTAAATCAAGCATTCCTTCTGGCTTTAATGTTCCAATACCAACTTGAGCAGAACTGATAAAAGAGATGAAAAGAGGTACTATGATATATATTATTTTGTAGTTTAATTTCATAATAATTATTAGATTAAAGCTATTCTTTTAAATATGTAATTTCAATGAAGCAAGGAATATCTTGTCCAACATATCCTAAACCATTACCAGAATTACCATCGTTAATAAACCCAGTAGCATCACCTTGGTCAAATTCTAATGAAAAAGAATATGTAGTCCCCTCTATAAGAGGAATATATTCTATGATGTAACTTTCTTTCCAACGGTTCACAAAGTCGAAAGATCCTAACACTCTATTATTATATGAAGAATACGCTTTTGTTGTAAAAGTATAAGTTGTTCCGTTAAATATAAACCTAAAAGTACCTTCTACCGTGGCTATATTAACTTCAGCGCCGCCAGTTTGAATTTGACCTGCTCCAAAATTAGTTTTTACTTCAATTTTATAGGTACCAGAGTGTCTGGCTGTAAATGTATTTGCCCCAGTTATTCCAAGGTTATCTACATCTACAAAGCCTCCAGTAGATGATGTTCTAATTGAAGAAGATTGCTCAAATAATTCTGCTTGTCTTTTAAAAAAATGGGTTACCCATTTACTTCCATCCCATGAATAAATACCAGGTTCTACATCAAAGCTTCCAGAAGTAGTTTTATTAGTATTATAAATTGTTGTTCCTTCAACTAAGATTCCTCCATTTGGATTAATAACAGGAGCTTGAATATTAGTTGCTGTTAAAGAAACCGAAGGGTACACTACCCCGTATTGATTGCTTTCAATATCTAATGCTCCTTTTGGTGTAGTAATCGTTCCAATACCAACTTGTGAATAAGATACAGCATAAAAGCTTAGTAGAAAAAAAATTGAATTAATATATAATATTGTCTTCTTCATTATTTTATTCTTCTAGGTAAATAAATTCTACAGAACAAGGAATATCTAATCCTATATATCCTCTTCCTACTCCAGTTTCTCCATTGTCGAAAAATCCAGAGGAAACTCCTTGGTCAACTTTTAGATTAAAGTTGTAAATTGTTCCAGCAGTAAGTGTTTTATATACTATGATTGATGTTTGTTCCCAAATTGCAAAATAATTTGACCCTCCTCCTCCTTGAACAGACCAGGCATTCATTGGGATATCATGATCTACACCATTGAAAGTGAATCTAAAATCTGCAGTTTGAGAAACAACATCAAGTTCAGAGCCATTATCAAGAGCTTCCCCAGCTCCAAAATTTACACTTATTTCGAGTTTATAAACTCCTGTATATTTAGGTGTGAATGTTTTGGAAGCTAAATTTGGAATATCTTGATAACCAGAAGATGATGCGGTTCTAAAACCACTGCCACCATCTATTCCTGTTCCAGATTGCTTATAAAAAACAGCATGCTTTTTTGTGAATTTTGGAATCCATTCTGTTCCAGACCATACATAAATACCAGGAACCACATCATACGACCCTGTAGTGGTGGTATTGTTATTATATACTACTGTACCTACTGCTAAATTATAAGATGGCGCAATACCATTTGGATTAACAACAGGCAACTTTGTGTTTGTGGCAGTTAATGAAATTCTAGGTAAAACAATTCCATAACTACTACTATTTACTTCTAAAATACCATTTGGGCTAGTAGTGTTAATTCCAACTTGTGCATTAGTTAGAAGAAAAAAAAATAGTAATATTAAAAATAAACTTAGGTTAAGTGTTTTTTGTGCATAAACTTTCATTAAAATTTGGGTAAAAGTTTTATTAACTAATTATTCAGATTTGGGTAACAATAAATAATCAATTCTATGACTATACGTATGATAACATACTTGTTAAGTCGTATACAATGTACACAATGTTATAATAGAAAACCAAATATTAACTGTCTCGAATCTTGAATCAGAACAAAATTTAACAATTCAAAAGGAGAGTTAAAGTTTAGAATTGGTTGTAAACATTAGGATGTGTTATAAAAATGTAATTAATTTAAACATAAGGCTTTATTAACTGCTATGTCTAAATTATAAAGGTATTTAAAAGAAATTTCAGAGAAATATTCCTCTAATCTGATGTTGTTTTTACACATTAAGTTATATGGAATTATGAAGTAAGATTTAAAAGTGTTTTTAGTTTTATCAAATTTCAACCAATTTTGAGGTATTAAAGAATAGGAGTTGATTCTATTAGAAATTAATATAATCTTTGACAGATCACTTCCATATTGTTTTTTTGCTATTTTTAATATCTGCTTCCCTTTATTACAATCGAGGACTACACCTTCAAATATTTCTGAAATAATAAAATAATCAAAAAAATAAAAATCACCAAAAGATAATGAAATCTTCATCTTTAATAAATTAATATATTTGCTTTCTTCAATTCTCATTTTTAAGGAAAATAAATGTAATATATTCACGAATTTTAAATTGTATCACAATTATAACTAAAGAAATAAGGAAGCAACTTCAAAAAACTATAAAGTACCAAATCTATAAGCTAATTATGAATTATTGCTTCCTATATTTCTGGATTTTTTTATTTTAAAGGTAAAGAAATAAATGTTATTATTCTTGTATGAAATGTGTTGATTCGGGAAATGAGACAATATTAAATACTGTTTTTTATATGGTAACAAGTTTAACTTTATTCTATTTTAAAATGCCTCTATAATCTGTAGGTGTTGTACCTGTTGATTTTTTAAATGTTTTGTAAAAAGCACTTCTTGAGTTAAAACCTGCCTCTTTACTTATACCTTCAATAGACAATTTATCATATAATTTATCATTTAAAAGCATCTTTTTAGCTTCATTTATCCTAAAGCAATTAATGTATTTATTGAAATTCATATTAACTTGATTGTTAATTGCTCTTGAAATGCGTTTTGGATGAATTTTAGCGTCCATTTCTTTTGATAATTCTAAAATTGTCAAGTCTACTTTTTTATATAATTTTTTATTAACAATTGTGTTATTTATTTTTTTAAAATCGTGGATAGCTCTAGTATTATCTAATTGTTTTTTAGATTTATTACGGGCAATAGATGGAATATATATTAATTCAAAGGCTTTATATAAAACTAAAAAAATCATGAGATCATTTAAAACTTCGTCGATAATGTTTACAACAATTCCATCAAAATATTTAAATTCAATATTTATTTGAAGTAACAATAAAATTAAATAACCATAAATAAAATACTTAACCCAACTTAAAGAATACACATTGTTTTTTGATTGATTCTCATGGCTTACAACCATATTGTATGTCATTATCAAAAACACTATATTAAATATTAATGTTGTACATAAGATTAGTATAAAAAACAAATAATTATTGGGTTCAAAAAAGATAGTTTTTGTGTAAAAAGTAAAATAAATACCAATTAGAACTACACTAGGAATAAATATAAGGTGGTTAATGCTTTTCGTTGGACTATATACTTTCTTAATAAATAAATATAATAGAGGTGTTGTTAAGTAATTTGATAATGAAGACAATGTTATTATCCAATAAAGATGTTTTTGATAATAGTTGGCTTTTAAATATAGAAATATGCCTGGTATTCTTTCAACAGAAAATGACAACAAAAAAAGCCCTAATAACAATAAAATTTTGTTTGATTTTGAAGAAAATAAAAAGATAAGACTAAAAAATACCCCAGGGACAATTATTATAATATCTATTATTAAGTTAATATTTAAATCCATCTTCACTGATTTCTAATCCTATTTTTTTTAGAATATTCCATTAAGATATAAAAAAATAATAATTTTCTATTGTTATTAACAATAATATGTAAAAATTTAGGATAAACCCCCTCTAAAAAAAGAAGCTTTTTTTATTACTAAAAGAAGCTGTTTTGCCTCTAGTCTTTTTTTTATTTAGATTAATTAAAGACAAATTAATCTTTTTTAAGTATTTTTGCATCAAAATAAAATACTATGAATATTAACGAAAATAAAACAGTCGCAGAAGTAGTAACCGAAAACATAAAAGCATCTAATGTTTTTAAAAAACACGGAATCGATTTTTGCTGTGGCGGGGGAATTTCTCTAGAAAAAGCCTGTGCCAAACATAAAGTAGATTATAAAATGCTAGAGCTAGAATTAAATGCTGTAGATGAAGCTCCAAACAGATCTCACGATTATAACAGTTGGGAATTAGGGTTTCTAATCGACCATATTGTAAATGTACATCATTCGTATGTAGAGCAAAGTTTACCAATTATTAGTCAATATGCTGAAAAAGTAGCAACGGTTCACGGTCATCATCATGATGAAGTGGTTGAAATTAATCGTTTGTTTCAAGAAGCAGCTGGAGATCTTGCCGCACATTTAAAGAAAGAAGAATTGGTGCTTTTTCCATTTATCAAACAATTGATAAAAGCCGATAAAGAAGGAACCGATTTAAAAGCAGCTCATTTTGGAACCGTGAACAATCCTATTAATATGATGGAGAGTGAACACGAAACGGTTGGTGATATTTTCAAAAAAATTGCCAAACTAAGTGACAACTACACGCCACCAGCTGAAGCTTGTAATACTTTTAGAGCTTTATACGCTAGTTTACAAGAGTTTGAAGAAGATTTGCATCAACATATCCATTTAGAGAATAATATTTTACACGGAAAAGCAATCGCTTTAGAAAAAAAATTATTAGGATAGATTTAAATTCATGTAGATTGCATTTTTAATTTTTCTTCGGTCACTGAGCGGAGTCGAAGTGTAGAAGAAAAATGTCAATTGGGCAAAAATGAATCTAAAACAACAAATTAAAATAGCTTTTGGCTACTTTTTTATAGTCGCACTTTTGGGAGTGTTTATGCGAATGTTTCACGTTGCAGATATTACCTTCAACTACAAAAACATATTGCATACACATTCTCATATTGCATTATTGGGGTGGGTTTACACAGCATTAACCACTCTTATTTACAAATTATTTCTTTCTGAAAAAGGAAAAGATAAAACCTTTAACAAACTTTTTTGGAGTACTCAAATTTCCATTATTGGAATGATGTTTAGCTTTCCATTTACTGGATATGCCTTCTTTTCCATTGTGTTTTCCACTTTGTTTTTACTGAATTCCTATGTGTTTATTTGGTTGTTTCTGAAACATACTTCATCCGAACAAAAACAATTAAAATCATATAAGTTAATTAGAGCCTCCTTATGGTTGATGGTGTTTTCAAGCCTTGGTCCTTGGGCCTTAGGAATTATTATGAACACCTTGGGAAGCACTTCACCTTGGTACCGAAATGCGATATATTTCTTTTTACATTTTCAATACAACGGATGGTTTTTAGTGGCTTTATTAGGTCTGTTTTTTGCATATCTTGAAAAAAATAAAAATTCATTAGTATTATTAGAAATTGGCTTATTTAAAAATGAAGGGGTTTTTATTCTGGAAAAGAAATTCAAATTGTTTTATAATTTATTTTTAGTAGGCGTTTTTCTAACTTTTTTTCATTCTGTATTGTGGATGAAACCATCGATACTTTTTAACGCCTTGGCTTTAATAGGAAGTATTTTCCAATTTGCAGTATTTATTGTATTGTTAGAGTCGATTCAACACTTTTCAAATCGATTAAAAGGAATGCTAACCAAAATTGAAAATCAATTATTAAAAACAGTAAAATTATTATTTATTCTGAAACTTACTTTCCAAATAGTTGGGTCTTTTCCAGTAATTGCAAATCTTGTTTCTATGCATAAAGATTTGATAATCGCCTACTTACATTGGGTGTTTTTAGGAATTGTAAGTATTTCAATCTTTCTGTTTTTAAGTATTTTTAAATTTTTCAGCATATCTAAAACTAACTATAAATTATACTTTTTAGCTTTTCTGCTTACCGAAGCGCTCTTATTTGGGAATGGGATATTTTCTTGGTTTGGAGGTTTTTATTACCTCGCTTTATTTTTAGCAAGTGCGGTTTTTGTAGTAGCTATTTTTAGGATGATAAGAGCTCAGTTTAAAAACAATTAGACACCAAATTAAGCATCACATATAATTTCAGATTTAGAGAGAAAGGATAGAACTAATTATTTTAGTTACTTGCTAATTTTTCTTTTTCCCATTCTGGTATTGATAATATTTTAGTCAATTCTAAAACTTGAATCGCTCCGTCAGGATATTCTTTTTCCATTTTCACAAGTCCAATACCCTTCGCATAATAACTAAACTGACTGTATTCATACTTTTGTTTAGTTTTAGAAACTACAGTTTTGTAACTTTCTTTAAATTTTAATGCTTTGTGTTCTTTTTCAAGAACAGTTAATTTTACTTCTTCAAGGAATTCTCTTTTCTTTTCAAAAATTACTTTTCCATAATTTTCATCAATTGTTTCTGAAGAATATTTATATGGATTATCCGTTTTCCATTTAAATACATCTAAATCAATTGGTTTGTTTATTACAGCACTTACGTTTTGTTCATTTTCATTGGATCTATAGCTAATAAACTCTAGTAATATTGCCCCATTATTATTCAGTTGTTCTTTAAAAAACTCATATTGTTTATAATCAGAATTAAATGCTTCAGTAATAAGAGTATTATCAGTTAGGTTTGAAGTTAGTTTCCAAAATTCCGTATTTGATGGTTCAGCTTTACATTCATACGTATAGATTTTACCTTCAACAAGTTCAGCCATTGGGAAATAATATTCCTTTATTGAACAGCCTGCGAGTGTTACTGTAATAATAAATAATAAAAATAATTTTGTGTACTTCATTTTTAGCTATCGTACTTACACCATTACTATTTTAAATTATCAAAGGTTAACCGTATTATTATATTCAGCTAATTTATTTACTTTAGTTTGTATAATCCAAATTCCAATAAAGTAAAACCATAATAAAAAGAATTCTCCAGCGAAATCTCCAAATCCAATTTTTCGTTTTAATTCAGCTGTTTTAATTGTTTTTGCAACATAATACATTGTGTGGAAAACAGAAAACATTGATAATAAATGTAAAGGTAATATTATTGCTACAACCCAATTTTCAGAATCAATTCTATATGTAATAAGTCCATTAAAAATACCTGCCATATATATCATTAGAAAAAAGATATAGAATATTGGTATAAAAAATAAAATTTTAAATTTTTTAGTTTTCATTTTTATTTCTTTCGGAATTTTTTCTTTTAACCCAATTGCTATTGCCCAAAACCATCCGAAAAATATTCCTATAAACAGAACCATAATTATAGGGAAAACTAATAATGTATCTAACATATATTTTGGGTTTGGAGTTCCTTCAGTTTTAATATCTATAAACATTGAGGCTATCATAAATATTTGGAATATTAATGGAACTCCAAACAAAAGAATAAACAATTGCCAATGTTTAGCTTTTAAAAATAATTTTATCATTCAAATTGGGTTTTATTAATTAATAACCTTACACCATTACTATTTTAAATTATCAATATTATAATACCCACCTTTATTTTCTTTCCGTTCTAAGGACTGGCTAATAATAAGGTGTGCTACATTAATCATATTCCGTAATTCACAAAGAGAAGTTTCTAATTTTGAAGTCTGGTAGAGCTCTTCTATTTCATTATAAATTAAATCTAAACGCCCAATGGCTTTTGTTAAAAGGTCGTTGCTTCTTACAATACCAACATAATTACGCATTAATGCCTGAAGCTGTTTGAGGTTATGAGTGGTTAAAATACATTCCTTTGGAATAGTTGTTCCTTCGTCGTTCCATTCGGGAATCCTAATAGATTTTGGTTCTACAAAATGATTCGTTAGGTATTTGTAAATATTATGAGAATAAACCAAAGCTTCTAATAACGAATTTGAAGCTAATCTATTTGCGCCGTGTAATCCTGTTCTAGTACATTCGCCACAAGCAAAAAGGTTATTGACAGAGGTTTTTCCTTGTTTATCTACAACGACACCTCCACATAAATAATGAGAAGCAGGAACTACAGGAATCCAATCCTTCTCAATATCAATATGATTTCTTAAACATTCTTTATATATGTTTGGGAAGTGTTTTTTAAAATCTACAATATCTAAATGAGTACAATCTAAAAACACATGAGTATCCCCAGATTTTTTTAATTCAGCATCGATACTTTGTGATACAATATCTCTGGAAGCTAATTCGGCTCTTTCGTCATAATCGGGCATAAATCGGTGTCCTTCTTTATTTCGTAAATAAGCTCCAAAACCACGAACTGCTTCTGAAATTAAAAATGAAGAACCCCCTTCTGGATTGTAAAGTACCGTAGGATGAAATTGAATAAATTCCATGTCTTTAATCTGTGCTTTTGCACGATATGCCATTGCAATTCCGTCGCCCGTTGCAATAACAGGATTGGTGGTATGACCGTAAACACTTCCAATTCCTCCTGAAGCTAATAAAGTTGTTTCTGCTTGAATAGTTATTATTTCTCCTGTTTTTTCATTTAAAACATAAGCTCCATAACAAGAGACATCTTCAGTATTTGGAATATTTAATTGATGTTCAGTAATTAAATCTATAGCAAAATGATGTGCTAGTAAAGTTACATTTGGAAGTTGATGAACACGTTGTAACAAAGCTCTTTCAATTTCAAAACCAGTGATATCTTTATGATGTGCTACCCGATATTCTGAATGTCCTCCTTCTCTTCCTAAGTCATAGTTTCCTTCGGTATCTACATCAAAATTTGCGCCCCAAACCACCAGTTCTTTAAAGCGTTTAGGTCCTTCTTTAATAACCATTTCAACAACAGATCTGTCACATAATCCGTCACCAGCAATTAAAGTATCTTGTATGTGTTTCTGAAAAGAATCTTCTTGTTCATCCAAAACAATAGCTACACCACCTTGAGCATATTTTGTATTGGACTCGTCTTCTTCTCCTTTGGTGACAATAACTACCGATCTTTCTGGAAATTTTTCAGCAATTTTAATGGCATATGATAGACCGGCTACTCCAGAACCAATCACTAAATAATTTGTTTTTATCATCATCTATTTTGAAAGTTCCAGCATTCGTTCAATAGGAATCAATGCTTTTTCACGAATTTCTTTTGGTACTTCTATCTGCGGACTTTCATTAAGCAAACAGTTATAAAGTTTTTCCATCGTATTTATTTTCATATATGGACATTCACTACAAGCACAAGTATTGTCCTCTTTTGCAGGTGCCGGCACCAATTCTGTATTAGGAACTTCTTGTTGCATTTTATACAAAATACCGGCTTCGGTAGCAACGATAAAACTTTTTTCTGAATGCTCCTTCACGTAATTTATCATCCCCGAAGTGGATCCCACATAGGTAGCAACTTTTAAAATATGCTCTTCAGATTCTGGATGTGCAATAATTACAAAATCTGGATGTTCTTGATGAAGTTTTAATAATTTATCAATCGAAAAAGCTTCATGAACCACACAACTTCCATCCCAAAGAAGCATATCTCTTCCGGTCTGACTAATAATATATTTGCCTAAATTTCTGTCTGGTGCAAAAATAATCGGCTTGTCTTTCGGAATTGATTCTACAATTTTCAATGCATTTGACGAAGTACAAACAATATCTGTTAATGCTTTTACTTCGGCACTACAATTTACATAGGTTATTACAGTATGATCTGGATGAGATTTTACAAAAGGCTCGAATAATTCGGCAGGACAAGAGTCTGCCAATGAGCATCCTGCTTCAAGATCCGGAAGTACCACCATTTTATCTGGGCTTAATATTTTTGCAGTTTCTGCCATAAAATGCACTCCTGCAAATACAATAATATCCGCATCTGTTTTGGCTGCTTGTTGAGACAAACCTAAACTATCACCTACGTAATCTGCAATATCTTGGATCTCATCTTCTTGGTAATAATGTGCCAAGATTACAGCATTTTTTTCCTTTTTAAGCTTATTTATTTTTTCTACTAAAGTCATAAAATTCTCTATTTATTATTCAAAATAACATAATCCAACACTTTTTTCATTAAATGTGCACGATCTAGGCCACGAACATTATGAGGATGCATTGGATAGCTGAAAAAATCTACTTGTACTTTATTTTTCACAAACTCTTGTAATAAAGTCATCGTATGTTGAGGCACCACCGTAGGATCTACACTCCCAATAATTTCTAATAATTTTCCATCGAGATTTTTTACATAATTATGCACTTTTGCTTTTTCAAATCCTTCTTCATTTTCTTGCCAACGGTCCATATAACGTTCGCCATACATAATTTCGTAGTATTTCCAATCGGTTACAGGACCTCCAGCAACAGCCGTTGTAAAAACTCCTGGATGACGTAACATTAAAGAGTTGGTCATAAAACCACCATAACTCCAACCGTGAATTGCCAATCTATTTCCATCTACATAAGGCAATGATTTTAAATAGTCAACACCTATTAATTGATCCTCCATTTCAACTTCACCCACTTGACGATGAATCACGCTTTCAAAATCAAAACCACGATATTCAGAACCGTGATTATCAACTGTAAACACCACATAATCTTGCTCTGCAGCCATCCATTGCATCCATAAATTTGAACCTCCTAACCAAGAATTGGTGACCATTTGTGCGTGAGGACCTCCATAAACATATACTAAAACAGGATATTTTTTAGAAGTATCAAAATTAGCAGGTTTTATAATTCTTCCGAATAAATTGCTTCCGTCTTTTGCTTTTAGAGTTACTAATTCTGTAGTTCCTAATTGGTATCCTTCCATTGGATTTTCTGAAGTGTAAATAGTTACTTCCTCTTCGTTTTTAATCGATTTTCTTTTAACAACTCTCGGCACATCAAGACTAGAATAACTGTCGATGATGTAATTTCCATTCGGACTTAATTGCACATTATGAGTTCCTTCTTCTGAAGTTAAAATAGTAATCTTTCCGTTTTTTAAACTAATTTTAAAAGCTTTGGTTTCTCTAGCATCATTTCCAGTTCCTGTAACAATTACATTTTTCCCTTTTTCATCAAAACCTAAAATCTCTTTAATCACCCAACTAAAATGGGTAAGTTGTCTTTCAGATTGGTTGTCAATATCGTACTCATATAGATTCATAAATCCATCTCGTTCACTTAACCAAAGAAAGGTTGAATTGCTGTTAGGTACAAAAACTGCCGTATGTTCTGGCTCCACCCATTTATCGTTTTG
>JASFZG010000083.1:0-6688 GCA_046055745.1 Flavobacteriaceae bacterium | reverse complement strand
CCATCGTTCCAGGATTGCCCGTTGTCTATGGATTTCTGACAAACAATACGATCTATCCAATTTCCACTAGCAGGATTTGATAAATGAAAGAAATAAAAATTACCATCGGGATCAACATCAATAACTGGATCACCCCATACTCCATAAGCCGAAGATGTTAAAGTTCCAATATCCCAAGAACTCCCACCATCACTACTATAATAGTAATTATTCAAATTTGCTCCCGCTACTATAAAATCTGTATTTAATGGATTCATTTTTATAGAAGGCTCATTTGGTGAAGAAGAATTACTTATCATTACATTTTGCGACCAAATAGAAAGAGTTGATAAAATAAAAAGGAATAATAGGCTGGTAATTTTAAAAGTTTTCATAGCTTTAAATCTTTATTTTTTATAAAATTACGCAATAATATTCTAACAGAAATGAAACGAAACCACTTTTTAAAAACTATTGGACTTAGTGGATTATTTGTGTCTATTTTTTCGTTAAAATCGTTCACTTTATTACAAGAAAAATTCAGTCGAAATCAATTAATAGGAAAAGGAAATCCAGACATTATTGGTGATTCTTATACTTCAAAAATGCATAAAGAAGCAAAAATGGCATTTTTAAAAATGAAGTCTGAAGCCAAAAAAGAAGGAATTAATATTGAAGTTGTTTCCGCTTACAGAAGCTTTCAAAAACAAAAAGAAATATTTGAAAGAAAATATAGAAAATTTACATCACAAGGATTAAACCCTTCAGAAGCAATTAACAAAATCATTGAATACTCTACTATTCCAGGCACTTCACGACATCATTGGGGAACCGACATCGACATCATTGATGGAAACCTTCCTAGGCCTAAAAGCGTTTTAGAAGAAGATAATTTTTATGGTAATGGCCCATATTGCAAACTAAAAGAATGGCTTAATATACACTCGGAAGATTTTGGGTTTTATGAAGTTTACACCAATAACCCTAACCGAAAAGGGTTTAAATACGAACCTTGGCATTTTAGTTATGCTCCTGTTTCAAAACCAATGCTTCAGGAATATAAAAAATTGAATTTAAAAGCAATTCTTAAAGAAGAAAAAGTATTGGGAAATGAATATTTTTCTGAAGAATTTATTCAGAAATACCGTAACCAAAACATCTTAGATATTAATCCTAAATTACTTTAGTGTGATTATCTTTGCAATTTAACAGCAACTATGAACAAGAAAGTCCTTTTACTAATTTTAGATGGCTGGGGAATTACCCAAGACCCAAAAGTTTCGGCAATTGCACAGGCCAAAACGCCTTATATTGATTCACTTTACAACACCTATCCAAATGCTCAAATCCGAACAGATGGTTTAAATGTTGGTTTACCTGAAGGGCAAATGGGGAACAGCGAAGTGGGTCATATGAACCTTGGTGCTGGACGAATTGTGTATCAAGATTTGGTAAAAGTAAATTTAGCAGTTAAAAACAACACTTTAAAAGATGAGCCTGTTTTAAAACAAGCGTTTGAATATGCTAAAACTTATGGTAAAAATATTCATTTTTTAGGCTTGGTTTCCGATGGTGGTGTACATTCTCATATCAACCATTTAAAGGGATTGGTAAGTGCTGCGCATCAAGAAGGATTAGAAAAAGTGTTTATTCATGCCTTTACCGATGGTCGTGATGTGGATCCGCATTCGGGAGCAGGATTTATTTCAGAATTACAAGAACATTTAGATAAAACTACGGGTAAAATCGCTTCGGTAATCGGAAGATATTTTGCGATGGATCGTGATAAACG
Source organism: Flavobacteriaceae bacterium (assembly GCA_046055745.1). Classification (GTDB taxonomy): domain Bacteria; phylum Bacteroidota; class Bacteroidia; order Flavobacteriales; family Flavobacteriaceae; genus Marifrigoribacter. The sequence continues at coordinate 4,917 of JASFZG010000083.1, read as the reverse complement.
TTGGGAACGTGTGAAAAAATCGTATGATTTATTGCACTTCGGAAAAGGGAATAAATCTACCAATGCTGTTGAAAGTATTCAGAAAAGTTACGAGGAAGGGATTACAGATGAATTTCTAGAACCTATTGTTATAACTGAAAACAACCAACCCATTACCAAAATTGAAAAAGACGATGTCGTGATATTCTTTAATTTTAGAACCGATCGCGGAAGGCAATTAACGCAAGTTTTAAGTCAGGAAAATTTTGAAGAATTTGGAATGAATCGCATTCCACTGTATTATGTAACACTTACCAATTACGATCATTCTTTTGAAGGAATTAAAGTAATTTATAATAAAGAAGATTTACAAGAAACACTTGGTGAAGTTTTAGAAAAGCATCAAAAAAAGCAAATACGAATAGCAGAAACCGAAAAATACCCACACGTAACTTTTTTCTTTTCGGGAGGAAGAGAAAAACCTTTTGTGGGAGAATCTCGTATATTATGTCCGTCACCAAAAGTTGCCACTTACGACCTTCAACCAGAAATGAGCGCACATCAAGTTCGTGATAAAATTATTCCTGAAATTAAGTCGAAATCAGCCGATTTTATCTGCCTTAATTTTGCAAATACAGATATGGTTGGTCATACTGGAATTATGGAAGCAGCCATAAAAGCTTGTGAAACCATTGATTCTTGCGCAAAATCTGTAATTGAAACAGCTTTAGAAAACGGATATGCTACCATCCTATTAGCCGATCACGGAAATTGCGAAATGATGGTAAATCCAGATGGCTCACCAAATACAGCACACACTACCAATCCTGTACCTGTGATACTCATCGACAAGGATCAAATAAAAATCAGTAATGGAATCTTAGGTGATATCGCTCCTACTATTTTAGATTTAATGGAGATTGAAAAACCCGAACTAATGACTCAAAATTCAATTTTAATAAAATAATCATTATGAAAAAGTTAGCCTTTTTATTTATTGTAACCTTATTAATTTCTTGTAATAATAAAGTTGAAAAGAAAGAAGAATCTAAAAAAACTGAAACCACTTCAGAACAAAAAGAAGTTCAACAAGAAATAAATATCCTGGTAAAAGACACGGTAGATAACAATATGATGTTGTTAGGAAAAATAACTCTTCAAGGGTTTAAAGCAGCTGATTTTTCAGAATGGTTTAGTGAAAATTATAATAATCACCCATTAGATATAGAAACTATTAAGGCTATAAGTCCTAAGTTAAAAGATATTAATATTAAAGTTTTTATGGGCACTTGGTGCAGTGATAGCCAAAGAGAAACACCAGCACTTTATAAAATTTTAGATGCCGCAGAATTTGATTATTCTAACATAGAAATAATAGCTGTAAATCACGATAAAGAAACTCCTAAACACCTTGAAAAAAATATGGACATCCAATATGTGCCCACTATCATTTTTTATAAAGAAGGTAAGGAAATTGGACGTTATGTGGAATTAGCACAAGAAACTTTAGAAAAAGATATGTTAGCAATTTTAAACGAAACTGGCTACAAACATTCTTACGAAGAATAATTCGTTTAAATTCTTTGTAATTTTGCAAGCTATTAATAAATATGATTTCAAATACACTTACCATAGCAGTCGATTTTGATGGAACCATCGCAGAAGATGAATATCCAAAAATTGGAAAAGCCAAACTTTTTGCTTTTGAAACTTTAAAAAAGTTACAAGAACAAGGACATCGACTTATTCTTTGGACTTATAGAAGTGGGGCTACTTTAGATGATGCCGTTTCATTTTGTAAGAAAAACGGAATTACATTCTATGCTGTAAATAAAAGTTTCCCAGAAGAAGAATTTGATCCAAAATACAGTCGAAAAATAAATGCAGATATTTTCATCGATGATAGAAATATTGGTGGAATGTTAGGATGGGGAGAAATCTACCAAAAATTATTAAATCAAGAAGCACCCATCCCACCAAAAAAGAAAAGGTGGTTCGGTTTTTAATAAGCTAGATACTCGAAGACAGGAGACCGAAGATTTTAAATTAAATTAGCCAAAACAAATAATGATTATAGTTAAAACAAAAGAAGAAATTGAACTAATGCGAGAAGCTGCTTTGGTAGTTTCAAAAACATTAGGAATGTTAGCAAGCGAAGTTAAACCAGGAGTTACCACACTTTATTTAGATAAACTTGCTGAAGATTTTATTCGAGAGCAAGGAGCAATTCCTGGATTTTTAGGTCTGTATGATTTTCCAAATACGCTTTGTATGAGTCCGAATGCACAAGTGGTACATGGGATTCCAAATGATACTCCTTTACAAGAAGGCGATATTATTTCTATAGATTGTGGTGCAATAAAAAATGAATATTACGGTGATCACGCTTATACTTTTGCTGTAGGTGAAGTTTCTTCTGAAGTTGAAAAACTATTAAAAATCACCAAGGAATCACTCTATGCAGGAATTCGTGAATTAAAAATTGGTAAACGAACTGGCGATGTTGGTTATGCAATTCAGCAATATTGTGAAGCTCATGGTTATGGAGTGGTAAGAGAATTGGTAGGTCACGGCTTAGGAAAAACGATGCACGAAGACCCAGAAATGCCGAATTACGGAAGGCGAGGAAGAGGAAAAAAATTGATCGAAGGAATGACGGTTGCCATTGAACCAATGATTAATATGGGTACCAAACGCATAGAGCAATTAAAAGATGGTTGGACAATTTTAACCAAAGATCGCAAGCCTAGTGCACATTTTGAACATGATGTTGCAATTGTAAACGGGAAACCTCAATTACTTTCTACTTTTGATTATGTATATGAGGCTCTTGGGATAGAGAGTTCTGAAGAGGATGAATTTAGAATTAATTAGCTAGCTCGTGAAAATTGTTTCAAAAGCATTAAATACAATTCCAAGACCAATCCTTATCAAAATAAGTTATTGGGTTAGGCCGTTGATCACCTTCTTTTTAAAAGGAACTAAATATACAGATCCTATAGATGGAAAATCCTATCGTAAATTTTTACCCTACGGTTATGAAAAAATACGAGAAAATGTATTAGCTCCTGGAACACTATCTCTTGAAAGGCACCGATTATTTTGGCTGTATTTAGAAAATGAAACAAGATTCTTTACAAGTAAAAAGAAACCTAAACTTCTTCATTTTGCGCCAGAACAAGCGTTTTATAAGCGTTTCAAGAAAATGAAAAACCTTGATTACACTACTACAGACCTCAACTCTCCTTTGGCTGATGTAAAAGCAGATATTTGTAATCTTCCGTTTAAGGATAATGAGTTTGATTATATTTTCTGTAATCACGTATTGGAACATATTCCAGATGACACCAAGGCAATGCAAGAATTATATCGAGTTTTAGCCCCTAACGGAATTGGAATTTTTCAGATACCACAAGATCTTTCAAGAGCAACAACTTTTGAAGACGATAGCATCACCGACCCAAAAGAACGCGCTAAAATATTTGGGCAATACGATCATGTGAGAATCTATGGCCGTGATTATTTTGATAAACTTCGAAGTATCGGTTTTAAAGTTTCGGAAGTAGACTATACTCAAAAGCTTTCAGAAATTGATATTGATAAATACAGATTGGCAAAAGGTGAAATAATTCCTGTTTGCAGGAAACCATAAGACTATTACACAAAAATTCATGGAAAGAGATACCATAGTTTTGTATAGTTAAATATAATAAAGCACCCTGAGTGTTTGTCATATCGAATGTTTCAAGGGTACGAATTTGAATTTTAAAACTATTTCTCAGAGTATGTGTTAATCTAATAGCTTGTTTTTAAACCCTTCCGTGATAAAAATATTTTCTTTATTATTTTCGTCGTTGTAAGTTAGATATGCTTCAATTCCGTTTAATGTTTTTAAAACCTCTTTAGACTTTTCTAACCCTAAAGCCATAAATGAAGTTGCATAAGCATCAGCCATAGCACAAGTAGAAGCTATTACCGTTGCGCTAGTAACATCACTTTTTTCAGCAGATCCTGTTATAGGATTTAAAGTATGAACGTATTTTTTTCCTGTTAAAGAATCTATTCTAAATTTTCTGTAGTTTCCAGAAGCTGCCATGGCTTCGTTTGTTAAAGCAACAATCGAGGAATAACTTCTGTCTTCCAATTTAGAATCTACATTTTCAATACCAACTACCCAAGCTTTGTTTTTGGCAAGATTTTTTCCTTTGGCTAAAATTTCGCCGCCCAGTTCAATTAAGTAATTATCAATTCCTTCTGAAGTTAGATAAATTCCTATTTGATCAATTCCGTAGCCTTTTGCAACTGCATTAAAATCAAAATAAATAGCTGAATGTTGCTTAATGATTTTATTTTCTGAAGTGAGTTTTACTTTATCAAATCCTACAAATTGCAATAAGGAATCCAACGTTAAACTATCTATTTCTTTTAATGGCTTAGTATCTCCAAAACCATATGCATTTCGTAGAACGCCGATTGTAGGATCAAAATAACCATTGGTATTTTTATGAACTTCTTCAGAAATTTTAAAATTATCTATAAATATTTGATCTATAATAATTGTAGTATCTCCCTTATTTATTTTTGAAATATCACTCTTTGGAAGATAAATACTCACCGATTTATTAACGGTATAAATTACAGAATCTATTCCTTTTTCTAAGAGAATATTTTCTTTGGAATAGGTTTGTATGGAGTATGTTGTTCCAAATGCTTCTCCCTGAACTATAAATTTTTGTGGAGTTTTATTTCCACAGGAGACTAATAATGTAATTAATGAAAGGTATAGTAAATGTTTCATAATTCTAAAATTCCAAAGTTTAAATTATAAATTCCAAAAGGAATTTATATTGTGTTCAAAATTATTGATTTATTATTTGATAATTGTTGGAATCTTGAATTTTCTAGTTGTTACGCTGAGATTCGCGGAGGTTCACGGAG
>JASFZG010000082.1:0-5438 GCA_046055745.1 Flavobacteriaceae bacterium | reverse complement strand
GTTTGGTATATTTTTGGACCAGATCCAGCAATGGTTTTCGCTTTTGTAAATGCTATTGCGGTGTTGATAATTGCTTGTCCTTGTGCATTGGGATTAGCAACGCCAATGTCTGTAATGGTTGGTGTTGGAAAAGGAGCACAAAACGGTGTTCTTATCAAGAATGCGGAAGCTTTAGAAAACTTAAATAAAGTAGATGTATTAATTACCGATAAAACAGGAACGATTACCGAAGGAAAACCATCGGTTGAAAAAGTGGTGGATGCATCCAATGAATTTTCTCCTCAGTTATTAGGATATATCGCTTCCTTAAATCAGTATAGCGAACATCCTTTAGCTGAAGCTATTGTGAAATTCGGAAAACATATAAACATAACAATTCAAGAGTCTAATAACTTTGAAGCTGTAATGGGTAAAGGAGTAATTGGTACAGTTGATGGAAAAGAAATTGCTTTAGGAAATAGTAAATTAATGGAACAAGTCAAGGCTTCTATTTCGGATGAAATAAACAGTAAAGTAATTGCAGAACAGGAACAGGGTAAAACGGTTTCCTATATTTCGGTAAACGGAAAAGTCGAAGGATTTGTTACTATTTCTGATGCCATAAAAGAAACCAGTAAAGAAGCGATCGCCTTACTTCAGAAAAAAGGAATTGAGGTTATTATGCTTACAGGAGATAATAAAAGAACTGCTAAAAGCGTAGCAAACGAATTGCATTTATCTAGCTTTAAAGCAGAATGTTTGCCAGAAGATAAATTAAAAGTAATTGAAGAGTTACAAGCTCAAGGAAAAGTAGTAGCAATGGCTGGCGACGGCATTAATGATGCTCCAGCTTTAGCACAAGCAGATATAGGAATCGCTATGGGAACAGGAACCGATGTTGCCATTGAAAGTAGCGAAGTTACTTTAGTAAAAGGAGATTTATTAGGAATTGTAAAAGCAATAAATCTAGGAAAAGCGGTAATGAAGAATATTAAAGAAAATTTATTTTTTGCTTTTATTTACAATGTACTTGGAGTTCCGATTGCTGCCGGAGTTTTATATCCAGTATTCGGGCTGTTATTATCACCAATGATTGCTGCTGCGGCTATGAGTTTTAGTTCGGTTTCGGTAATTGTAAATTCTTTAAGATTGAAACGAGTAAATTTAAAATAGTTCAAGACCTCACAGGTTTTAAAACCTGTGAGGTCTAATAAATAAAGTTAAATATTAAAAAAACAAAAACAAATGAAAAAATCAATTTATGTATTGGCTGTAATTGCATTAACATTTACCGCTTGTAAAAATGAACAAAAAACAGAAGATCATAACGAAAGTGAAAACACTGAAATGCACGATAATAGTGATGGACATCACGATGATGAAGGAGAACATGCTGAAGAAAATAGAAATATAGAAACTTCAAGCGATAAAAATTCAGCAACATCAGCAATGGTAGATGGTTATTTAGAAATTAAAAACGGGTTAGTTTCAGATGATAAATCAGCGGCCGCAAAAGGTGGAGAATCATTATTAAATGCTTTTGCAAGTTTTGATATGGGATCATTAAGCAAAGATCAACATTCAGAATATATGGAAATAGTTGAAAATGCAACAGAGCAAGCAGAACATATTGTTAAAAGTCCGATAGACCACCAACGTGAACATTTTGAAGTATTAAGCAATGATATGAACGATTTAATCGCTCTTTTAGGAACAGAGAAAACTTTATATCAAGATTTTTGCCCAATGGCAAATAACGGAAAAGGAGCGATTTGGTTAAGTGAAATCCAAGAAATTAAAAATCCTTTCTACGGAAGTAAAATGATGAATTGTGGTAAAATGCAAAAGCAAATAAACTAAATCATTTTTGATGAAAAAGTATCTAAAAAGAATAATTATAGTTTTAGTAATTACTTTTATAGGTATTCAATTTATTCCAAGAACTTATAATTTAAGTGATACTATTTCAGAAAATGATATTAGTAATACTCTTGATATTCCTGAAAATATCCAATTAATTTTGGAAACTTCTTGTTATGATTGTCATAGTAATAGCACAGAATATCCTTGGTATAATAAGATTCAACCTATAAGTTATTTTATGGAAGCTCATATAACTGAAGGAAAAGAAGAATTAAATTTTAGTGAGGTTGGGTCTTATTCTAACCGAAAATTAAAGAGCAAATTAAAATCGATTATCAATCAGATAGACGATGAAGAAATGCCTATGTTTTCTTATACGCTTATTCATCGAAATGCAATTCTTTCCGAAGAAAATAAAAAAAAGATTAAAAATTGGGTTTCAGAAAATTTGAATATAATTTCAAAGTAAAATAATTATATTTGCATATTAAGATTAACTTATCTTTTTTAAAAAACCTACAAATGAAAAAACAATATTTCACCCTATTATTAGCATTAATTTCCATTTCATTATTTTCTCAAAATGAGTTAATCATTCCTGGAACTATTACAAGTACAGATATCAATTTGACATTGCAAAATGGTACCCACGAATTTTTTGCAGGAGAAACTACTGCAACTATGGGAGTGAATGGAAATATTTTAGGACCCACATTGATTTTAAATCAAGGGGAGAACTTAAATATAAATGTGACCAATAATTTGGGGGAAGAAACTACGATACATTGGCACGGTCTTCACGTTTCAGCAGAAAATGATGGAGGTCCTCATACGATTATTGATCCAGGTGTTACTTGGAATCCACAATTTACTGTTTTAGATAGAGCGGCTACTTATTGGTATCACCCACATCTACTAGATGTTACCGACGCGCATGCCAGTAAAGGGATTGCAGGTTTTATAATTGTTAAAGATACAGATGAAGCAGCTTTAGATTTACCAAGAACGTATGGAGTTGATGATATTCCTTTAGCGGTTCAAACAAAAGATTTTGATGCTAATTTTCAGATTGTGAATCACGCAAATAATGATGATACGGTAATGGTAAATGCAACGGTAAATCCTGAAACCGATGTGCCAGCGCAAATTGTAAGACTTCGATTATTAAATGGTTCTTCTCAGCGAGTTTTCAATTTTGGTTTTTCTGGAAATATGACTTTCTATCAAATTGCGACCGATGGAGGATTAAAAGAAGCTCCATCAGCTTTAACAAGATTACGTTTGGCTCCAGGAGAACGTTCAGAGATATTAGTAGATTTAAACGGAATGAACGGACAAACCATTCAATTAATGAGTTATGCTTCTGAATTTTCTAATGGAATTTATGGAGCAACCAACCCTGGAATGGGAGCAGGAATGACGATGGATAATTATAATCCAAACCCATTAAACGGAGCAGATTTTAATATTTTACAACTTAATGTAGTGCCGCAAACTGCAAACCCTGTGACAATAATTCCTAATAGTTTAGTGGATCAAAATCCTTATTTAGAAAGTGATTCAGACCAAGGAAGGACTTTTGCGATGCAATCTGATAATCCTGGATCTGACCAATTAAATGGTACTTTCAATATCAATGGTGTAAGTATGGATATGAGTATTATTAATGTTACAATTCCATTAAATAATACTGAAATCTGGACAGTTCAAAACAGCACTGGAATTTCTCATCCCTTTCATGTACACGATGTTCAGTTTTATATTTTAGATATTAACGGAAATCCACCACCAGCTTCTGCTCAAGGTTGGAAAGACACTTATTTAGTGCCAGCAGGAGGAGGAACGATGCGATTTATTACCAAGTTTGAAGATTTTGCAGATGATACGGTTCCATACATGTATCACTGTCACATGTTAACCCACGAAGATTCTGGGATGATGGGACAATTTGTAGTGGTTGATGTTTTAGGACTGAATGATTTTGAAAAAAATGATGACTTACTTTTATACCCTAATCCTTCGGAAGGAGTTTATATGACGATGCAGTTAAAAGATGTTTCAGAAACCATACAATCGTATGCTATTATTAATGAATTAGGACAAATTGTAAGTTACTATAAAATTCACTCGAATGAAATAAGTAACAAATTTTCATTTCCTATTCACGAATTAGCAAGCGGAAAATATTTCATAAAAGTATATACGGAAACAAAAATCATCACTAAAAATTTTATAGTGAATAATTAATTTTTGTTTTTTGATATAGTTGAAATAAGTATTCCTGAAATAATCAAAACAGCACTATAAAAATGAAAGAAACTCAATCTTTCATTTAGGGTAAAATAGGCAAGAACCCCACTAAAAACAGGTAAGGTATAATAAACCATTCCAGATTTGGTAGGGCCAATAAGTAAGATGGCTTTATTCCAAAGAAGGAAAGCTAAAAGGGAAGCACAAACTCCAATATATATAATGGATCCAATTACGTTTGAATTGTAGATTACGGTTTCAGTAATAGAAATTTCATATAAATAGAAAGGAAAAAGCATTGCTAAACCAATTACAAAAGAGGCATATTGAAATGGAATTAGATTTAACTCCTTAGGTTTCCTTTTTAAAAGTATGCTATAAATAGCAAAAATAATAGCAGCTAAAAGCATCCAGATATCTCCTTGATGAAACGATAGTTCCAATAAAGCTGTGAGTGATCCTTTTGTGATTATTGTTGATACACCTACCATTACAAGGACAATTCCAATTATTTTTCTGAAAGTAATTTTTTCCTTGTAGAGAAATCGAGAAAAAATAATGATGAATATCGGAAATGTAATCGAAATTAGTGAAAGATTTAAAGCTGTTGTAGTTTTACCAGCAATATAGATGAGTGTATTAAAAATGGTGACTCCAAAAAACGAAGTGATTAAAATATATTTATAGTTTTTTATTAATTCTTTCCAATTTCCTTTTAAAGACTTTATGGCAAAAGGTGTGAAGACGATTACTGCAACTGTCCATCTCCAAAAAGCCAAAGATATTGGTGGAATTTCAGAAGATAAATCCCTTGCAACAATAAAGTTTCCAGACCAGATTGCTGTTGAGAGTAAGGCAAATAAAAAACCTAAAAATGAGTTGTTTGTATGGAGTTTTTTCAATTAAGAAATACAGGTATTTAATTTCTTCATAATTTTAGTAAGCATATCAATTATTAAAGTTAGAGAGGTCAATAAAATTCTTATTTTTGCTGAAGAACAAAAGTAAACAATTATGGCAAGTAAAATATTAGAGCGATTAGAATGGCGTTATGCGACCAAAAAGTTTGATGAAAATAAAAAACTTTCCGAAGAAAAACTTTCTACAATAAAAGAAGCTTTTAATTTAACGGCAACTTCTTATGGTTTACAACCCTTGAAATTAGTAGTGGTTAGCAATCCTGAGAAAATTAAAGAATTGGTTCCGATGTCCTATAACCAAGGACAAGTTGGTAATGCTTCTAATATTTTAGTGATCTGCACGGAAACAAAAGTTGATGAGAAGTATATTAGAAATTACTTCGATTTAGTAGAGAAAACCAGAAATACTCCAAGAGATGTTTTAAG
>JASFZG010000081.1:0-12530 GCA_046055745.1 Flavobacteriaceae bacterium | reverse complement strand
TATCATCATAATTTTTTAATGCAACTTGCTCTAGTAAACGGTCTGTTAGTAAAATAGCTTCTGTTGCTTTATGTAATTCAATTGTTAAGGATAGAGAGTCACTTTTTAAGTTTTGGTTAATTAAAAACAAAATTTCTTTTTCGTACTTTTTATTTTTCCGATGGTCGTTCCAATTATTGATGCTTAATGCTATCAAAATCCCAATAACAACGAGGATAATTTCACCAATGGCGTAGCGAGCATACTTTAGTGATTTATTTTCATCTGCTAGAGTTTTTCTTTTTTTTCTGAAGAAGTTGATCATAGGTTTAGTGTTTTGTCATTGCGAGGAATTCCTTTTTTAGAATGACGCGGTAATCTTTTTGTTTTTAGTTTCAATTATTAAGATTGCTTCGTTGCTCCCGATAGCCATCGGGACGCAAAGACTGGTCTTAACCCATTTTACCATCTCCATCAATATCTTTTGATAGATGTGTTTCAAGAGCAGCCAAGGTTTTTCTAAGTAGTACTTTGGTGTTTTCAAGTTCACTTTCAAGAATTTCTATTCTATCCTCTAAACTGTTGGCTTGTTTTTGTTGTTTTTCTAATTCTTCTTCTTGTAATAAATCCCAAAAAATTCCCATAATGTATTGTTTTATTTTAGTATTGATTTTGTTGTTTATGTGATTCGTTTCTTCTTAAAGTTCTTTATTAATTTCAGTTTCAAACTCCTCCAGATTTTGATTTTAAAAATGTTTTGAGTCAACTAATTTAATTCTGATTAATATTACTTTCAATTAACAGTAAGGTGCTTTTTAAAAACGCCATAATGGCTTCTTCATTTATAGTTACAAAGGATTGATTCATATAATAATCAAACAAAAATCCATCGATTTCAAGATTCGACAAAAAGGTAACATAATTGGATTTTGGAACCTGAATAGGTTTAATTAGAATATCTCTTAAATAGTCTTCTCTATCCATAGAGGCATCTTGATTTCTTTTAGGTAGAAGTATATTTATTAATGAAGCATTATTAATCCAATAATCTCTTCTAATAATAACATCCTCTTTGTAATCATCCAACTCGCCTGTCCATTGATTTAATTTGTATCGTAATTTTGAATCTCTTATCAACTCAAGATTTCCAGATGAACTGATGTCATTAATAACACCCAATCTAGGGTCAAAAGTGGCGAAATTAAAGGCCTGACCTAACAAACTATCTATTGTTCTAGTTTCAAAATCAACATTTTTATCAACATTTAAAAGCGTTGTTATTGCTTTTATACAACTCAAATTTATTTGATGGTCAAAATTAAGCTCCTTAATATTTTGTTTAAACTCTTCTTGAAGACTTAATAAAATTTGCTGCTCTTTAGCAATGTCTTTTCGTTGGTCATTCCAATTGTTGATGCTTAGGGCAATTAAAATTCCTATTACTACCAATACAATTTCACCAATGGCATAGCGAGCGTATTTAAGAGAACGGTTTTCATCTACTAAGGCTTTACGTTTTTTTCTAAAAAAATTAATCATTGTTTTTTCTTTTATAATTATAAATAACTCAGCCACCATTTATCCCTATTATTGGCTTTGTATTGCATAAACATTTTACAAAAGGGGAAAAGTATTAGAATTACTAGTATCCAAATTACATAGGTGACCCATAAATCAAATCCTTTGTCGGCTAGGTATCCACTTGAAAAACGGGCAGGTGTATAAATCATTTCCTTCCAGTTTTCACCTAAAATTAATAAACCTATTATACCAAAAATATGTATAAGATAAAGATGTATGATATAAAAGAAAAAAGGAACTCTGCCAATAATGACTAAAGCATTGGTAAGCCAGTTTTTAATGTTTTCTGAAGCATATAAAAACAAAAATGAAGGACCCAAAGTCATTAATGTATATGCTAAAGAAGGCGGATATTTTGTGGTGTTTAAAAATGAAATAAATGTAAAACCAATATCACCTTGATAGGACCAAGGCATTAAATCACCATAAATATTGACATATCGGATAATAATAAAAAGTAATAAAGAACCTAATCCCAAACCTAACAGCCAATTTTTTCTAAGGGTTTTATCATATCCTTTTTTATAGATTTCACCAAAGCAATAGCCTAGTAGAATGATACCAAACCAAGATAAAAATGGATAAGCGATGAATATTAATGTGCTGCCATCTTGAAATGAAATTAAGGTATTTTGATGTATAAAGTACCACAATATTGAAAGTGGATTATTTCCTTCTGCTACAATTCCGTCTAAAGAATTATGTCCAAATAGGATGATTAATCCTAATACTAAAAGTATTCTTTTAGGTAAGTATATAAATGCTGATAATAACATCATGCAAATTCCAATGACCCAAATAACTTGAAAAATATGAAGCCCTAATCCAATATCGAATGTCCAAGCAAAGTTAACCACGGTTAGTTCTGTAAAAACCAACCAAAGCCCACGGGTAAATAAAAATTTAGCCAAATCTTTTTTAGATTCCTTTTTAGAACCGTATAAAAAAGCAGAAGTACCTGCAAGAAAAACAAACACTGGAGCGCAAAAATGAGTAATCCAACGAGTAAAAAATAAAATAGGAGTGGTGGTATCTAAATTTGTTGGATCTGAGTAAAGATAACCTACATGAGTATAATCCCTTACATGATCTAAAGCCATAATTATCATTACTAGACCACGTAATAAGTCGATAGATTCTATTCTAGTTGATTTTAATAGTTTCATATTATTTTTTTAGTTGTTTTCTTTTTTTTTGAAAAAGTTGATCATTGTTTAGTGTTTTGTCATTACGAGGAACTCCTTTTTTGGAGTGACGCGGTAATCTGTTTGTTTTAAGTTTCAATTATTAAGATTGCTTCGTTGCTCTCGCAAAGACATGTTTTTTATTAATGAGATATCCTCCCGATAACTGTCGGGATTCGTGGGTGTTAGAATTGAAAATAAATAAATTGCTCTCCACTTCCTTGTGAAATAACTATTAGGAAAAACATAATCGTCCAAACAATCCCTAAAAGTAAAGGCGATACTTTGGTAGATACTTCTTTAACCGAAGTATTTCGCATCAACCAATGGGTGATAAATAAAAACCCGGTAAGCACCATTACTTTAACAATGTCGAGCGTCTCTAAAACCATAATGCCTTCAGGATTTAGAAATAGCATCGATTGTATCATATTCCAAGCAGTATCAAATTCTCTAGCTCTAAAAAACACCCAAGTAAAATTCACGCAGGTAAAGGTGACAAATGCTAAAAACATTCCGTTCCAAGCGGTAATTTTAAAAGGTATGTATTTCTTCTGAAGCTTTTCTAATATTAAATAGGTTCCGTGCAATCCTCCCCAAACCATAAAGGTCCAAGCGGCTCCGTGCCACAATCCTCCCAATAACATCGTAATCATTAAGGCTGCGTACATTCTGGTAATTCCGTGACGATTTCCTCCTAAAGGAATGTATAAATAATCCCGTAACCAACTGGATAAAGAGATATGCCAACGATCCCATAAATCTGAAAAGCCTAAGGAAGCATACGGATACCTAAAATTATCTGGTAAAATAATTCCTAACATCAACGCAATCCCAATGGCACATGTGGAATAGCCTGCAAAATCGAAAAATATCTGACCTGAAAATGCCAAAGTCCCACTCCAAGCATCCCAGAAATTTAAAATTTGTCCGGGTTTAAAAACCGTATCTGCGGTATTAGATAATAAAGTATCTGCTAAAACTACTTTCTCAAACATTCCCAAAGTAAGCAAGAACATTCCCCAAATAAACTGTTTGATGGTTGCTTTTTTAGGTTCGTAAAACTGAGTGATTAAATCTTTTGCTCTTACAATCGGCCCTGCGACTAACTGCGGAAAGAACGTAACATACAATGCAAAATCTAAAAAGGTTCTGGCTCGGTCAATTTTTTTATTGTACATATCGATGGTATACGACATGGTCTGAAACGTATAAAAGGAAATCCCCATAGGAAGTATAATATCCATTGGTCTTGCTTCATAGGCTACTCCCATAGAATTCATCATCAATATGAAGTTTTCTAACAGAAAATCTCCATATTTAAAAAAACCTAAAAACCCAAGGTTAACAGCCATACTCAAGTACAACCACATTTTTCGTTTGCCTTGGTTTTCTTCAACAGCGAGTCTTTTTCCCGCGGTCCAGTCGATCATGGTGGAGATCCAAAGTAGAATAACTAAGGGTGGATTCCACATTCCGTAAAATATATAACTGGCTAATAATAGCAGTCCTTTTTTAGATTTCCAATTCAAGAAATTCGAATAATAAAAAACCAATACCACTGCAAAAAATACGATAAAACTTAGTGAATTAAATAACATAATTAATTGGCTTTAAGGTTAGTGATTGCTTGATCTTTGATCATGATATTCGCCAATTCTTTGGTAAAATATTCTGCGTCTTCTTTGCTTAAATGCGATTCTTCTGGACAGGTAAGATTTTTTAGTTGCGAATAATCTTCAAAATGATAATTCTTAACAGGAAGAATTCCCACTAAGGAATCCCAAAAGCGCTCTCTTTGTAAAAACATATTTTCTGCCATTCTGGTCCCACCACTGGAAGGAGGTCTTACTAAAATTAGATTTCCGCCACGAGCGATAAATTTTTCAGCATCTCTTACAAAATATTCGGTGGTTGCGTTTTTATCTGGTGGTGGTGCTCCTTTTCCGAAGAAATTCCAAACTCGAATAATCGAATTTGCATAGGCAGTATCTGTTACAGTTCTAGGTGCCATAGTCATATTTCTATCAGTAGAAACAATTCCGAAATTGTAAAATGGTGGCATTACAGGACTTTCTGTTCTTTTTCCTAAATTAACTCGTCTTAACAAAGATTTTAAATCGATATCATCTGCCCATTCTTCTTCATCGGCAGACATTAATACCAAGTTTTTCTGAAGCGGAACCGACAAAAAGTAATTGGCTTTTTGCGCATAGGTCATATCGAAATAATAATCAACTTTCGACTGTATTCTATTCCATGGGGGAGCCATTGGAAAAGTGGTTGAAAAAAGTAATCCAGGAGTTACACCCACAATCACCGTCCCTTTAAAGTCGGTATTTTCAACAATATCGTGTAAAGCTGGAAGGGGAGTAGAACCCGTAGACGCCAACTGAATGGGTTGAACACCCGTTTCTTGTTCCCAAATGTTTTTCTGGAAATCGAAATACGCTCTTGAAGCACCAATGATAACGACATCATTTTTGGAAGCATTTTTAAGTTTTGCTCGTTCTTTTGCCCATAAAGCTTTTTCATCATTTAAGGTTGGATAATATCCTTGAGAACGCCAATAGGCTTCCCAAGCAACGATAGCAATAATACTTAAAACGAGGGTTATTAGTAATGATTGTTTGAGTTTCATAATTAAAAAATATTATTTATTAGCTGCATCATTCAATTGCTTGGTATCTACATATTGCTGAAATGCAGTTGCTTTTCCATCTTTAAGCGTCCAAAAGTGTGCAGCTTGTACATCGATCATCGCTCCGTTTTTCTTTAATTTACCTTTATATCTCATAGTTGCCAATACTTGATTGTTTGACATTTCATGTAATTGAATATCAGTCAAATTAAAATATTCATGTTCTCCTATTACGCGTTCAAAAACACCTTTTAGTACGGCATCTGGACCAATGTATGGATTGCCATCTGCAAGTGCGTTTCCTTCGGCTTCGTTCCAAACGACATTGGTATCTAAAGCACCCAATACCGCAGGAACATCTCCTTTTGCAAAATCATCATACAATTTTTGTACAACTGCTAGGTTATTAGGATCTGAAACCAATCCTAGTTGCGACATAAAAGCCATATTATCAAAGAAATCTTGTTCTTGAGCTATCTTTCCGTTTTTCATTTTTACCAAAGTAGTACCGTCGATATTTACTTTGTTTCCGGTAGTGGGAATTCCGAAGAAATCACCGGTATGGGAGCCATAATAAGTGTGACATTGGAATCGAAATTATCTTCATTAAAATAATCTAGGTTTCTATTATTGATAATCTCATCCCAAGTATGGGTGTGTAATTCAATGTCTTTTTTAGTTTGTTGGTCTGCACAAGAGCTAAATATTAAAGCGATTGCAATACTGAATAATGTGATTAGTTTTTTCATGATTTTTGGTTTTTGAGTTAGTTTTTTTTATGAATTAAAGTCTTTTAAGGTTTCAGTTACAGGCAGAAATGGAATCCCCAATTCTTGTTCTGCCAACTGGTTTTGATAAATAATTTTTGCTTTATTTTTTGGCGTTTCGTTGTTTAACATTAAGGAGATATCTGAAACAGGAAAGGTCTCACTGCTCAATAAATAATTTTTACCATGAAGTCCAGAAATGGTTGCAGCTTTAAATATTCCATTAGCAACATCTTTTACATCGACTATTGCAAATTCGGCATCAGTATCGTATAACATTTGTACAAAAGGGTTGGGAGCAATTTTGTTTTTAAATAAAAACTGCAAACCTGTTGAGGTAGAATCTTCTCTGTTGGATAGGGATTTTCCCATAACGGCTACTGGCGAAACGGAAGTAATTTCGAAATGAACATTTGGATTTTCTTCAATAAATTTTGAAACTCGTTGGTTTGCCATAAACTTTGCTTGTGCATAGGGATGGCTTTCTTTACTTATAAAAGGCGTATCGTTTTCATTAAAGGAATCGTTTGGGTATTTTCCGCCTGCTGGCATTGGAAAATTAGTGTTATATGCAGCTACCGAAGCAACAAATACTACTTTCTTAACGGAAGGAGTTTTACTAATCACTTCCAAAAAATTTTCGGTCCCTTTGATAGTGGGATCAAACAATTCGGTTTGAGGGTCTTGAAAATCTAATAGAAATGGCGTTCCTCCATGAATCACTATATCACAGTCACTTACAAAGTCGGTTAACTGTTCTTTGTTCGCAACATCCAGATGTTTTACCTGAAGATGATCTGAATTTTCTAATTGCCATAAATGTTTATATTTCTCTTCTTTATTAATATCGGTTGCCGATACTTTTACTTGAAATCCTTCATTTAAGAATTTCTTTGTCGTGTGGCTTCCTATAAATCCGGAGCCTCCTATAATGCCTATTTTTTTCATTCTTAATTTTCAATAAATAAAGACCAACACCCTGTATTAGGATGTTGGTCTTTTTGGTTAGTTAATTTATTGTTTTGGCGGAGTCACTTCATATCCAAGTTGTTGAAGTACAGATAAATTATCAAAGTAAACTGTACTTCTGTTGATCATACCATTGGATACACGAGCGGTAACCTGATATGGGATTTCAACGTTTCTTCCATTTTGAGTAAAAGTGTAAGTACCCCAATGTGATACCCAATCACCTTTAAGATCTCCTTGTAAAACACGAAAGGTTTGAGTAACAAAGCCTACTTTTTGGTTGGTACGTACTTTGTGATTCTCTTTCCAATTATTAATGGTGTTTTTCTTGTTAATGGAGTCGTTTACAGCTGGTCCATAGCCCATAAATTCTTCAGCTAATAATTTTTCTGCTTTACCCAATTCGTTATTTACTAAAGCATTTACGTAATCACTAACAACCTTCATATCGGCTTCTGCATCAGGATTTTCTACAACAACATCCTTGTACTTAAGTTCATTTTCTTGTGCATTGGTAAAAGTTGGCGTTAATAAGATAATAAAAGCTAATAGCATTGTTGTTTTTAATGTTTTCATAATTTAAAATTTAATTGGTTAATACTCTATTTATTAATGAATCATTACATTCTTTATGTAATAATGGTTTATTCTTTTTAATAATTTGGGGAGTATTTAAGTCTTAAGTTATGTTTGTTATCTTTTAAATATTTTTCTGTTAAATTAGAATTGATGCTAAAGTAAAGTGTAAAAAGCATCTTGTCAACCACATATTGATGTGGTTTTTATGCAGTTAAGAATTTTGTATATTTGAAATATTTACAGTTAACACTAACAAAACCAACCTTTTTTTGAGATTACAAGTTCATTTTTTAATGCTTTGCAACCTATTTGTGTTGTTGATGACTACTGTACTGTCTTCTCAAACCCTTCCTCAAATAGAAGTGTTAACTACAGAGCAAGGATTATCTTTTAGAGATGTGCGATCCATTGCTCAAGACACTTCGGGCTATATGTGGTTTGGAACATTACAAGGACTTAATCGTTACGATGGCTATTTTTTTAAAGTATATGACAGTAACAAAGACAACTCTAATTATATTGAAACAATTAAGATACATTCTAATATAAGCATAGCCAATAGCACTAATAACCTCTGGTACGTTGCCGAAGGAAGAATATTTAGGATGGAACTTCAAACAGATTCAATTACCACTTTTTCAATCGATAAAGGTGTAAAAGGTGTTGTCCTTATGCTGTATATAGATGAGCTAGAGCAAATTTGGATAATTACTGAGGACTACAGGAATGCCCCTGAAGGAAAGGCTAAACAATATCTTCAGAAATACGATGGAAATAATGGGTTTGTAGTGTTTGCCGAAACACAACGAGGTATTAGAGAATTTACTCATGTAACTACTGATGCAGAAGGTAATGTGTGTTGGGGCACTATTTTAAGGGGTGTTTTGAAATTTTCTAAAGATGGAAAACTACTTAGTGAAAAAAAAATAGATAGTTATAACTGGTATGGTACTGAAATGTACTTCGGGCAATCCTTTTTTGATAAAAGAAATAATCATTATTTTTTTTCGAAACGTAAGGGTAATGAAGGAGTTTTAAAGTTAAATAAAACTACAAAAAAATTTGAAAATTTTTTAGATGTTCCTTATGTAATATATCATGCTATTGAAGATCATCAAGGTAGTTTATGGTTTGCAGCATCACAACATTTATATCGGATAGATTCTGAAGGTAACTTTCAAGATTACACCAAAGAATTAAAAAAACACTTCGATTTTACACGAATAAATGCACTCTATCAAGATTCTAATAAATTACTTTGGGTGGCAACCGACAATGGCTTGTTTAAAATTAGAATTAAAAAAGAATTGTTTAGTCAACTTTTTAAATCAGATCACGAGGGTTGGGGAAATTCCTTTCGGAGCATTTTTGAGACTGAAAATGGAAATATTATAGCAATGTGCGAAAATCAGAACAAATTAATTGGTATTGACACTCTTGGAAATGAATTTGAAATACCTGTTAAACACACCATAAAAAATGCGGAGCCTCCTTTATACTCTTCCCGATTTTTTGCATTTAATAAAGATAAAACAGCCGTATATTCTGTAACTGATAATTTAATTAAAATCAAGCTCAAAGATGGTATGGTAACAAAGTTTTCTGAATTTAATTCAAGACTAAATATCAGCAGCTTTAATCCTTTATTAGACATGAAAGATGGACGTTTATTATTTGGCTACTCCTTATCTAAACTTACCATTTTTAACCCTGAAACAAATGAAAGTCGATTGGTTTTTCCTGATTTAGAACAAGAAAAGGAAATTTTGGATTTTCGATATTTTTTGTTGAGTAATGATGATAATGCCATTTGGGTAGGGACGAGCAATTCGGGCTTGTTAAAGATTAATTTGAACGGAACCCTGGAAGCAATATACAATACTAAAAGTTCGCCAGCTTTGTCAAATAATAATATTTTAGTGCTGTTTGAGGAGAACCAAAAATTATGGATAGGAACTTATGGTGGTGGATTGGATTGTTTTATTCTTTCTGAAAATAAAATTGTTAACTTTAAAAAGAAGCAAGGATTGTCAAATAATAATGTAGTGGGAATCCTGCCCAATCAAGAAGATTTTTTATGGTTGAGTACCTATAACGGATTGTCATTATTCAACAAAAAAACAAAGAGTTTTCAAAACTTTTTCGAGGAAGATGGACTTACCCATAATGAATTTAATTACTCTTCATTTTTTATAGATAGCAAAGGGAACTATTATTTTGGAGGGATGAACGGAATTACCGTTTTCGACCCCAAACCAATCCTTCAAAAAACGGAAGTACCCCCACTTCGGTTTACCAATTATACTCGATTTAGTAGTCGGACTAATTTAATTTATAACTATGATTGGTCACAACAGAAAATTTCAGAAATAGAAATGACACCTTACGACCAGTATTTTACAGTTAATTGGACGATGCCCAATTACTTTCAGAATTCAAAAAATCAATATTACACCAAACTGGAGGGTTTTGAAGATCGTTGGTTTTTTCAGGGTAATTCGGCTTCCATTCGGTATAATAAACTTCCGGCAGGAGACTACACTCTTAGAATTAGAGGATCCGATTCCAACGGAAATTTTAGTGACGAAGAATTGGAATTACCCATTTCAGTAAAACAAATATTTTTTAAAACTTGGTGGTTTATAAGCTTGTTGTTTTTGGTCGTTTTCGGGATTACCTATTCTGTTTTTAATTATAGAATTCAGCAATTAAAAGCCATGGATGATTTAAGAACTAAAATCTCAAGCGATTTACACGACGATGTAGGATCCCTATTATCAGGCTTGGCAATGCAAACCGAAATGTTAGAATTAAACGCCAGCGAAAAGGATAAATCAAAACTGCAACGCATTACAATAATAAGTAGAGAAGCCATTGATAAAATGCGAGATTTGGTTTGGAGTATTGATAATAGGAGAGAGCGGGTACAAGATTTAATAGAACGAATGAACGAGTTGGCAGACGAACAACTATTGCCCAACGATATTGCTTATCAGATAAATAATGGGAATTTAAGCATTAATAATAAGTTGCCAATAACAGTAAAACAGGAATTGTTTTTTATTTATAAGGAAGCGATTACCAATATTATTCGTCATTCCAATGCCGATAGAGTCATTGTAAGTTTTAAAAACAATAGCGGATTGGGATTGTTGAAAATCACCGATAATGGCACCAAAAGCAAGCATAATTCTAAAACCGGACTTGGGATGGAAAATATGAAAATGCGTGCCGAAAAAATAAATGCAGAAATTAATTTTTACAATGTAAATGGGTTTACCATACTTGTTAAACTCCCTTTTGCATTTTAAAAAACCACATCAATATGTGGTTGACATCAATTATAAACAATTGTAACTTTAGCATTGAAAATTATTTATAGCGAGCTCACGTTTATCTGACAATTGGCAGTAATCTGAATAAATTGTTAATTATTTAAACAAAAATAAAAATGAAAAAAAATCGACAACTAATTTTTCCAATGAAAATCTTATTATTGAGTTTGGTTTTTGCTATGTTTTCTACTTCTGCAAGTTCACAAAACGACACAGATTCAAATAAAAAAGACCCGTTGAATATTGGTTTTGTACTTTATACAAAGAGTAATACTCCAGGAACATTATTTGCAAGATGGAATTATGCTAACACTTATAACGGTGCTGGAATTGCAACTGGAGGGCCAAAGGAATCTGGGTTTATTGGGAATTATCACGTTCGTTATTTCTATGAGAACGGGGAGTTTTCAGATGAATATGATCTAACAATAGAAAAAACAGGAAACTTTTACGATGTTACGTGGCTTATCAATGGAAAGGTTGCAGCTAAAGGTGTTGGAATGGAAGTTGAAAATGGATTGGCTGTAGGATGGCGTAGAGTTATTGATTAGATATAGAACGATTATTTCGAATTGAAAACGAAAGAATTGATTGAAATAAAAACTATTGCCAACTTAAGATGTGTAACCGAATCTTCTCTTAATTGCTTACGTAAGTTCTAAACCGAAAAATAATAACTGACGGATATTTGAGGCCGTTTTGCTTCATTATAAACAACCACTAATCAATGATAAAATTTTTTAGAAAAATTAGACAAAACTTACTTTCAGAAGAAAAAACTGGAAAGTATTTTAAATATGCAGTCGGCGAAATTGTATTGGTAGTTGTTGGTATTTTGATAGCCTTACAGATTAATAATTGGAATGAAAGCAATAAACTCAGTGATTTAAAACAAATATACTATCGACAACTTTTGAAAGATTTAAGTGTTGACAAAGAATATATTTTCAAAAAACTGAATCTATACAACGCTCGAATAGTAGCCTACGAAAATTATTTAGACAGCTACAAAAAACCAAATTTATCGCCTAAAGAAGTATTTCAAAATCAAAATAAATTAAACTTTACAACAGATAATATAAGTTTTCAGAACAGCACCATAGAGACACTTGAAAATACGGGAGACATCAAGTTAATTCCTTTAGAAATAGGAACTAAGCTAACCGAATTAAAACGCAGTCAAGAATTGGTCATTCAATTTGCCAATCTTAATTATGGCTATTATATGGATAATATCAATCTTGCTGGATTGTCAGGGTCTGTTCCAGGTTTTGAAAAAAGACTAAATAATCAACCTGAATTAAAACAATTTCTAAAAATTGAAGAAAATGATGATAAAATTATCTTATCTATTGAGTACGCATCCTTTCTAAAAATTTATAATGAAAGAACTAACATGAAAGAATTTGAAAAAATACTAACAAACATTGATGTTATAATTGAACTTATAAATTCTGACTATAAAAAATAACGAATGCACAACAACAACAACAAC
>JASFZG010000080.1:0-24564 GCA_046055745.1 Flavobacteriaceae bacterium | reverse complement strand
TACAAATATAGGTTGAGTACTAGCCTCAAGATCTTAAAAATAGATGCAGTGACTTTAACTATAGACCAATGGAATTTATCAGAAGATTAAGTAATTAAATCGATAAATTATTTCAGGATAGATAAAAAAATCATTGGCAGATATTGCCTAAATAAAGAAATTATAGAGCTATAAGCTCTGGGAGTATTCAAATCAAGAACTGATTTTGGGATTATAATAGTCTTCACAAAGGAGTACTAAAACAACTCGTAAAACAAAAAATCTCCGAGAGTTGTAACTCTCGGAGATTTTAAAACCTTCATATAAACCTGTAAGGTTATTTAGGGTTAGTTAGTATTTATTTCATACTACTTCAAAGTAATATTCATTCTTGCGAATAAGAATCTTCCTCCTGTTCCAAATTGTGTAGAACGTCTAGAGTAAACAAATCTTCCAGATGATCTAAAAGCATCGTCAGCTTTGTCTGGGTAAATATCAAATAAGTTGTTTGCTCCAACAGTAAAACGTAATGTTTCGTTTACATTGTAACCAACTGTTAAATCTGTAACTAATTTACCGCCGTAAATTCTATCAACTAATGGGTCGATATTGTTAGTTGCTTCTTCAACTTCACCAAAATAAGTGTTCTTTAAGTAGAAATTCCAGTCTTCACCTAAACTTAAATTATTTGTTAAAGACCCTTTTGTCGTAGGTACTGCAGACTCTATGTAAATTCTACTTGTTCTATCAAAGAAAGACTCTGATAACCCAGCATCAACAATTGCATTAGGAATATTAGTTCCAACTACCTCTGTAGATGAAAATGTAAAAGATAAAGTATTTGATAATTTCATATTATCTCCAATACGCATATCCTGTTCTACAACAATATCAAGACCAAGTGTTTCGGTATCTACTGCATTAGTAAAGAATGCTGCTTTACTAGCGTTAGCTTGAGCAAATAAATCTGCTAATTCTTGATTCGCAGCATCAATTGGCACACCGTTATCATCAAGTTGAGGAGCAAATTGTCCACTAAGAACAACTCTATTATCTATTGCTACATAATA
Organism: Flavobacteriaceae bacterium; assembly: GCA_046055745.1. GTDB lineage: Bacteria > Bacteroidota > Bacteroidia > Flavobacteriales > Flavobacteriaceae > Marifrigoribacter. The sequence goes on along the minus strand of JASFZG010000080.1, from coordinate 23,515 downwards.
CCCATCAAGAGAAACTTTTAAATGTAAATCTGGAAATTTAGCAGTAGCTCCTAATGTAGCTCCTACTGAAGTTTCTTCTTTTAATTCTTCAACACCTAAAATTCTAGCTACTCTTGAAGTGTTTGGAAAAATACCTACTTCATTTGGCACACCATCAACAAAAATTGTTGAAGTTGAGTTATAATGAATTTGTTGTAATGATGGAGCTCTAAACCCTGTTTGACCAGAACCACGTACATTAATATTATCTGTTGCTTTTAATAAGAAAGAAAGCTTACCATTTAGAGTTCCTCCAAAATCAGAGAAATTTTCATAACGTACAGCAGCTGTTGCTCTAAATGCTTCAGTAAAATCTGCTTCAACATCAATATAACCAGCAATAGAATTTCTGTATGCGTTTACTTCATTTTCTGGTTTAAATCCTGGAAATACTTGAATTCCTCCAGGTCTGCTTGAACCAAAGAAATCTGTTGGTACCGATGAATTAGGATCTGTTGGATCGTGAACATTACCATCTGTATTATATTGAGCATAAGAAGCTTCTTCTCCTGCAAAAATATTATAGTTTTCAACTCGGTATTCAGCACCAAAAGCTAAACTTAATCCAGACATTGTATCTTCATAAAATCTAGAAAAATCTAAGTTTGTTGTATTTTCACCAGAGCTAAATCCACCAGCATCTGCTTCAAAAGGAGTAGATTTTCCCAAAGAAGCATTCATAGAATTAGCAATACGGTAACTAAATTCATTGTTACCATAAGAGTTGCTAAAATCTACATTCCAGTCTCCAATTTTTCCTTTAATACCAACTGCTAAAGATTTGTCTTTAATATTTGAATTAATTTCTGGTAAGAAACCGTTGATTCTAGCTGGAGTATATGCTCTAGATTGGTAAGGTAATCTGTAGAAACCTGCAGCATTACCATTTTTAAATCCTAAACCTCCAAAAGAGTAGATTACTAAATCTTCGCTTACTGGAATTTCCAGATTTGCAAAGAATTGTCCACCTCTTAATTCAGATTGTCCAACTCGCATATTAAAGTCTCTTCTTTCAAGACCTCTTGCTGCAAGTTCTTGATCAGTATAATCAGCACTTAAAATGTCTTGCAATTCAGCTTTAGTCGCCAAAGGGTCTAAACCAAAACCTAGTTGGTTACCATAATCAATTACATCAGATACATCATCATCTAATAAAAGACTTATGTCGTATCCGTCATCTTGTGCTTGTCTTTCAATAGCATTATATTGATTAAAAATTTGACCTTCCCATTCTTTCATTCTATTAGTTGAACCTCTAAAATCAAAGTTTCCAGTAAAGTTTATAAAACCTTTATCACCAATAGGCAAACCGTAATTTGCACCAATGTTAAATTTTTCACCATCTACGTTATCATCATAATTTTCACTTGTAAAGTTAGCTCCAGTTGTAACACTCATTTCAAGCACATTCGTAGCTTTCTTTAATACAATGTTAATTACACCCGCAATAGCATCAGACCCATATTGTGCAGCTGCACCGTCTCTTAATACTTCAATACGTTCAATTGAATTTACTGGTATTACATTTAAATCTGTACCTACAGAACCTCTACCAAATGTACCATTCACATTTATCAATGAAGATTTGTGACGTCTTTTTCCGTTGATCAAAACCAATACTTGATCTGGACCTAAACCTCTTAAAGAAGCTGGAGCAATATGATCTGTACCATCTGAAATAGATTGTGGGTTAGAAGAAAAAGAAGGAGCTGCATAATTAAGTATCTCTGTTACAGTAATTTGAGGAGCACTTTGTGCTATCTCAGATACATCTAATACATCTACAGGTACTGCAGAATTTAAAGCAGTTCTTCCTGGGTTACGAGTACCCACTAAAATGATTTGGTCTAAAGCTACACCAGATGCCATTGTAACATCTAAAGTAGTTCCTGTAACCACTAATTCTTGTGTATCGAAACCAACGTAAGAAAACACTAAAGTAGCTCCATTTTCAGCCTCGATAGTATAATTTCCATCAAAATCTGTAACGGCACCTATAGCGGTTCCTTTTACAACAATACTCACTCCTAGAAGTGGTTCTGAGTTTTCGTCTGCAATATTACCTGATACTTGTTGGGCAAAGCCAATTGACGTAACAAGCATTATTAGTAATAATGTAAAAAAGTTTTTTTGTTTCATAAGGTTTGTTTTAATTATTAATATCGTAAAAATAGAGATATTTTAATTAGATATTGTAACAAATGTTACTGATTGATTTAATAGGAGATTAACTATCTTTGTAAAAAATAATATTATTATGATTAATAAACAACACTTAATCGATCGCTTTATAGACTATGTAACAATTGACACGGAAAGTGATCCTAATTCAAATGCAACTCCAAGTACCAAAAGGCAATGGGATTTGGCTAATAAATTAGTTGAAGAATTAAAAGGAATTGGCATGGATGAAGTTAATATTGACGAAAATTCCTACATCATTGCCACGCTTAACGGAAATATTGATACTGATGCTCCGATTATTGGTTTCATTTCGCATTTTGATACCTCTCCAGACTTTACAGGTAAAAATGTAAAACCCCAGGTTATTGAAAATTACGACGGAAATGATATCCTTCTTAATAAAGAAGAAAACATCGTTCTTTCTCCTTCTTATTTTGATGACTTATTAATGTACAAAGGACAAACATTAATCACAACTGATGGAACTACTTTATTAGGCGCTGATGATAAAGCAGGAATTGCTGAAATTATATCAGCAATGGAATACCTTATAAATAATCCTGAAATTAAACATGGTACTATTAAGGTAGGTTTTACTCCAGATGAAGAAATTGGGCGTGGTGCACACAAATTTGACGTAAAGAAATTTGGTGCCGATTGGGCTTATACTATGGACGGAAGTCAAGTAGGTGAATTGGAATATGAAAACTTCAACGCTGCAGGTGCAATTGTTACTGTAAAAGGAAAAATTGTTCATCCAGGTTATGCTAAAGGAAAAATGATTAATAGCATGTATATTGCTACCCAGTTTATCAATTCTTTACCAAAAATGGAAACTCCAGAGCATACTGAAGGCAGAGAAGGATTTTTTCATTTACATAATATGAATGGTGCTGTTGAAGAAACAAAACTTCAATATATTATTAGAGATCACGACCTCTCACATTTTGAAGCAAGAAAAAACGTGATTAGTAAACTTGCAAAAGAATTAAACTCTCAATATGGAAGTGAAGTGATTTCGGTTGAAATTAAAGACCAATACTTTAATATGCGCGAAAAAATTGAACCTGTAATGCATATTGTAGATATTGCTGAAGAAGCAATGATACAAGCAGGTATTAAACCTCTAGTTAAACCTATTCGTGGTGGCACAGATGGTTCTCAATTAAGTTACATGGGGCTTCCTTGTCCAAATATATTTGCTGGAGGACATAATTTTCATGGTAGATATGAATATGTTCCGGTAGAAAGTATGTTAAAAGCTATAGAAGTAATAGTAAATATAGCTCAAATAGTGGCTAAAAAATAAGAGAAAGAGTAACAGTATAAAAAAAGCCTTCAATATATATTGAAGGCTTTTTGTGATTTACAATTATTGTAAAAACTATTTCTTTTTATCTTCTTTTGGAGCATTTAATTTATTACTCATTTCCATAGAAATAGCAGAGCGATTAAACTTCATTTTACCAGCAGCAGTTTCTAATATGCAAGTACCGTCATCATTTAATTCCAATACTTTGGCATACATACCTCCTGTTGTAATTATTTTGTCCCCTTTTTTTAATTCGCCAGAAAATTTCTTTTCTTGTTTTTGTTTTTTCATTTGTGGTCTTATCATAAAAAGATAAATAACCATAAACAAAAGTATAAGTGGGAAAAAACTTTGTAATTGTTCCATTAGATAAATTTAATATTAATTATTTAGTTTTTACTGGAGCTCCTCCTGCTTTAGGATTTACAAAAGCTTTAATTTTAATTAATTCTTTTCCTGCTTCAGTATTTGCAGTAACAGTTACTGTTTTATTAACTTGGTTTTTTCCACTTCCGTTAAATTTAACTAATAACTCTGCAGTTTCTCCTGGAGCAATTGGAGTTTTAGGGTATTCTGGAACTGTACATCCACAACTACTTTTTGCATTTACAATTACTAAAGGTGCATCACCTGTGTTTGTAAATTTAAAAATGTGTTCTACTTTTGTTCCTTGCTCGATAGTACCAAAATCGAATTCAGTTTCTGCAAATTCCATTACAGGATGTTTTCCAGCATCAGCATCTCTAGTTTCTGCTTCTGCTACTTTTTCTTCACTTACTTTATCTGCTGCATTTTCTTTACAAGAAGTAAAAACAAAAGCAGACATAATAGCAATAATTAAGATTGGTTTTTTCATATTAATATAGATTTATGTTTTAGCGGGGCTAAAATAGTTAATTTTTTATGTTTTATCTAAGTCCGCGACCTATTTTATTCAATTTATCCTCAGCGGCCAATTCTTTCACCATTTTATCTAATATTCCATTAATAAACAGACTGCTTTTTGGTGTTGAATATTCTTTAGAAACTTCCAAATACTCGTTTATTGTTGCTCTTACAGGAATAGATGGGAATTTTAAAAACTCTGAAATTCCCATTTTCAAAATAATCATATCCAAGTCTGCAATGCGTTCTTTATCCCAATTTGGAGTTTTATTATCGATTACTGTAGTTAAACTTTCATCATTAATAATTACTTCCTGCATTAATTGCAAAGCATAAGCCCTATCTTCTTTATTTTTATAAACTTCAGGAATTAAAATAGCATCTACATTCTTTTCAGAAATCTTCTGAAGCATTTTTAAAATTAACGTATTTACTAACGGGAAATCATCCAACCAAGTTAAACGTTTATCTTCTATATACTCATATAGTTTTTCATTGGGAGCAATTACTTCTTTAAAGATTCTTATTAAAATATCCTTATCTTCAGAAAAGGTAGATTCCTTTTTGGTCAAATATTTATTGTACCAATCTTGCTCTTTTAATTCATTAAATAAAATCGCAACATACTCCGAATCATCTTCCCAATAATTAAGTTTTCGTTTTTTAATGACATCTTCAAAATCCTCGTTTGTCTTAAGCAATTCAATTATTTTATTGTCTATAAATAAACGGCTTGGGTTTTTTTCTAAATCTGTAGCTAGAAACTTTTTTTGAGAAGTTATCATGTAATTTTCAGCTTGATCTCGAAGTGCTATAAATAATTGAAGCATTAATAAATACAAATCTTGCATTTGCTCCATATTGTATAGTAAAAACTTTTCTTGTTTTTCAAGGTTTTTAACTTCGCTTTGATTGTAAGCGTAAATAGATTGTAAAACCTTAACTCTAATGTGTCTTCTTGTTAGCATACTGTAAAAGAACTAAAAAACGCACTAATTAAAGTGCGTTTTGATTTTATTAGTTTAATTAACTATTGTTTTTTTTTAATCTACGTGCATCAATTCTTGATTGTGCAACTTCAAATGCAGCTTGGTGTGTAGTGATACCATTAGCGTCTGCATTGTTTAAAATTTCTAAGGTCGTATTATAAATGTTTTCAGTTTTACGAATAATTTCTTTACGATCGTAATTTTCTAGTTCAGCATATACGTTAATAATTCCACCTGCATTTATTAAAAAGTCTGGTGCATAAACAATTCCTTTTTGTTGTAATAAAAGTCCGTGTTTGTTTTCGTCTGCTAATTGATTGTTAGCTGCTCCAGCAATTACTTTAGCTTTTATATGAGGTAATGTTTCATCATTAATAGTTGCTCCCAATGCACATGGAGCATAAATATCCATCTCTTCAGCATATAGATTATTTCCTTCGTAAATTTTCACATTATACTTATCACGAATTTCCTCAAGTCTTTCTTGATTAATATCCGAAATAATAACTTTTGCTCCTTCATTTGATAAATTTTCAACTAAAGCTTCCCCTACATTTCCAATCCCTTGAACATAAACCACTTTATCTTCTAAATGATCGTTTCCGTAAGCGTGTTTTACTGCTGCTTTCATTCCCATAAAAACACCATATGCCGTAATTGGAGAAGGGTTTCCAGCACCTCCTTTTTCTTCAGAAATACCTGTAACATATGGCGTTACTGTACGAACTAAATCCATATCTGAAGTTGCCATACCTACATCTTCTGCAGTTATATAACGACCTCCCAAAGAGTGAACAAACTCTCCAAAACGTAACATTAATTCAGGAGTTTTTTGAGTTTTTGCATCACCAATAATTACTGCTTTACCACCACCTAAATTAAGTCCAGTAACCGCAGATTTATAAGTCATACCACGTGACAAACGAAGTACATCATTTAATGCTTCCCATTCATTTTTATATTGCCACATTCGAGTACCTCCAAGAGCAGGCCCCATAACCGTATTATGTATACTAATTATTGCCTTTAAACCTGTATCTTTGTCGTTGCAAAAAACAACTTGTTCATGATTATCAAACGATAGCTGTCCAAAAACAGGGTTTAATTTTTTAAGATCATTTTTGTTAACTACTTCAGTCTCCATATATTGAATTTTTATATCCTTAAAAAGGACGTGCAAAAGTAGTTGTTTGCTTATTATCTCACAATAATATTAAGATTAAATTATAACAATGTTGATAAATATTTTATTCCTGTAAATGAAAGAACTTCAGTACCTTAACAGATTTTTTAAAAAATATAGTGGAAGATTATTACTAGGTTTAATTATTACTATTATTGCCACAGTATTTAAATTGATTGTTCCAAAAAAAATTGGTGACATTATCAATATAATTGAAAACTATATTAATGGAACTACAACCGATTTAGAAGTTGTAAAACACGAATTATTAATCAGTATTCTTCTTATTTTAGGGACTGCTTTATTAGCTGGCTTCTTTACATTTTTAATGCGGCAAACTTTTATTGTAGTTTCAAGAAATATTGAATATGATTTAAAAAACGAAATCTTCAAACAATACGAACGCCTTTCACTTGGGTTTTATAAACAAAACCGAACAGGTGATTTAATGAATAGGATTAGTGAAGACGTTTCAAAAGTAAGAATGTACGCTGGACCTGCTTTAATGTATAGTGTCACCAATTTAACCCTATTGGTCGTAACACTTAGTTATATGTTTTATAAAGCACCAACCTTAACTTTATATGCAATTGCCCCGCTTCCGTTTTTGTCAATTGCCATCTATAAATTAAGTGCTGCCATTCATAAACGAAGTACTGTTGTTCAGCAGTATCTATCAAAACTAACCACTTTTACACAGGAAAGTTTTAGCGGAATTTCAGTAATTAAAGCCTATGGTATTGAAAGCAGAATCAACAAAGGTTTTGATGAACTTGCTGAAGGTAGTAAGGATAAAAATGTAGATTTAGCAAAGGTTCAAGCTTTGTTTTTTCCGTTAATGATTTTACTTATTGGATTGAGTAATATCATGGTTATTTATATTGGAGGAACTCAATTTATTAATGGTGAAATTCAACATTTAGGAACCATTGTCGAGTTTCTTATATATGTGAATATGCTTACTTGGCCTGTGGCTGTAGTAGGTTGGGTTACTTCAATGGTACAACAAGCGGAAGCATCACAAAAAAGAATCAACGAGTTTTTAAAAGAAAAACCTGAAATTGAAAACCTTATTTCAAACGAAACCTTCATTGATGGTACTATTGAATTTAACAACTTAACTTTTACATATCCTGACACTAATATTACTGCTTTAAAAAATCTTTCGTTTAAAATTAACTCAGGCGAAACTTTAGCGATTATAGGAAATACAGGTTCTGGAAAATCTACTATTTTAGAATTAATAGGAAGGCTGTACGATGTAAACAATGGGCAACTAAAAATTAGCAATAAAAATGTAAAGGATTTAAACTTGAGTAGTCTTAGAGCTAGTATTGGCTATGTTCCTCAAGATGCATTTTTATTTAGTGATACTTTAATGAATAATATTAAATTCGGAAAAGAAAATGCTACCGATGAAGATGTTTTTGAAGCTGCCAAAAAAGCTTCTGTTCACAATAATATTATTGACTTTAAAAAAGGCTACGACACCATATTAGGTGAACGAGGTATTACACTAAGTGGCGGACAAAAGCAACGTGTTTCTATCGCTAGGGCGATTATTAAAAACCCAAAAATATTATTGTTTGACGATTGCCTCTCTGCTGTTGATACTGAAACTGAAGAGAAAATTTTGAAAAGCATGAATGCAATTTCAGAAAACAAAACCACAATTATTGTAAGTCATCGAATTTCTTCAGCTAAAAATGCCGATAAAATTATTGTATTAGAAGAAGGTGAAATTATACAACAAGGTTCTCATAATGAACTTATAAACAGAGATGGTTATTATAAAGAATTGTACGCAAAACAACTATTAGAAAAAGAAAACTAACATTAATGTTGCTACAGTTATATTTTTTTTAGATTTTTGACAAAACCTTTTAAAAACAACAAAAATTATGAGTGATAATTATATGATGGAGAGAGAAGAAATTCATTCAAAAGTAATGCGTGCTGGAAGACGCACTTATTTCTTCGACGTTAGAGCTACCAAGGCTGGAGATTATTATTTAACCATTACCGAAAGTAAAAAATTCACCAACGACGATGGTTCATTTCACTACAAAAAACATAAGATCTATTTATATAAAGAGGACTTCTCTGAATTTAAAGATAGTTTAAATGAAATGATTTCATTTATTATCGATGAAAAAGGAGAAGAAGTAATTAGCGATCGTCACCAAAAAGACTACCAAAGAGAAGACAATGACGCTACACCAACTACAACTGACGAGCCTTCAACTTCAAGTTTTACAGATGTAGATTTCGACGATATTTAATATAAATTTATTTTTAAATAACATCAACATCCCTTCAAATAAATAATTTTGAAGGGGTGTTTTTTTTATATCTTTATGCGAAACAAACCCTATCGCATGAAACACCTATTTCGTCTTTCCGTTTTATTTATTTCGCTTCAATTATTTGCCCAAGATTATCACGTTAATTTAGATTACTATCTTCCTAATGACGTCCAATATGATCAAAATATTCCAACGCCAAAAAGTGTAATTGGCCACGAAATTGGAGATTGGCATATTACTCACGATAAGTTGGTTAATTATATGTATGCTTTAGCAAACGCGAGCGATCGAATTACCATAGAAAATAGAGGAACCACTTTTGAAGATAGACCATTGCTGCTTTTATATATCACTTCGGAAGCGAATCATTCGAATTTAGAAAATATTAGGAAAAAGCATATTTCATTAACTGAAACAAATTCTGTAAACGTTGAAAATATGCCAATAGTGGTTTATCAAGGTTTTTCTATTCACGGAAACGAACCAAGTGGCTCTAATGCTGCGATGGTTGCTGCTTATTATTTAGCAGCAGCTCAAGGAGAAAAAATTGATGAAATATTAAATAACACAGTGATTTTATTTGATCCTTCTTATAACCCAGATGGATTGCAACGATTTGCGTATTGGGCAAATATTAATAAAAGTAAAAATATTAATCCAGACCCGAACGACCGCGAGTATCGTGAGATTTGGCCAGGTGGAAGAACCAATCATTATTGGTTTGATATGAATCGAGATTGGCTTCCAGTACAACTTCCCGAAAGTCAAGCAAGAATTGAAACTTTCCATAATTGGTATCCAAATATATTAACCGATCATCATGAAATGGGAACCAATTCTACTTTCTTTTTTCAACCTGGAATTCCGTCGAGAACTAACCCAATGACTCCAAAAAAGAATCAAGAACTTACAGGAGATATTGCAAAATTTCATGCAAAAGCTTTCAATAAAATTGGAAGTTTTTATTATAGCAAAGAGAGTTTTGATGATTTTTACTACGGAAAAGGATCTACTTTTCCAGACATTAACGGAAGTATAGGAATATTATTCGAGCAGGCATCCTCTAGAGGTCATGCACAAGAAAGTGACAACGGAATTCTAACATTTCCGTTTACCATAAAAAATCAATTTACCGCAACACTTTCTACGCTAGATGCAGCAGTTAATATGCGAACAGAGTTATTAGATTATCAAAAAACTTTCTATTACAATGCTAGAAATGAAGCTTCAAAAGGAGGTGCAATTGTTTTTGGAGATGAAAAAGATGCTACCAAAGCCTATCGTTTGGCAGAAATTTTACAAAGACATAAAATAGAATTTCATGAGCTGAAAAGCGATTTTTCAAAAAACGGAAAAAAATATAAAAAAGGATATAGCTATGTAATTCCGAAGAACCAAAAACAACATCGTTTAATCAATGCGATGTTTCAAAGAAGAACCACGTTTCAAGATAGTTTATTTTACGATGTGAGTGCTTGGACATTTCCGCTGGCGTTTAATTTAGATTATGAAGAAAATGAATCTATAAATAGATCTGGAGAATTGATTTCAGAATTAAAAGAACCAACTATTAGTACTCCTTCCGCTTCAAACTATGCCTATTTAATGGAGTGGCACGATTACAACACTCCTAAAGCATTAAACAAAATTCTTGAAAAAGGTTTGCGAGCTAAAGTTGGAATGAAACCTTTTAATGTTGAAAACAAAAATTATGACTACGGAACGATATTAATTCCTGTTCAAAACCAAAATTTAAACCCTTCAGAATTAGCAGAATTCATTAAAAAAGTTGCTTCAGAAAGCAATGTATCCATCACAAGTGTTAGCACAGGTTTGACCGAAGGAATTGATCTTGGAAGTAGTAATTTTAAAATATTAAAGCCTCAAAAAGTTGCCCTAATTGTAGGTGACGGAATAACTCCTTATGATGCAGGTGAAGTATGGCATCTGTTTGACCAACGTTATGATATGCTCATTACAAAATTAGATACTCGAAATTTTTCTCGAACAGATTTAAGTAAATATACCGATATTATTTTACCAAATAGCTGGGGTAATGCCTTAACAAGTGAAGACGCCAATCAACTTAAAACTTGGGTTAAAGATGGAGGTACTTTAATAGGTTATAAGAATGCAGGAAAATGGTTTAATAGTAATGAGTTTATGAAGATAAAATTCAAATCTAAAAAGGATTCAACCCAACTAATTTCATTTGAACAAAAAAGAGATTATTTTGGAGCACAAGTAATTGGAGGTGCAATTTTTGAGACCAAGTTAGATCTATCTCATCCAATTGCGTTTGGTTACAAAAATGATAAGCTTCCTACTTTTAGAAATTCTACTATTTTTATGGAAGCAGATAAAAACAGTTATAATAATCCCATAAGATACACTAACAGTCCACTGTTAAGTGGTTATATTTCAGACAAAAACCTTTCTGAATTAAAAAATACAGCAATGTTTAAAGTGGGAAGTTTAGGAAGCGGAAAAGTTATTTATTTTACAGATAATACCAACTTTAGAGCTTTTTGGTATGGAACAAACAAATTACTAATGAATGCTATTTTTTTCGGTAACACTATGTAAATCTGACAGTTAATTAAAGTTGATTTTAAAACAAAAAGCCTTCAAATTTTAGTTTGGAATTTCCCTTTGAATACTATAACTTTATAATTAAGTAGTTTACAAAAAATAATTCAGTAATTCCAAAATATTTTACAAATGGGAGATCAAAAAATTAATACCATTTCTGATAAAAAAGCAAGATCAAAATTTATTAGACATTTACTAAATGATATAAAAGCATTAGAAATAATGCTTGATAAAGGACTATTTGAAACCAATATTACTAGAATTGGATCGGAACAAGAATTTTGTTTAGTAACCGAAAACTGGAGGCCTTCAAAAAAATCTCCTGAAATATTAAATGATATAAACGATCCTCATTTTACTACTGAAATCGCTTTATTTAATCTCGAAATTAATTTAGACCCAATTGAATTAAAGAAAGATGCTTTTTCGAAAGTTGAAAAGCAGTTAACTACTTTACTTGCAAAAGCAAAAACATCTGCTGAAAAATATAATAATAAAATTATCCTTACCGGAATATTACCAACCATTACAAAACGTGAACTAGAGTTTGATTATATGACACCAATGGATCGCTATTGGATGTTAAATGACATGCTAAAAGAACTTCGAGGAAAAGATTTCAGAATGCACATGCGAGGTGTTGATGAACTGTTTATCAAACATAATTCGGTTTTATTTGAAGGCTGTAATACAAGTTTTCAATTACATTTACAAATTGAACCCGATGATTTTATTTCGAGTTATAATTGGTCACAAACTATTACTGGCCCTTTATTAGGAATTTGTTCTAACTCACCATTATTGCTTGGGAGAGAGCTTTGGAGCGAAACTAGAATCGCTTTATTTCAACAAAGTATTGACACCCGAAATTCTTCCTACGCTTTAGAAGATAAACTATCAAGAGTGTCTTTTAGTAAAGAATGGGCAATAGGTACGGTATTAGATATTTTTAAAACAGATATCGCAAGCCATAAAATTATTTTAGCCAAAGACATTGAAAGCGATTCACTTGAGGATATAGAAAATGGAAAAGCTCCAAAACTAGAAGCTTTAACAACTTTCAACGGTACTGTTTATAGATGGAACCGTCCTTGTTATGGAGTTGGAAATGGAAAAGCTCATCTTCGAATCGAAAACAGATATATTCCTTCCGGTCCTACGATTTTAGATGAAATGGCAAATTTTGCTTTTTGGGTAGGACTTATGAAAGGTAGACCTTCAAAGTTTGACGATATGCCATGTGTAATGGACTTTAAAGATGCCAAAGCAAATTTTATTAAGGCAGCAAGAACTGGCAAAGAATCTGTAATGACTTGGATGGGTAAAAATATATCGGTTAGAGATTTAGTAATTCAAGAATTAATTCCTATTGCTAGAAAAGGATTGGAAAATGAAGGTATTGATAAACAAGATATTCATCGTTTATTAGGAGTAATTAAAGATAGGGCAGAAAATTTAACAGGAGCCCAATGGGGAGTAAAAAATTATCGCCACCTTAGAAAAAGCCTAAAACAAGATGATGCCCTTGGAGCACTAACCAAATTAATGCATAAAAACCAAGAAACAGGCTTACCTGTTCATCAATGGCCGATGTTCGAAAACCTACCTAACAAATACCAAGATGCCCATTTAGTAGGCCACGTAATGTCTACTCAATTGTTTACCATTCACGAAAATGATTTGGCAGACATGGCAATCAGTATAATGGAATGGAAAGGCATTCACCATGTTCCAGTTGAAAACACAAAAGGGGAATTAGTTGGGCTTTTAACTTGGGCACATTTAGAAAAATTTAAGAGCAATAAAGATTGTGATATTGATTGTGTAGTTGCAGATATTATGATGAAAAATGTCTACATTGCTCATCCCGAAACTAAAATTCTAGAAGCCATTCATTTAATGAAAGTACAAGATATTGGATGCTTACCTGTGGTTCAAGAAAAATGTTTAGTCGGAATTATCACTATCAAAGATATAATCGCATAACAATGACGAAAGTTTTTAGTAAAGCTTTAAATAAAACGATTGAAGTCAGCCGAATTATAGGAGAAATAAAAGGAACTCAACCAGGCCCTACCCTAATATTTACAGCAGGAATTCATGGAAACGAACCTTCTGGAATTTTTGCACTTCATAAAGTTTTAAATGAAATTAAAGAAAAAAACATTCCAATTAAAGGAAATATTTATGCCATTAGTGGGAATTTATCAGCTTTAGAAAATGGTTCAAGGTACATTAAACAAGACCTTAATCGTATGTGGACTTCGGAAAGGATGAAACAAGTCACTTCAGGAAATATTGAAAAGAATGGAGAAGAAACCATTCAACAACTCAATATTTACAACGTAATTAATAATATATTATCTTCGGAAGAAGGCCCATTTTACTTTATGGATTTGCACACTACTTCTAGTGAAACCATTCCATTTTTAACAGTAAACGATAGTTTAATTAATAGAAAATTCACGGAACAATATCCTGTTCCTTTAATATTAGGAATTGAAGAATATTTAGATGGCCCCCTTTTAAGTTATATCAACGAATTGGGCTATGTAGCCTTTGGATTTGAAGGAGGACAACATGACAGCCTTTCTTCAATTGAAAATCATATTGCATTTATATATCAATCGTTAGTTTTTACTGAAGCAGTTTCAAAAGAAGAAATCAACTTTCAATGTTATTATGATTTATTAGCAAAAACATCTTTAGATTCCCGTGATATTTATGAAATATATTATCATTACAGAATAAAAAAAGATGAAAGTTTTACTATGAAACCTGGTTTTCTTAATTTTCAAAGAATTGATAAAGGGCAAGAATTAGCAGATAGCAATGGGGAAACTATTATCGCAAAGAAACAAGGAAGAATATTAATGCCACAATACCAAAGTCAAGGCGATGATGGTTATTTTTCAATCCGGAAGATTCCACAGATATTTTTAAACTTATCGAGCTCCTTCAGAAAGCTTCGATTTGATAAATTATTACCGATAATGCCTGGAGTAAGTTGGCGGTCGAACAAAAAAGACACTCTAATTGTAAACCGAAAAATCGCTTGGTTATTTGCCAAACAATTTTTTCATTTAATGGGTTATCGTAGTAAGAAGTTAGACAAGACTCATTTGATTGTTAAAAATAGAGAAGCCGCTTCTAGAGAAGATGAATACGGAAATGTTTTGTGGCTTCGGAATTAAAATTCCTTAGTCTCAGCAATAGCTTCATTGAATTCAGAAATCATTTCTTTTACAATTTCAGCAGCAGGAATTACTTCGTTTATTAAACCTGCAATCTGACCAATTTCTAATTCACCGTTTTCAAGATCGCCTTCAAACATTCCTTTTTTAGCTCTTGCTCTTCCTAATAAAGCACGAATTTCTTCCACAGATGGATTGGTTTTATATAATTCCATCACTTCTTCAGCAAACTTATTTTTAAGTAATCGAACGGGGGCTAATTCTTTTAAAGTTAAAATGGTGTCGCCATCTTTAGCTTCAGCAACCATGTTTTTAAAAGCAATATGAGCACTCGATTCTTCACTAGCTACAAACCTACTTCCTACTTGTACTCCGTCTGCTCCTAAAATCATTGCCGCTAACATTCCTCTTCCTGTTGCAATTCCGCCTGCAGCAATCAATGGAATATCTAATTTTGCCTTCACCATAGGAATCAAAGTAAGTGTAGTTGTTTCTTCTCTTCCATTATGACCACCAGCTTCAAAACCTTCAGCAACCACAGCATCTACTCCAGCTTCTTGTGATTTTAAAGCAAATTTCACACTGCTTACTACGTGTACTACGGTAATTCCATTTTCTTTTAAACGTGCCGTATGTGTTTTTGGATTTCCTGCGGAAGTGAATACAATCTTAACTCCTTCTTCAATGATAATCTGTATGATTTCTTCAATGTTTGGATATAACATCGGAACATTCACTCCAAAAGGTTTTGAGGTGGCTTTTTTACACTTCTGAATATGTTCTCGAAGCACTTCAGGATACATCGACCCTGCTCCAAGCAATCCTAATCCACCAGCATTACTAACAGCACTTGCCAAACGCCAACCACTATTCCAAATCATTCCTGCTTGAATAATTGGATATTCAATATTAAAAAGTTGGGTGATTTTAGTATTCATTATTCTTTAATAATCTTAAAGCTTATTTTTTGATTATTTGAACTTATTGTTGCAATATACATTCCTGTTGTTAACGATTCAATATTTACTGAATTTGCATTCTTTGAAATTTGAGTAGATAGAACTTTATTTCCTAAAATTGAATATAAAGTAAAATCTGCTTCAGAAATCCCTTCAGGAAAAGAAATATTTATTATTGAAGTTGTAGGATTTGGATATAAGGCAAAATTTGAAAGTAAAAATTCATCTTCAATTCCTAATTGCTGTAAAGCCAAATAAGCATCTTCAAAATTTGGAATTCCGTAGCCCATTTGATCTGTGGGATTGTTATAAAGGTGAGCAGATTCTCTAATAATATCCATGATTTGGTTATTAGGAGTCTGTGGTCTAGATTGCCATAAACAAGTAACAACGCCCGCCATAATTGGCGAACTAAAAGATGTCCCACTAGAATAATCTACATATCCACCTGTACTTATAACTGCTGCACTTGACCCTTGAGCCATAATATCTGGCTTAATTCTTCCATCTGTTGTTGGCCCAATTGAGCTGAATGAAGCATAATTTCCATTAGAATCTACCGCACCAACTGTTAACATTCCTGGAGAATCTCCTGGAGTTCCTACATAGGTAAATCCACCACCATCATTTCCTGCCGATGTAACTAAAATCATTCCTTTATCGAATGCAATATTTGCTCCTCTAGCTGAAAAAGTAGTTTGTCCATCTAAATCATCATAGCTATGATCGTAATTAGGGTTATCATAATCTTGGTAACCCAAACTTGTATTAATAACATCCACTCCTAAACTATCTGCTCTCTCTAATGCTTCTACCCACCAAGCTTCTTCTACAGGAACTTCGGTTGGGGCGTATTCTGTAACAAATAAATAATAGGAAGCTAAGGGTGCTGTTCCTACAAACTCATTTTGTAAAAACCCACCTATATCACTTGTTGTATTTAATCCATGTGAACTGGTTCCATCAACATTGGTAGTTCTTGCTTCAAAATCATAGGTTCCTAATAAGCGATCTTCGTTTCGCATTTTATCAAAACCAGGATTGGAATTGATTGAAGGAAACCCTGCATCTAACACTGCTATAACCATTCCTTCACCATCAAAATCTAGCTCATGTAAATAATCTCCAGATAGCATTTCTATTTGATTTGCAGCTGCTCCATAATTGTAAACCACCCGGTTATTATCATTTTCTATTGCAAATTTATCTTCAATTGGTACTCCTGGAAAAAGGTTCAACCCCTTGTCTGCAAATTCAACCTCAACTACAAAAGACAAATTTAATAATGCCTCAATATTAGATTGTGTTCCTTTAACATATACACAATTCATCCATTTAGATTTTGCATAAACATTAATTCCTGAAGCATTTTTTATTTGTGTAATGTAATTTTCATTTACTGGAACATCACGTTCGTCTATTGGTGTTCCTTGCAAAGCCTTACGATCTATTGCATCTTGAGTCATTATTAAAATAGGATCAGCCAAAGAAGCTGCCACATTTTCTTTATCGGCAAAAAACACCCAAGCATCTTCAACTTGAGCAAATCCTTGTTGAACTAACATGATTGCGAATACGAGTAATAATTTTTTCATAGCATTATTTTTTTTAAGAAATGACCCCACTTCCAACTAATTCTTCACCCAAATACCAAGCAACAAATTGCCCTTCAGTGATCGCTGATTGCGGATTTTCAAAGATAACGTAAAGTCCTGAATTTACTTGATAAAGTGTAGCATTTTCTAATGCCTGACGATACCTAATTCTTGCTTTAATTTTTAATGATTCTCCATTATTAATTTTTAAATCTGGACGTACCCAATGCACTTCATCTTGCTTTACAAACAAGCCATTTCTGTACAATCCGGGATGTTTTTTACCTAAACCTACATAAATCACATTCTCATTTACATCGGTGTCAATAACAAATAACGGATCTTTAGTCCCTCCAACTCGCAGTCCCTTACGTTGTCCTTTGGTGAAATAATGCGCACCTTGATGCGTACCCACTACTTTTCCATCTTCTTTTAAATAGGAATGCTTTTTTGAAGTGAATGCTAATTTTTCTTCTTCAGAAGTAAATTCAGGAGTTTCTTTTTGGTATTCTTTATAATCTGAGGGAATTTCAATGATCTCTCCTTCTTTAGGTTTTAATTTTTGTTGAAGAAATTCTGGAAGTCGAACTTTTCCTATAAAACATAATCCTTGAGAATCTCTTTTTTCAGCAGTAATTAATTCTTGTTCTTTAGCAATTTGACGAACTTCAGGTTTTAATAATTCACCAATTGGAAATAATGTTTTTGAAAGCTGTTCTTGTGATAATTGACAAAGAAAATATGATTGATCTTTATTGGGGTCTTTTCCAGCAAGTAACTGATAAGTTTCTTCATTCTGTCCACTTCTCCCGAATAACTCGGGACGCTCATTGACCAAAATTCCCTTACGACAATAATGACCAGTAGCAACATAATCTGCTCCAAGATCCAAAGCAATTTTTAAAAAAACATCAAATTTTATTTCGCGATTACAAAGTACATCAGGATTAGGTGTTCTTCCCATTTCGTATTCCCGAAACATATAATCTACAATCTTCTCTTTATACTCTTCGCTTAAATCTACCGTTTGAAAAGGAATTCCAAGTTTTTCGGCGACCAACATTGCATCGTTACTATCGTCCAACCAAGGACATTCATCAGAAATTGTCACCGAATCATCGTGCCAATTTTTCATAAAAAGCCCTATAACCTCATAGCCTTGTTCCTTTAAAAGATAGGCTGCAACACTAGAATCTACTCCACCACTAAGACCAACTACTACACGTTTCATATGTTTAAATTATATTTTTTAGTGGTAACAAATGTGTTCGCTATTAATCATTCCGTTGTATGACAAAAGTTTTAACATGCTCGTTTCATATATTAATTTTTTCTCGCAAAGGCGCTAAGACGCAAAAGAAAGGTGTTAAATTGAGTTTAAAATTAGACTGCAAAGTTAGAGAAACCTTATAGGTTTACAAAACTTGGAGCGAATGGTTTGAAAGAGTGCTTGTTTTTGATTTCAAGAGATTGCTTTGCTAAAAAATTGGCTCGTAAAGACGCTGAAAACTACACTGTTTAATTATGAATTCTTGGTTTCGGAAAAACTTCTTCTTTAACAAATTTTCCGTTTTTATAGGTTTTCCAGATACCGTGTTTTTTTCCGTTTTTGTAATTTCCTTCTAAAACAATATTTCCTAAGGCATCATAGTAAGTTGCTGGACCATGAAGTTCATCATTCTTATAGAGAAGTTTCTTCAAAACGGTACCGGTGGTAGAATAATAGATGTTAGCTCCTTCTTTAATTCCGTTGACATAAGTTAATTCTTCAGCTACTTTATTATTAAGGTAATAGGTAGTTTTAACACCATCAAGTTTTCCGTTTTTATAAAACTCTTTGGTCATTATTCCATTAGATTTTTGATGGTAATACAACCATTCTCCAATACGGTTTTTACCATTCATTTTACCTTCACTAATTACTTTTCCTTTTTTAGTATAGTATTTTACCTCAGCAACGTCGTCATTCTCATTAAAAGTTTTTACTAAAGAAGGCTTGCTTTTACAATCATCACAATAAAACTTGAAAACACCTATTTCTTTTCCATGGTTAAATTCTCCTTCGTAACGTAACTGTTCTGAATTATCAAATTTCTTTTTCCAAACTCCATGACGTTTTCCGTTATTATCTAACTGGTTCGTTTCAGATTGGGAATTAGCAGTAGAAATGCTAAAGAGCACACTTAATAGTATTAAGATATTAAACTTCATAATTGTGTTTTATAGTATAACAAAAGCATAACGCAAAAATAACAAGTCTATTGATGCTTAACAAAATTTTAATTCACCTCAGGGATTTTCAAGGTCATTCCAATATCTAATAACAAATCATCTACATGACCTGCTACACCATTCTTGCGCATCTTTACGTGAATATGTGAGTTTCTAGTATGATGTGTAAAAATAGCTTTGTGTTTTTCAGAATAGAAGCCTAACATTTCTACTTCCTTATTTTTTATGGTGCCATACATCCCTTTGGTTTTGTGTTTTTTGTGTGTATGAATGGTATCACCATCTCTCCAATTTATTACATGCCAATCGAATTTTTGAATTTCACCTTCTAAAAGAAAAGGAAATGGCTCTTCAACATTAATTCCGTTTTCTGAAGCTGCTTTTTTAACAAATACTTCTAACTGACCGTATGTAATCACCTCAGCAGGAATTTTTATATCCTTCCAGTTTTCTACAGATGCATATACCAATAAGGTGGCTCTTTTATTGAAAGTTTTATCAATTTTTAAAGAGTTGTTACTTACATATGAAATTGATGGAACACTATTAAATATCTGAATTTCCCCTTTTAAGTTTTCAATGGCACCCAAAGCATAAAAGTTTTTTACATCTTTAAATTTTGACAGTTCTACCTTTCCTGAAATATCTGCATTTTGCATCATATTTTTTAAGGCTCCATTATATTCTACTTTAAATTGTTTGGACTCTTCTTTTGGTGATTGACATGATAGTAATGTTATTGCAAATAGGCTTATTAATAAATATTTCATCTTTTTTATTTTATGCTAAAAACTCCCTTTTCGGGAGTCTTTATAATTATTATTATTTCTTATTATTCTTTTTTTGCTCTTCTGCTTGCTCCATCATTTCAGACATTTTACGCTGAAATTTATTTTGCTTTTTAGGTTTCTTTTTATTCTCTTGGATTCTTGCGTGAATTTTCTCATCATCAATGATAAAGTTTTTGATTACTAGCATAATCCCAATCGTAATTAAATTTGAAACAAAATAATACAATGATAACCCACTCGCATAATTATTGAAGAAAACCAACATCATTAGCGGAGACAAATACATGATAAATTTCATGTTTGGCATTCCTTCCTGCTGTTGTTGCATAGATTGTCCCGTTGTCATCATCATATAAATAAAGATAGCAATGGAAGCTAATATTGGAAATAAACTCACGTGATCTCCATAAAATGGAATAAAAAATGGAAGATCAGCTACCACATCAAAACTTGATAAATCGTCTGCCCAAAGGAAACTTTTCTGACGTAAATCAAAAGCACTTGGGAAGAAAGTAAACAAAGCATAAAAGACCGGAATCTGTAATATGGCAGGCAAACAACCTTTTAACGGGCTCGCACCAGCAATGGTTTGAAGCTTCATTGTTTCTTGTTGAATCTTCATTTTGTTTCCTTTAAACTTTTCTTTTATCTCGTCTAATTCTGGTTTTAAGACCTTCAGTTTTGCTTGAGACAAATATTGCTTGTATTGTACTGGAGACATTGCTAACTTTATTAAAATAGTCAATACAATAATGGCAATTCCGGCAGGTAAAAATCCACTTAAAAATCCAAATAACGGAATAATAAGATGTTTGTTTAAGAATCCGAAAATCCCCCATCCCATTGGCATTGCTTCATCTAGATTGCGATCATACGACTTAAAGACCTTATAATCAGTTGGCCCATAATACATATTCATATTATAAGATAAACCTCCCGCTTTTGGTTCCAGTAACATTCTCGCTCCATACTTTTTAGTATAAAGTGTATCTATTTCTTCATCTTTTACCAAATTTTGTGAACTAAACGCAACTTCTTTAAAAGGAGTATCGGTCAGCAACATAGAACTAAAAAAATGCTGACGAAAATTCATCCAAGTTACATTTTTCTCCAACTCATCATCATCACTTGCTGGAGATAATTTACTATGCTTATCTTTATTTTCATACTCATAAGTCAATCTAGAATACCTGTTTTCATAAGTGATACTTTTTGAATGACGGTGTCCAATAAAATTCCAATCTAAATAAATAGGCTGTGTTGTATTAATTACATTATCTAAACCTTGCGTTTTAATACTGAAACCTAACATAAAATCATTAGGCAGTAACTCGTAACGGTATTCTATAAATGTATTTGCTGAAGTCTTCAACTTCATAGAAAGCACTTTGTTGTCTCCATTATTTGAAACTGAAGGTTCAAAGAAAAGGTCTTGCGTATTTAGCAATCTATTTTCTGAATTAAACTGAAGATTTAATGAAGAGTTTCCATCCTTAATTAAATAAACAGGAGAACCATCATAAACGGTTTGCCCTATTAACTCAGCTTCAACTATATAACCTCCTTTATTGCTAATGGTAAGTCTTAATACTTCATTTTCAATAACGGTTGTATTCTCTGTTGCTGAAGGAAGTGTTCCTGAATAAGCAAAAGATCCCAATCTATTTTGAAGCTTCGCCAATCCTAATGAATCACCCGTATTTACAGT
This sequence comes from Flavobacteriaceae bacterium, assembly GCA_046055745.1. Lineage (GTDB taxonomy): Bacteria > Bacteroidota > Bacteroidia > Flavobacteriales > Flavobacteriaceae > Marifrigoribacter. The sequence continues at coordinate 1,546 of JASFZG010000080.1, read as the reverse complement.
TGCTAACTCTGTAGTTGCTTCTGTTAAAGTAATATCTTTTTGTGAAGTTTCTTCGGTAGTTTTTCGCTCGCTTTCAATTTTTTCAGTTTTAGCCTTTTCTGCTTCTTGGGCTTTTAATTCCTCTTCAGTTGGAGCATTTTGCCACAACATATATAATAGGATTCCTCCAATTAATACAAAACCAATAATTGAATTTAAATCAAATTTTTTATCTTCCATATGTAGTCCCGAAATGTTTCGGGGTATTATTAATTTATTCTATAATATTAAGAGATTCTGAATCAAGTTCAGAATGACAAATAATTCTGAAAATAATTTGTCAAATATCTTACCTTTTTTTGATAATCGTCAAATTGTCGGATTAATTATTTTTTAAATGTTCATTTGCTGCTTTTACAAATGCTACGAATAAAGGATGTGGATTGGCAACCGTACTCTTATATTCTGGATGGTATTGCACACCTACAAACCAAGGGTGATCTTTAATTTCAACAATCTCCACCAAACCAGTTTCTGGGTTTACTCCTGTCGTTTTCATTCCTGCCGCCTCTAATTCTGCTCTATAATCTTCGTTATATTCATAGCGATGTCTGTGACGCTCGTCGATTGTTTTTGTTTTGTAAATATTTCCTACAATACTATCTTCTACCAAATCACATTTCCAAGAACCCAAACGCATAGTGCCTCCTTTATTGGTAATGCTTTTTTGCTCGTCCATTAAATCAATAACTGGATGTGGAGTCTCTTTATTCATTTCGGTAGAATTGGCATCTTTCAATCCAAGTACATTTCTTGAATATTCTATGACTGCCATTTGCATTCCTAAACAGATTCCTAAATAAGGTAACTTATTTTCTCTGGCATAACGAACGGCTTCGATTTTACCTTCTATTCCTCTTTCACCAAATCCTGGTGCTACTAAAACACCGTGTAATCCTTCTAACTTTTTAGCAATATTAGATTCGTTTATATGTTCTGAATGAATGGAGATCACTTTCACCTTTACTTCATTTTCAGCTCCTGCGTGAATAAAAGATTCTAAAATAGATTTATAAGAATCTTGCAATTCTACATACTTTCCGATCAAACCAATTTTTATTTCACTTTTAGGATTTTTATGACGCTTTAAGAAACTATTCCAACGGTCTAAATTTGGTGCATTAAAATCGGTAAGGTTTAATTTTTCTAAGGTAATTATATCTAACCCTTCCTCTAACATCAAATTAGGGACATCGTAAATTGTGGAAGCATCAATAGATTCGATCACTGCTTCTTTCTTAACATTACAAAACAAAGCAAGTTTTCTTCTTAAATCATTTGGCAAATGATGTTCGGTTCTACATACTAAAATATCAGCTTGAATACCACTCTCCATCAATGTTTTAACGGAGTGTTGTGTAGGTTTTGTTTTTAATTCGCCTGCTGCTTTTAAATAAGGGATCAAAGTAAGGTGTATCACCAAAGCATTGTCATCTCCAAGTTCCCATTTTAATTGACGAACTGCTTCAATGTAAGGTAAAGACTCAATATCACCAACGGTTCCACC
>JASFZG010000079.1:0-6709 GCA_046055745.1 Flavobacteriaceae bacterium | reverse complement strand
TCACCCGTTCTAAAATAACGTTGTGTTCCTGTGGCATCATTAGCAATTACCTTATTAATAGGGTTATTAATTTGTTTAGCAAAAGCGGCAGCTGTAAAAATTTCTCCCCTTCCGAAGAACCATTCATATTTAATATCCAAATTATAAATTTCTGAATAGGAAGGATCGTTTAATAAATCTGGATTACCACCAACTCTTTGTGCAACATCTTCGTAAACAAAAGGCGCTACTTCTTTAAATTCTGGATACGAAACCGTTTTACTCGTTGCAAAACGCAGGTTTTGATCTTCAGTTAAAGAGTATTTAATATTTAAACTCGGCAAGTAAAAATTACTATATGTTTCACGCAAACCAGAATCGGTTGGAGGAAGATTGATGACATCATATTCAATTTTTTGATTGAAAGATTCAATTCTAAATCCAGGAACAAACAACCATTTTTCTCCTGCTTTAATTTCGGCATTTACAAATCCTGCGTGAATTTCTAAGTTACCTTTATAGGTGTTTTCGGGAAGCCCAGGAAGGTTTACATTCCCAATACCTTCATCTGGTAATATTGGATTAAAAACCACCAAATCATACACAGTACCAATGTTTTCAGCTGCAAAAACTTCATTAAAATTGTTTACATCTACAGCTGGAGTATGAGGTTCTATAAGATCATAACCATACCGGATGTTTTCAAAATTACGTTCTTTTGTTCTTCCGTTGTACCCAAGGTTTAAGGTAAACATTTCAGAAACCTTATAATTAATGGTTAGTTTACTGTTCAACTCATCATCGTCGATATTTTGAAAATATCGCTGGTTATCATAAGGTATATTATTGTAAAATGAAGGGTCGGTACTTGAGTCATTATCAAAAGCCAAATCATATTGTTCCAAACTAATTCTCTTTCTGTCTGGCTGACGAGCAAAAACTTTGTTGTATCCAATTCCCCATTCAAATTTAAAATTTTCATCTACTTGATGACTTCCTAACAATTGATTTACAAAAATCATATCCTGATTAAACTGAACATTCATCTGGTAAAATCCTTTGTCTGTATCTAAATTTGCATCACGATTGGTTCCTTCTCCTTTAGTTCCATAATAGCCAACTTCATCTTTCGAGCTATTAATATAAAGGGAATTGAAACTAATTTTGTGGTCGCTGTTTATTTTATAATCCACATTTGCCATTGCAGTAGTGGTGGTGGAATATTCGTATTCTTCAGAGTTAGGAAAACGTTTCTTTTCCACTGTTGTATAATCTACCACTTGCCCATCACGAAACTCAAAATTATTATCAAAAGCAGCGGTTAAAAACACACTTATTTTAGATGATTCTCCTACTAAAAAAGACTTTCCTCCAGAAACACTTCCTTGTAAAGTAATAGGAGTTCCTGCAGAAACAGGATCCAATCCGTGAGATAAAACAACTGCGAAAGTATTATTATCGTAGCGATTATAATACCCAAATTTGCTAGTTCCTTCACTTTTTGAAAAATCTTTTCCAACTGCATTGGTATTAAAACCTGAAGTTAAATCGACATTTATAAATCCATTCCCTTTATAACTTTTTGAAAGAATATTTACATTTCCTGCCGCAAAATCACCATAAAAAGTAGTTGAATATGCTTTGCTCACCGAAACATTCTGGATAATATCTGAAGAGAATAAATCTAAATCCATATTCTTCTTTTCAATATTATTGGACGGTAATGAAAGTCCGTTATAAGTCGTATTCAAATAACGATCTCCCAATCCACGTACATATACATTACTTCCGCCTTCTTGACGAGAAACTCCAGAAATTTTTGCGATGGCTCCGGCTGCATCTCCAATTCCTTTTTGTGAAAGTTCTTCAGCACCAATACTCTGTTTGATATTGGTGGCTCTTTTTTGTTCAATTAATAAAGACACCACACTTTCTTTTTTGGTAGTGGTCTTAATTACCACTTGATCTAAGGCTGCAGCACTAGCTCCCATCGGGACATTTACAGTAGTTACTTTATTGGCTTCTACGGTTACGTTCTCAATTTCTGTGGTTTCATAACCTACAAAACTGAAAACTACGATGTAGGTTCCAACGGCTAAATCGTTAAGTTCAAACAAACCATCAATATCAGAGATAACTCCATTACTTGTGTCCTTTATAAGAACATTAGCAAAAGCCAAGGGTTCGTTGTTGTAATCTTTGTCGGTTATTGCTCCTACAATCGATCCTGTTTCTTGAGAAAAAGTGATTGTTGTAATAGTTAATAATAAGAGTGTAATTAATTTATTCATTTCTTGGTTTAAAATCTTAGGACAAATAAACCAAGTCAATGTAAACTCGATGTTAGCTTGAAATTAACAAAAGGGTGTTTTTAGGTTACTAAATTGTTACCGAGATAACATTTAGGTAGCATACACATAACATTTAGTTTTTATTGAAAAGGAATTCATACCATTATGGCTTATAAAACAGTCCAACAAATCGTTTCTTTTGGACTATTTTACACCTTATATAGGTATAAGAACTCGTATCTTGCATTTTCAAATATTGAAACTATGATGAAATGGGAGCAGCTCCTGTCTTTACGCCGACAAGGAGATACCAATAAGCGTTTGCGAATAGAACAAGATGAAACCCGTTTGGGTTTTGAAGTAGATTTTGACAGAGTTATTTTTTCTTCGGCTTTTAGAAGTTTACAGGATAAAACTCAGGTAATTCCACTTTCAAAAACCTCCTTTGTTCACACTCGTTTAACCCATAGTTTGGAAGTTTCGGTAGTGGGACGTTCTTTAGGAAGAACCGTCGGGAAAGCAGTTTTGGAAAAACACCCTCATCTTCAAAAAGTTCACGGTTATCAGTTTAATGATTTTGGAGCCATCGTTGCTGCTGCTGCTTTGGCGCACGATATTGGTAATCCTCCATTTGGTCATAGCGGTGAAAAAGCCATCGGTAATTATTTTTTAAATGGAAATGGAAAACGCTTCAAATCACAATTAACCGAAAAAGAATATCAAGATTTAGTAGATTTTGAAGGGAATGCCAACGGGTTTAAAATTTTAACTGAAACCAAAAACGGAGTAGAAGGAAGCCTTCGATTGTCCTATGCGACTTTGGGTGCTTTTATGAAATATCCAAAAGAATCCCTTCCGAAGAAACCAAGCAATCATATAGCCGATAAGAAATATGGTGTCTTTCAATCTGAAAAAGACTTTTTTATAGAAGTAGCTGAAGAATTAGGACTTCAGAAAAGAGGAAATGAAAAAGACTTGAGTTACGGTCGTCACCCATTAGCCTATTTAGTAGAAGCCGCAGATGATATTTGTTACACCATTATCGATTTTGAAGACGGAATAAATTTAGGTTTAATTGAAGAGGAATTTGCCTTAGAATATTTAATCAATTTAGTGAAAGGAAATATTTATACCGAAAAGTATAACAATCTTTCTAAATCTTCAGACCGCTTAGCTTATTTGCGATCGCTTGCTATCAATACATTGGTTGCTGAGGCAGCTTCCGTTTTTATTGAAAATGAAGAGGCGATATTAAAAGGAGAATTTACTACTTCATTATTAGATAAAAGTAAATACAAAGCTCAAATAGACGACATAATTAAAATTAGTGTAGAGAAAATTTATAAAAGCACCGAGGTTACCGACAAAGAAATTGCAGGTTATAAAATTTTAGATACGCTGTTAGATGTCTTTACGCTTTCTACAGAGCGATTTCAGGAAAATACAACAAACCAGTACGATACATTAATCTTGAAAAATATTAAAGAAGATTTAGATGAAAACGGAAGTGTTTATAATCACATAATGGAGGTATGTAACTATATTTCTCGCCTTACGGATGGTAATGCTTTATTGATATTTCATAAAATCAATGGGAATCTTTAATTATTCGGAAAGAAAAATCTAAATTCGCGACTTATTTGTAGTTATTAAATTAATTATGAGTAAAAAAACTAATCAATAAAAAAAACAAAAATTAATTATCTATGAAAAAATTACTATCCTTATTTATGATTATTACAGTCGGTTTTGCTTATGGGCAGGACTTTTCTGGAACAATCAACAATTATTTAAACTCAAATCGAACGCAATTAGGAATTCAATCTCAAGATATTTCAGATGTAATTATAGACAGACATAGTTACTCAAAAAGTATGGATGTTGAAAACGTTTATATTATTCAACGTCATCAAGGAATTGAAATATTTAATTCCTCTTCTTCATTTGCTGTTAAAAATGGTCAAGTGATCAATGCTAATTTATCTTTCTCTAGTAATTTAGCTCAAAAAGTAAATACTACTAATGCAGCTATTTCAGCTTCAACTGCCATTTCAAAAGCAGCTCAAAGTTTAGGGCTTTCAAATCCTATTAATCTTGAAATTTTACAAGAGGTTTCAGTAAATGAAATGGTGTTTTCAAATGGGACAATTTCATTAAATAACATTCCTGTAAAGTTAGTTTATCAGCCTACTGAAGACAATAAATTAATACTAGCTTGGGATTTAAGTATTTATTTATTAGATGCAAGTCATTATTATAATGTGCGTATTGATGCGACGACAGGAGTTTTATTAGAAAAAAATGACTGGGTTGTTAGTTGTGAATTTGAAACAGAAAATCACGATAATAATGCACATAACAATAACACTAGTGTTTTATTTTCTCAGAAAGAAGAAATGACTGTTAATACAATAGGAGGAGCTCAATATAGAGTCTTTGCAATGCCAATAGAAAGTCCAAGCCATGGAGCGGATGCATTAATTGCAGATCCATCGGGTGATGGAGATGGTTCTCCTTTTGGATGGCATGATACCAACGGTGCTCCAGGAGCAGAGTTTACAATAACAAGAGGAAATAACGTTTGGGCAAAAGATGATATCAATTCTAACAATGGAAATGATGGAGTTTCTGCCGATGGCGGTGGTGGTTTAAATTTTGATTTCCCTTACGATTTGTCTTCTTCACCAGGGAATATGATTGAAGCATCTACAGTAAATTTATTTTATTGGAATAACATTATGCATGATGTTTGGTATCAATATGGTTTTGATGAGGCAAGTGGAAATTTTCAAGAAAATAATTATGGAAACCCAGGAAATGGAAGTGATTCTGTAAACGCAGACGCTCAAGATGGAGGGGGAACTAATAATGCAAATTTTTCTACTCCTCCAGATGGGAACAACCCTAGAATGCAAATGTTTTTGTGGAATGCTCCAAATACAGGCGCAATAGATTTACTAACCATCAATAATGGCCCTTTAGCCGGAGTTTATACAGGGGTTCCTGCAGGCTTTGGTGGAGATATTCCAGTACCTCCATTAACAGATGATTTAGTGTTGATTGAAGATGATGATGCAGGTGCTTCAACAGATCCAATTGATGGATGTGATAATATTACAAATGGTGGTTCTTTAAACGGAAAAATTGTAGTTATAAGAAGAGGAGAATGTGAATTTGGTTTTAAGGCATTAGCTGCAGAAAACCAAGGTGCAGTTGCAGTAATAGTTGTAAATAATGTTGCAGGTACTCCAATTGTGATGGGTGCAGGTGCTGTTGGAGATCAAGTAACAATACCTTTATTTATGTTGAATAATATCGATGGAGAGGCAATAATAACCGAATTACTAGGTGGTGGAAACATAAACGGAACTATCAATGGTGAAGATGTTTTACCTATGATCGATGGTGATTTAGATAATGGTATTGTAGCTCATGAATATGGTCATGGTATATCAATTCGATTAACAGGAGGTTCAAATAATTCTAATTGTTTAAATAATGCCGAACAAATGGGAGAAGGTTGGAGTGACTGGTTTGGAAATATGTTAACAATGAGAGCAGGCGATCAACCAGAAGATCCAAGAGGTGTAGGGACTTATGCAACAGGACAACCAACAAATGGAGCAGGAATTAGACAATATCCTTACAGTACAGATATGTCTGTTAATCCTTTAACTTACGGGAATTTACCCGCAACAGGAGGCCAAGTACATGCTGTTGGAACCATTTGGGCAACTATGATTTGGGATTTAAATTGGGCTTTAATAGATCAATATGGATTTGATGCTGATTTTTATAATGGAACAGGTGGTAATAATATCGCTATGCAACTGGTAATTGATGGTATAAAATTACAAGGCTGTTCTCCTGGGTTTATAGATGGAAGAGATGCTATTCTTGAAGCAGATGAGATTGCAAATGGAGGAGCTAACCGTTGTTTAATATGGGAAGCTTTTGCTAATAGAGGTTTAGGAGCAAGTGCAGATCAAGGAAGCTCTTTTAGTACTTCAGATGGAACTGAGGCTTTTGATATGCCTACAGGTCCAAACTGTACTTTAGGAACAGCCGATAGAGGTTCATTAAATAATAACTTTATTATTTATCCAAACCCTTCAAACGGAAACATTAACATAAGATCTTTAATAAACCTTGGTGACGCTACCATTTCTATTTTTGATATCAATGGAAGAGAAGTTTATAATAACCAAGTTTCTTTACAAGATACAGTAAATGTAAATGCTGAAAATTTAAGAACAGGACTTTATATCATTCAAATTAAAGGAGCGGATTACACACATACAGCAAAACTTATTATTAACTAATTAATAAGGTTTCTGAAATACTCAAAATTCTTATAACCAAAAAAAAGGCTGCTCATAGAGAGCAGCCTTTATATTTATATTGTTTGTAGTCTAACTACTAGTTATCTGAAAGTGTAT
>JASFZG010000078.1:0-17297 GCA_046055745.1 Flavobacteriaceae bacterium | reverse complement strand
TAATTAGAGTTACTTCAGAAAGAAATCCAGAAAATTTAAAATGGAACGAGGTAAATGCCGAAACTATTTTAGAATGTACAGGAATTTTTAAAGATATTGATTCTGCTTCAGCACATTTAAAAGCAGGTGCGAAGAAAGTAGTAATTTCTGCTCCTTCAAAAACAGCTCCGATGTTCGTTATGGGTGTTAACCACCAAGATGTAACAGCAGAAGATACCATCGTGTCTTGTGCTTCTTGTACCACCAATTGTTTGGCACCATTGGCAAAAATTATAAATGACCACGTTGGGATTGAAGAAGGGTTAATGACAACCGTTCACGCAGCAACTTCTACTCAACTTACTGTAGATGGCCCTAAATCAAGTTATCGAAAAGGAAGAAGCGCTATTAATAATATTATTCCTGCTTCAACAGGCGCTGCAATCGCGGTAACAAAAGTGATTCCTTCGTTAAAAGGAAAACTAACAGGAATGGCATTTAGAGTACCAACAGCAGATGTTTCGGTGGTAGATTTAACAGTAAAAACTAAGAAACCCACCAGTTTAGAAGAAATAAATTCTTGGTTTAAAGAAGCTGCAGAAGGTGATTATAAAGGCGTAGTGCAATATATTGAAGATGAAGTGGTTTCGCAAGATTTTGTTTCAGAAGCACATACTTGTAACTACGATTCTAAAGCAGGAATAGCCTTAAACGATAAGTTCTTTAAATTAATAGCTTGGTATGATAATGAATATGGATATTCAGCTAAATTAGTTGAATTGGCAAACTTGGTTTCAAAATTATAAACAATGATTTTAATTGCCGATAGTGGTTCCACTAAATGCGATTGGGTAATATTAGATTCCTCAGGTGAGGTGATTTTAAAAACCACCACTTTAGGCTTAAATCCTGCTATATTATTGAAAGATGAGATTAATTCTATCATTAATTCTAATGCAGAATTAGCTTCAGTTTTCAGCAAAATAACAACACTTGATTTTTATGGTGCAGGTTGTGGAACCGAAATTCCAAGGCAAAATTTAGAAGAATTACTAAGCATTAAATTTACAAATGCCAAAGTAACAGTTCAAGAAGATATGATAGCAGCAGTGCTTTCGGTCACGACCGAACCTGCGATTGTTTGTATTTTAGGAACAGGATCTAACAGTTGCTATTTTGATGGAACTAATATCAACCAAGCAATGCCATCATTAGGTTATATGATAATGGATGAAGCAAGTGGTAATTACTACGGAAAACAACTTATTCAAGATTATTATTTCGATAAAATGCCCTGGGAAATAGCTCTAAAGTTTAATGAAGAATATCGAATTAATTCAGATGAAATAAAAACTAATTTATACAAGAAGCCCAATCCAAATGCATATTTAGCCTCTTTTGCAAAATTTATTTTTAATACTCAAGATCAAGATTATTATTTTTATAATATGTTGACTGTAGGGATTTCAAAGTTTTTAAATAATCATATTTTTTGTTATTATGAAGCAAAACAAGTACCCATTCACTTTATTGGTTCAATTGCCCATTTTTCGGAAGATGTTATTAAAGAAAGTTTTAAAAATCATAACCTGAAATTGGGAAAAATTATTAGAAAACCAATAGATGGATTGATTGAATATTATAGAAATAATAAACTTTAAAACACAAATTCTAAATTATCAAACTCCAAAAATAAAGGGAACCAATTCCTTTTTTTGAATTTTGGTTTTTTATATTTGAAAATTAAAATTAGCATACAAATATAACTATGAGTTTTCCTTCTATAAACCCTACAACTACCGAAGCTTGGAAAAAGTTAGTGAAACATTTTTCTGAAGTTAATAATCTTCATATGGTAGATTTATTTAATCAAGAGGAAAACAGGGAAGGTAAAATGAAAATTTCTTGGAATGATTTTCAAGTAGATTTTTCAAAAAACAGAATTACAGATAAGACCATTTCTTTATTACTTCAATTAGCAGAAGAAGTAGATTTAAAGGAAGCAATCCAACTTCAGTTTAAGGGTGCTAAAATAAATAAGACAGAAAACAGAGCAGTTTTACATACAGCACTTCGGGATTTTGAAAACATGAATCCAGATGTAAAACGAAGCTTGAAAAAAATGAAAAAGTTTTCCGAAGCCATCAGCAAAGGAAAATGGTTGGGTTTTACAGGAAAATCAATAACAGATATTGTTAATATTGGGATTGGAGGAAGTGATCTAGGTCCAAAAATGGTTACAAATGCACTTCAATATTATAAAAATCATTTGAATATTCATTATATTTCAAATGTTGATGGAGATCATGTTTCAGAAACTTTAAAAAAATTAAATAGAGAAACTACCCTGTTTATTGTGGTTTCCAAAAGTTTTACAACACAAGAAACAATTACCAATGCAAATACTATAAAAGATTGGTTTTTAAAAGACGCTACACAATTAGATATCGAGAATCATTTTGTAGCAGTATCTTCAAATTTGAAAGAAGTTATTCACTTCGGTATTTCAGAAGACAACATTTTTCCTATGTGGGATTGGGTTGGTGGACGTTTTTCACTTTGGAGCGCCGTTGGACTTTCCACTTGTTGTGCCATAGGTTATCCAAATTTTAAAGAATTATTAGAAGGAGGTCATGAAATGGATATTCATTTTAAAACAGCTGATTTTTCAAATAATATCCCAGTTATTTTAGCTATAATCTCTATTTGGTATAATAATTTTTTTAATCTAGAAACGGAAGCTATTATACCTTACACTCAATATTTAGAAGAATTTGTACCATATTTACAACAAGCGGTGATGGAGAGCAATGGTAAAAGTGTGGACAGAAATGGAGAAAATATAAATTACCAAACAGGAACCATAGTTTGGGGAAATGTTGGCGCTAATGCACAGCACGCATTTTTTCAGTTATTGCATCAAGGAACTAAACTGGTGCCAATAGATTTTATTGGTTTTTCTGAACCTCTCTACGGAAACCAAGAACAGCATAAAATATTAATGGCAAACTTTTTTGCTCAACCGGAAGCTCTTTTAAAAGGAACTTGTGATGAAGCAATTAAAAATACCTATCGTTGTTTTGAAGGGAATAAACCTTCAAATACGCTTCTTATTTCAAAATTAACTCCCAAAAATCTAGGTAGTTTAATTGCTCTTTACGAACATAAAATATTTGTTCAAGGTGTGATTTGGAATATTTTCAGCTATGATCAATGGGGGGTTGAATTGGGTAAAAAAATGGCAAATAATAAATTAGAAATAAATAATTAATAATAATTACATTACTTTTAAAGAAATAAAATCGTTATATTTTAATATTTTAGAGCATTAATTAAAAACAAACATTCTATGAAAAAGAATACATTATTTATTGTAATTCTCTCAATGTTATTTACTGCAAGTAGTTTAGTTGCACAAACATCATCTGAAAGGCAAGAAATTATTGCAAATTACAACTTAGAAAACCTAAGACAATTAGAACAAGACTTTGAATTGAATTTCTATGCAGAAAGACAAAAAGCATTAGATGCTGGTTGGGATGAATATATTGAAATGCCAAATGGAGAAATGGCATTATTAGTTGGTATTTTAGATTCTGGAGAACCACTTTATTATGCTACTACCAACAGAGAAGGTGGAATAACTACTAGAACAAATAAAGTCCATTCTGGAGGAGGAGCTGGCTTAGATTTAAACGGAGAGAATATGGTTGGTGGAATTTGGGACGGTGGACGTGTACGTGCAACCCATATTTTATTAGAAAATAGAGTTACTCAAATAGATAATCCAGCAGATATAAGTAATCATGCAACTCATGTTTCCGGAACTATGATTGGGACAGGAACAGTTAATTCTGGTATATTAAAAGGAATGGCTCCTGAAGCCGAGTTATTAGCATATGATTTCTTTAATGATATTTCAGAAGTCACTGCAGCAGCAGCAAATGGGTTATTAGTTTCAAACCATTCATATGGTTTAATTATTGAGAACCTTCCTTTATGGTATTTAGGTTATTACGATAATGGTGCTCGCTCTTTTGATCAAATCACTTATAATGCACCTTATTATTTACCTGTTGTATCGGCAGGAAACGATCGACAATCTGGAGTAAACCCTGGAGATGGAGGATATGATTATTTAACAGATAAAGGGACAGCAAAAAATGTATTAACAATTGCAGCAGTTTTTGAAGTATTAAATTACACAGGTTCAGGAAGTGTGACTATGTCGTCATTTAGTAGTTGGGGACCAACAGATGATGGACGTATAAAACCAGATCTTTCAGCAAAAGGTATAAATATGTTATCTTCAATAGGAGTTACAGATACTTCTATTGCAAACTTTAGCGGTACATCTATGTCATCACCAAATGTTTCAGGAAGTTTATTACTTTTACAACAACATTATAATAATATTTATGGAGAGTTTATGCTAAGCTCTACACTTAGAGGTTTAGCTCTGCATACTGCAGACGAAGCAGGAACAAGTCCTGGTCCAGATTACAGATTTGGTTGGGGGCTTTTAAATATTGAAAAAGCTGCCGAAGTAATTTCTAATAATGGTTCTGCTTCATTAATTTTAGAAGAAGAACTATTTGATAGTGAGACATTCACGACTACAGTAACAGCAGACGGAATTAATGATTTAATGGCTTCAATTACTTGGACAGACATAGCAGGAAATATTTTACCAACAGGAAACGAAGATGTTGATACTCCTTCTTTAGTAAATGATTTAGATATTAGAGTGTCTCAAGACGGAGGTGCAACTTTTTTTCCTTGGATGTTAGATGTTGCAAATTATTCAGCTCCTGCCACAACAGGAGATAATATTGTAGATAATATAGAAAAAACAGAAATAGCAGGAGCTAGTGGAGAATATATTATTCAAGTTTCTCATAAGGGTTCATTAGGAAATTCAAGTCAGGTGTTTTCTCAAATAATTACAGGAATTGATAGAGAAGAGTTTTTGGTTTCTAGTCATGATGGTATTGTAATAAACTGCGCAAGTGCTGGTTCTGCGGATTTTGATATTGATCTATTTTTTAACAATGGTTTTACAGACACTATAGATTTTACAGTGTCAAATTTACCTGCAGGAACTACTGGGTCATTTTCGCAATCTTCATTGAATGCTGCAGGAACTACAACATTAACAGTTAATAATATAAACTCACTAGCAGATGGTGATTACCAATTTAAAGTGACTGCTACAGGAACTTCAGAAACTATCAACGTATATCTAACCTTAAGGATTACAGATAATATGAATTTTCAACCAACAGAGTTATTAACTCCAGGTAATAATTGGCAAAACCGTCCTATTAATTTAACTTTTGATTGGGAAGATGGATCTAATTTATTTGAAGAATATGATTTTGAACTAGCTTTAGATGACCAATTTACAAATATGGTTGAAACTCAAACTGTAACCGAAAGTACTACAGATGTAACAGGTTTAAGTTTTGAAACAGAATATTTTTGGAGAGTTAGGGGTAAAAATGTTTGCGAGATTGGACCATTTTCAGCTCCATACAGATTTATTACTATGGCAGAACTTGGATTTGAAGATCAATCTATTAAAGATTTAGTTATCTTTCCAAACCCAACATCAACGGTTCTTAATATTAAAGCAAGTTCTCCAATTACTAAAATTGAGATTGTAAATATGTTAGGGCAAATATTAATTTCTGAAAAAGCAACATCAATTTCTGAAATTAATGTTATGGCATTAAGTACAGGAAATTATTTTATTAGAGTTTCTTCAGAAAATAATACGGAAGTATTGCAATTTTTAAAGAATTAATTATTTGTTTGTTTTTGATGAAGCCTTTATCATTTGTTTGATAAAGGCTTTTTTATTTTTATTTATTTCATAAAAATTACTATCTTCAAACTTTCAATAACTCCCTTTTATATAACATAAATTATATGCTCACAAAAGTATATGGGAGTGCTGTGTTTGGCGTTGAAGCTAGCACAATTACCGTTGAAGTTAATGTAGATAAAGGTATTGGTTATCATTTGGTTGGTTTGCCCGACAATGCCATTAGAGAAAGTAATTTCCGAATAGCCGCGGCATTACAAAACAACGGTTACAAAATCCCAGGAAAAAAATTAATACTTAATATGTCGCCTGCAGATATGCGAAAAGAAGGCTCTGCATACGATCTTACTTTGGCAATGGGTATTTTAATTGCTACTGAACAAATTGAAGAGAAAAATCCACTTGAAGATTATATTATTATGGGTGAACTTTCGCTCGACGGAAGTCTTCAACCCATTCGAGGTGCTTTACCAATTGCAATAAAGGCAAATGAAGAAGGATTTAAAGGATTTATTCTCCCTAAACAAAATGCTAAAGAAGCTGCTATTGTAGAAGGACTAGAAGTCTTTGGAGTTAATAACATAAAAGAAGTAATTGATTTTTTTAATAATGAAACTCCTTTAGAACGAACTATTGTTGATATTGAAGCTGAATTCTACAATCATTTAGAAAACCCAGAATTCGATTTTGCCGATGTAAAGGGGCAGGAGTCTATTAAACGATGTATGGAAATTGCTGCAGCTGGCGGACATAATATTATTTTAATTGGCCCTCCAGGTTCAGGTAAAACAATGTTAGCAAAACGACTCCCTAGTATTTTGCCTCCAATGACTTTAGGCGAAGCATTAGAAACCACAAAAATTCATAGTGTAGCTGGACGAACGATGAAGAAAGGAGGGATTATGAGTTCTAGACCTTTTAGAAGCCCTCATCACACAATTTCAGATGTGGCACTTGTAGGCGGCGGAGCTTATCCACAACCCGGAGAGATTTCTTTATCACATAACGGAGTCTTATTTTTAGATGAACTCCCTGAATTTAAACGAGGTGTTTTAGAAGTTATGCGTCAACCATTAGAAGATCGAGAAGTCACCATTTCAAGAGCAAAATTTACGGTTACTTATCCTTCTAGTTTTATGTTGGTAGCTAGTATGAATCCTAGTCCGAGTGGGTATTTTAACGATCCAGATTCACCCGTAACTTCTTCACCTGCCGAAATGCAACGATACCTAGGAAAGATTTCAGGGCCCTTATTAGATCGGATCGATATTCATATTGAAGTAACTCCAGTTCCTTTTGAAAAGTTAAGCGATGAGCGTAGGGGAGAGTTGAGTACTATTATTCGAGAACGAGTAACTAAAGCTAGAAAATTACAATCTAATCGTTTTTCAGAAAACGAAAACATTCATTATAATGCACAAATGGGGGTTAAGCAAATTCGGAATTTCTGTAAATTAGAAGAAGCTTCTTTGCAATTATTAAAAACGGCAATGGAACGATTAAACCTTTCTGCTAGAGCTTACGACAGAATCTTAAAAGTAGCAAGAACTATCGCTGATTTAGAAGCTTCAGTAAACATTACGGGAAATCATATTTCAGAAGCTATCCAATACCGTAGCCTAGATCGTGATGGTTGGTTTGGATGAATAAAATAATTTCATAAAAAAAACATCTCTTTTAAAAGAGATGTTTTTTTGTTATTATTTATTCTATTGTTTTATAAATTTGTAAACATCAGATTGATTTACTGAGTTTACTTTTAAAATATAGTTGCCACTTTGTAGGGCAGAAATATCTACTCGTAAATTTACAGTTTCTCCAGATTTTTTAACAACCAATTGACCTAATATTGAATAAATCTCAATAGATTTAATAACATTTGAAGCATTTAAGTAGATGGTGTTTTTTGAAGGATTAGGATAAAAACTAAAACCATCTATTCCATTTTCATTAACACCAAGTAAGTCACGATCATAAATACCTCCCCAACCAAATTGTTGAGTCGTCCCTGGCTGAATTGTTCCTAAACTAGTTGTCATACCAGTTACTGGATTCACGGTGCGAAGCTCAGAGTCTCCAACCGCAGCATTATATGCAAGATTGATTATCTGGTCACTAAAAGGGTCATAGAACATAGCCTGTCCAAAGTCAGCATTATAACCTACCGATCCAATAAGAGTTGCGGCACCGGTAGTCTTATTTATTTGATATAGGTTATCATCGTCAATATCGATAGTAATAAGATTTTGGTTACCATCTTGAGCCAGTGCTATAGGAAGTACTAGCCCGGTATTACCACCCACTGGAGTAACAGTCATGTCATTTAAGTTTATTCGAATGAGTAAAGAGGAAGACCCATCTGTGCTCGTACCAAATATCGCTGCTTCAGGAGAACCTTCCGCTATTACTTCGATCCCAGTAACTGAATGGCCTACCGGAATACCTGTTAGTTCACCTAAGTCATTAATATTTATAGGGTTTTCACCAGGATCTCTTTGCCAAACATGACCATTATTATCGATTATAATAACCCGTGGAGGACCTGGAATACCATTCCCCAATCCCCTTAGGTGAACGCCGGCACCAGGAAATTCAACTATTGGCGAATTTAAAAGAACTTGCAGGTTACTAATATCACTTGGATTAATATCGGCGGCTTGTACCTGTGATACTGACTGAGTGGTAGCATATCTTTTATTAAGAAGGACACTTTTAGTATTAGAAGGAAATGTTGTTTCGGCAAAATGATCTTTAATAACTTGAATTTCTTCCAACGTAAAGACATCTGTTACACTACCCATATGATTTTCTGAAAGAACTTCTAAAAGTTCATTTAGAGGGCGTTTATTTTGAGCAGTTATAATTCCAGAAAGAAATAAAGTAAAATATAATAGAATTTTTGTTATAGTTTTCATAATGTAAAATATAATATGTTAGTATTTAGCAATTTACAAAAAAAATAATGAAATGAAATTTACCTAAAAATGATAGGCCTTATTTAATTAATATTTGATTTTATTAGAATTTAATATTCAATAAAAATTATTCATTTTTTTTTGATTTAATAATTAGTAGCAGAACAGTTGTTGTTGTAAATATGTGCTTTTTAGAAGTCATTCATATTAGAAGTTTAGATCGAGATGGTTGGTTTGGGTAAAATGTTAATTAGAATTACAAGTTCCATTATTTACATTATTATTGTATTCTAATTATTCATCATAAATGAAACGATTATTTTTACTTTTAGTAATAATTATTTTAACAAGCTGCGTTAGCACAAAAACAGCTTATCATATTCCTATTCAGCATACTGAAGCTCCCAAGAAATTAATTGTATTTATGGACGGAACTATGAACAATGCAAGTAGCTATACCAATGTTTCAAAATTATATAATCTAACAATCCTTCAAGATAAGTCCAATGTAAATGCTGCTTATGTAACAGGGGTTGGAAATCGGGGTATTGGTTTAATGACAGGAGTTGGAATAGGGAAAACAGTTAGAGAAGCCTATATGTTCTTGTCTAAAAATTATCATCCTGAACGTCATGACGAAATTTATATTTTTGGTTTTAGCCGAGGAGCTTATGCGGCAAGAATTTTAGCGGGATTAATTCACGTTGCGGGTATTACAGATCTTTCTAATATTCCAGAAAAGCAGCAATATAACTATATAAAAAAAGTGTATTTGGCTTATCGTGGAGATCAAACTATTTACAACCGTAGAAAAGATATTAAAAAGATAACAGGAAAAGCCCCTAAATCAGTTTCAATAGAATTTATGGGGCTTTGGGATACGGTTGAAGCATTAGGAGTTCCAAATTTCAAAGAGAATTATAATGTGCCAAATAAAAATTATGTAGATCAATTATGTAATATTAAAAAGGCTTCTCAAGCGCTTTCGATTAACGATGATCGAGCTACTATATTTACCCCAAAATTACTTTCAAAAAAATATCTGACTGAAAAATGTGAAAAACCTGTAAATATTTCAAAAGTAGTAAATGAAGTTTGGTTTGCAGGAGCGCATTCAGATGTAGGCGGAGGTTATGGTGATACTGAAATTGATGGAGTAGCCCTAAATTGGATGATTAACGAAATAAAACCCTACGGAATCTTACCCGAAACAGCCAGAGTTTTTGAAGATATTTATGGTACGATTCATGATCCTTCAAATGCATTTATTGAAATATTCTATAGAAGAAGGTTCAGAAATATATCCTTATATGTTGATAATAACAAAAGCTATAACAACGGAAAATTTAAAATTCATAAATCTGCAATTCAAAGGCTAAACAATCCTAAAGTACTTCCATTACAGGATTTTGAATATAATTTACAAGTCCATTTTTTAAATTGTTTTCAACTTCAAGAAAACGGAGGCTTTCTTTTTATTGGTGGTGATGATTGCATAATTGAAGAAGTGAATCAATAAACCCTTCATTTAACAATTCTTTAAGTTTTTTCAAAAAAGCTGATTGTATCTTTATGGCTTATACTAAAACTCAATCAAAATGTTTAAACATTCTTTAAAAATTGCAATGATTTCGTTACTTTCATTTTCATTATTTATGATATCATGTAAAGATTCTTCAAAATCAGAAACCGAAGTTGTAGACACCAAACTTTCTATAGAGTTTGAAAAATATCAACTCGCAAATGGGCTTGATGTAGTACTTCATCAAGATAAAAGTGATCCGATTGTTTCACTTGCAATCCAGTATGGAGTAGGTTCTAACAGAGAAAAAACAGGTAGAACAGGATTTGCTCACTTATTCGAGCACATGTTATTTCAGGAATCGGAACATGTTCCACAAGATCAATTCTTTAAAATCATTCAAGATTTAGGAGGTACCCTAAACGGAGGTACTTGGAAAGATGGAACTATATATTATGAAATAGTTCCAAATAACGCCTTGGAAACTGTATTATGGTTAGAAAGTGACCGTATGGGATTCTTAATTAATACGGTAACCGAATCTGCTTTTTATAATCAACAAGAAGTAGTTCAGAACGAAAAAAGACAACGGGTAGATAATAACCCTTACGGACATACAAGTTGGGTGATTGATAAAAATCTATACCCAGAAGGGCATCCTTACAACTGGCAAGTAATTGGTGAATTGGTAGATCTTCAGAATGCAACCGTAGAAGATGTAAAAGAATTTTATAATAAATATTACGGTCCTAACAATGCGACTTTAGTATTAGCTGGTGATTTTGAAACCGAAGATGCCAAAGCATTAATCGAAAAGTATTTTGGTGAAATCTCGCCTAAAGAGGAAGTAGCTACATTAGAGCCACAACCTGTAACGCTTCCTGAAACCAAACGATTATTTCACGAAGATAATTTTGCCACCGCACCCCAATTAAATATGGTTTGGCCTACGGTTCAGCAATATACGGAAGATGCATATGCACTTGATTTTTTATCTGAAATTCTTTCCAGCGGAAAAAAAGCACCTTTATATAAAGTATTGGTAAAAGAAAATAATTTAACTTCAAGAACTATCGCTTTTAATAATTCGCAAGAATTGGCAGGGGCTTTCAGAATTATTATTACTGCAAACAACGGTGTAAATTTAAACGATGTGGAAGCTGGAATTAATGAAGCTTTCGCATTATTTGAAAAAGAAGGAGCTACAGATCGCGATGTAGAACGTATTAAAGCAGGATTAGAAACAAGTTTTTATAACGGAATTGGTTCCGTTTTAGGAAAATCATTTCAGCTTGCACAATACAATGTATTTGCTGGAGACCCTGGATTTAT
Organism: Flavobacteriaceae bacterium; assembly: GCA_046055745.1. Taxonomy (GTDB): domain Bacteria; phylum Bacteroidota; class Bacteroidia; order Flavobacteriales; family Flavobacteriaceae; genus Marifrigoribacter. The sequence continues at coordinate 5,722 of JASFZG010000078.1, read as the reverse complement.
TACCCAAGACATAGAAAATATTAAAAAAGTAACCAAAGAAGATGTGATGCGGGTGTATAACAAGTACATTAAAGGTCAAAATTATGTAATGACGAGTTTTGTACCTAAAGGAGAGTTAGCATTAATTACCAAAAACTCTACCAAAGCTCCTGTGGTTGAAGAAGAAATTAAAGAGAATGTAACTAAAGAAGTAGCAGAAACACATGAAGAGATTGCAAAAACTCTTTCTAATTTTGATCGTTCAGTGCAACCAACTTCTGGAGCAACTCCAAAATTAAATATTCCTACTAGTTGGACAGCTACTTTGGAAAACGGAATGAAAGTATACGGTATTGAACAAAATGAAATTCCAACCGTAAACTTTAGTTTGGTTTTAGAAGGTGGACATTTGTTAGATGATATGAATAAAAATGGTGTGGCAAATCTAATGACCGATATTATGATGGAAGGAACTGCTAACAAAACACCACAAGAGTTAGAAGAAGAAATAGAACTATTGGGAGCAAGTATTAATATGTACACCACTAGAGAATCTATTGTAATTAGTGGTAACACACTAGTTCGTAACTTCGATAAAACAATGGCATTGGTAGAAGAAATCTTGTTAGAGCCTCGTTGGGATCTGGAAGAATTTGCACTAATAAAAACTAAAACCATCAACGGTATCAAACGATCTGATGCCAACCCAAATGTAGTTGCAGGACGCGTATATAATAAAATTTTATACGGAAATGATCATATTTTTAGCTATCCAACAAGTGGAACGGTTGCTTCAGTTGAAGCAATTAGTATTGAGGATTTAAAAGAATTTTATAAAAAGAATTTCTCTCCTTCAGTTACTAAGCTTCAGATTGTAGGAAATATTTCAAAAGCAGGAAGTTTAGAAAATTTAGCTTCCTTAGGAGAAAACTGGAAAGCCAAAGAGGTAACTATTCCGACTTATGAAATTCCTTCACAACGAGATAAAGCATCTTTGTATTTTGTAGATATTCCAGATGCTAAACAATCGGTGATTAATATTGGTTATATCTCATTGCCAAGAACTGATAAAGATTTTTATCCTGCTGAAGTGATGAATTACAAGCTAGGAGGTTCTTTTTCAGGAAATGTAAATTTAATTCTTAGAGAAGAAAAAGGATATACATACGGAGCAAGAACAGGATTTAGTGGAACAAAAATTCCTGGAACTTTTAAAGCTTCTTCTAGTGTGCGTACCAATACAACAGGAGAATCGGTAGCTATTTTTAAAGAGCAAATTGCAGCTTATAAAAATGGAATTAGCCAAGAGGATTTAGACTTTACTAAAAATGCTTTAATCAAGTCGAATGCTCGTAGGTTCGAAACACAATTCTCTTTATTGGGCATGCTTCAAGAAATGAGCAATTACGATTTAGATCCTAATTATATTGCTGAAGAAGAAGCGATTATTGGTGCTATGACATTAGAGCAACACAAAGCATTAGCTAACAAATATTTGGACGAATCTAAAATGGCTTATGTAGTTATTGGAGATGCCAAAACACAATTCGCACAATTTAAAGATATGGGTTTTGACGAGGTAAAATTAATGAGTAAAGAAGGAGAAGAAGTAAAATTGGATGATGTGAAGATGTAATAAATTTTTCTCTCGTAATTTTGATAACTCTCGAAATTGCGAGAGAAAACTTAACAATAAAACGAGGTCATCACCAGTTTTAAACTTAAGGAGTAATCCTTTTTGGGAGCGTTTTACAAAATTTGTTTTTATTGTACAGGTTTATGTAACGTTTGTTTTAGGATGAGATAAATTTAAATTTAAAAAAAAGCCATCAATATTGATGGCTTTTTTACAAGTACATTAATAAAAAGAATAACAAACCAAATAGGAAGTATTGTATCTATCTTTGCTGAAAAATTAAATGATGTCAAAATCCTTTTCAGATTTAGGAATAAACGAACAATTACAGCAAGGTTTAACCGAATTACAAATTTCGGTTCCAACATATATTCAAGAAAAAACCATTCCTGTTGTGCTAAGTCAAAAGGAAGATTTGGTTGTTTTAGCAAAAACAGGAACAGGGAAAACTGCCGCTTTTGGACTTCCTTTACTTCAGCTAATAGATTTAGAAAACACTAATATACAAACCTTAATATTAGCACCTACAAGAGAATTAGGACAACAAATCTATAATAATTTAGTTTCTTTTTCAGCTTCAAGTCCAGAAATAACAATCGCATTTTTATGTGGAGGAATTCCAATCAAACCTCAAATAGAACGATTAAAATCCACCGCTCATATCGTAGTAGCAACTCCAGGACGATTGGTTGATTTAGTTAAACGAGAAGCTATTTCAATTAAAGATTTAACCTATTTAGTATTAGATGAAGCCGATGAAATGGTAACTGCTTTAAAGAAGGATTTAGACCTTATTATTAAGGAAATTCCGAAATCTAGAAGAACTTTATTGTTTACTGCAACAATGCCAGGTACTATCAAACAAATGATACAAAACTATATGTCAAAGCATATTGTGCATATAGAAGCAGATATGGAAACGGTAGGTCATCAGGGAATTGATCATCAATATGTAGTGGTAGAACCTATTGAAAAACTAGAAGTATTGCTACATTTTTTAAGCTCTAAAGAAGACGAACGCGGAATTATATTTTGTAAAACCAAAGCTGCAGTTAATAAATTGGCAAAGAAACTGGCTATCAATAAATTTTCATCGGGTGCTATCCATGGAAGTTTGGCTCAAACAATTCGTGATCGGATAATGGGGCAGTTTAGAGAAGGTCATATCGATATTTTAGTTGCTACAGATTTAGCAGCTCGTGGAATTGATGTAAAAGAAATTTCATACGTGGTTAATTATCATTTGCCGGACACTTATGAGGCTTATGTTCATAGAAGTGGTCGTACAGCTAGAGCAGGAGCAAAGGGACTTTCATTGAGTATTATTCAACAGGAAGAAGTAGAAGATATTCCAGAATTTGAAAACGAATTAGGAATTACTTTTAATGAATTCAAAAAAGCAGATACTCAAAGTATCGAAGAAAACAACGGTTTATTATGGGCAAGAAAAGTTTTTAAAACCAAACCTAATAGAGAAGTTTCTGAAGAATTTAAAACTAAAATAAAAACCATATTTCATCATTTAACCAAAGACGAGTTAGTTGAAAAAATATTAGCAAATTACTTGGCGCAAACAGGTGGAGTAACTACAAATTCAGAACCTGCTAAAAAGCATAAAAAGAAATAATAATGGGGAATAACAATAAAGATCAGCAGGATATATTAACAAAGTTGAATATTCACGAGTTGAATCCTATGCAACAGGAAGCTATAGCTGTCATAGAATCTACAAAAAACACCATTCTTTTATCTCCAACAGGTACTGGAAAAACATTGGCTTTTTCACTGCCATTATTAAAATCATTAGATCGAGATTGCAATGAGGTACAAGCTTTGATATTAGTTCCTACAAGAGAACTAGCCATACAAATAGAACAAGTAATCCGCAATATGGGTGCTGGTTTTAAAGTAAATGCTGTGTATGGAGGAAGACCGATGTCAAAAGACAAGATTGAAATCAAACATGTTCCTGCTATTTTGATTGGTACTCCAGGTAGAATTTTAGATCATTTTAATAGTGATCGTTTTTCAAAAGAAAGTATTAAAACATTAATTTTAGATGAGTTTGATAAGTCCTTAGAGCAAGGTTTTGAAGATCAAATGAAGTCAATAATTGATCAATTATCTGCTTTAAGTAAACGTGTTTTAACATCAGCAACACAAGGAGTTAATGTTCCAGAGTTTGTTAAATTAGAGAATCCGACAACTATTAATTATTTAAGCGAAAAAGTAACTTCAAAACTGGCGATTAAAACTGTTATTTCTCCAGACAAAAACAAGCTAAAAACTCTTTTAAGTTTATTGGAACATGTGGGAAATGAACCCGGAATTATTTTCTGTAATTTTAGAGATAGTATTAGTGTGGTAAGTGATTTTTTAAAACGAAATGAAATTAGTCATACTTGCTTTTCTGGCGGAATGGAACAAAAAGATAGAGAGCGAGCCTTAATTAAATTTAGAAACGGATCTTCTCAAGTGTTATTAGCGACAGACTTAGCTGCAAGAGGAATTGATATTCTAGAAATGAAATATATAATTCATTATGAGTTACCAATACACAAAGAGGAATTTATTCATAGAAACGGAAGAACAGCTAGAGTAAATGCAAAGGGAACTGCTTATGTACTAAAATGGAAAGATCAGTTATTACCAGAATTTATTCTTGATGTAAAAGGAATTGATATTTCTGAAAAAGCTCCTTACAAGCCTGTATACTGGCAAACTCTGTTTATTTCTGGTGGTCGGAAAGATAAAATTTCCAAAGGAGATATTGCAGGATTATTTTTTAAACAAGGAGATCTAGATAGACACGAATTAGGTACTATTGAGCTAAAACAAGATTGTGCTTTTGTGGCAGTTCCTAGTGAATTAGCAGATGATTTAATTCAAAAATTAAACAACACCCGTTTAAAGAAGAAAAAAGTAAGAGTTACTCTAATTTAAGTCCACCAAACCACAAAGAATTTTTGAAGCGTTCCGTTTGAAAATTTAATCCAACATAATGGAGCTGTTTTTTGATCGATAATTTGATGAATTTCGGCTGAAAAAATTGGATACGATTGCCATTTTACTTGAGTTTGAATCTCTAACAACCAATTTATTTTTGATGGAATATAAAATTTGCAATCTGTAAATTGAACTATCTCGGAAATAGGTATATAAAACCCCTTGATACATTTTTTATTTAATAATGTAAACTTAACTTCTTTTTGATAGGGAACGAATAATTGAGCTTTAAAATAAACAAACTGTTGTAAGTTTTCTGCTTTTATATTTATTGAATCAAGCATTGGTTTTGTAAGCGGGTTGTAGAGTAGGGGAAGTTGCTTTTCTTTAAGTTTGGTCATTTTTGAAATCAGACTATCTTTTCTATTCGGGCCTATCCAATGGTCTATTTCAGTAGTGCCAACTTGCTCATCATATAAATAAAATTTATAAACGATTTCAAGATGAATAGGATTATTGTTATAATTCAGAATACAATCCAATTCTCCAACGGTTATTTTTTCATTTTGAATTTGAATATTCTCTATCAGAATATCAATTGCTGTGTATTGTTTTAGTTGATGACTTACAAAGCGTTCCACACGTTTTCCTAAACGTAAGCTATCGGAAATGGTTTCATTAAAAATAGTCATTTCTTTAGTTGGAAGCTTCAACTGTTTCAATCCTAAAACACTATTTTCCCAAAGTAAGAACGTCTTTAGAAATCCATTGTATTGGGCTTGTATGTTATTAATTGAGGTATTCATTTAAATGCGAATTTACATTAATTTGATTTTTATAAGTAAGTGAATGGAGATAAAGTATATTTGCAATCTTAATTTTTTGAATGGAAAAGAATAAAAAAGAGCTTACAATTACTTCGAAAGAAATTGATAAATGTATTGCTGTATTAGAAAGTTTAAATACAAATACCAATCAGATATTTGAAATTTCAAAAGATAAAAGAACAGCATTAATAAAAGCTGCTGGAATGTTTTCTAGACCCAATCGTGAAGAATTTTCTCGTAGAAAAAAAGATGCCAAAAAAAATGAAAAACGAAAAAAAGTTGCAAAAGATAGACATGCGCGTAAAGTAACAGGAATACGAAGTGCTCGTGAAAC
>JASFZG010000077.1:0-13057 GCA_046055745.1 Flavobacteriaceae bacterium | reverse complement strand
AAAATCATCTCCATCTGTATCTATTGTGCCACACTCATCATTTTCACACTCATCAGGTATTCCGTTTGCAGGATTAACATCTGTAGAGTTTTGCGCTGGGTTGTATACATTTGGACAAATATCACAATTATCAAATACATCATCAAAATCTGTATCAAATAAACCACATTCACAGGGATCTATTATGCAGGTACCCAAATCAATACAAGTACTGCCATCAAAGACAAACTCTGTTCCATTATCTAACTTAACTAATACTTTAAAATAATACCTACTAGTGTCGGGATTTAATACATCGTAATAAAAATGGGATACTTCTGTAATGTTCCAAGTTGTGCCATAGTTATTCCAAGTATGAGATGTGTCCCAGGTTGTGCCTGTAGGAAGATCTAACAAAAAGGGATTTGAGCATTGCCCAGCAATTTGTGGGTCTATATCTAGTGTGTTATTAGATATAGTTGCTTTTATAGTAGGACTACCAGAAACTCCTCCTAAAGCTTCAAATAATTCTGGAGGAAAATAAGTTCCCGTATATAACATCCCATTTGTAGTAAATATATCTGCTACATTGGAATCGTTAAACAAGCCATTTAAAAATATTTGTTGGTAAAACTGCATTGGACACATCCCTGTTTCTGCAAATATTTCTTGCTCTGAGCCAGCAAGTAGTTCATCTAAAAACACATCTGGGTCTTCTTCGTATTGTGCAGCATCATATTGATAGTCTATAGGAATAAAACGTTTTTCTTTCAGGCTATAGGTGTTCGGTACTGCTAAAGAGCATAATGAATTTAAAGTTTCATCTACGTCTAATATCAAACTTTCAATAGCAGGAGTTAAGGTGTCATAATTACTTAATACATCTAAAATGTCTAATGATCCTGTCTCGCCTCCAAGACAGTAATTGTGTACATCTTGCCCTTTTGCATGAATGGTTAAAAACACATAAAACAAACGCTCTTTAAGACCTATATAATAAGATTTATAGGAGTTCCAAATAAAATCTTGTTGCTCTATAGTCATATTGGCATCAATGTCTGCTTTTATAGATGAAAAGCTAGATGGGATACTACAAGAATTAGATAGACTCCCACATTTTGCAATGGCATAAATTCCTTCTAAAAGGGGCATTCCATTAGCTTCATAATCGGTATTTAAAGCATATTGCATTAGGTTTCTTCTTGCCGTTCTATGACTTGCTGTTTCGCTATAAAAATCACTTACTAAATCAAAATATGGATCTCCGTCCATTAATTCATCTCTGGAAGAAAAAAGACCTTCTGCTACGGCATCTTCATAGGATGTTATATTTTGTAAATAATCTGTATAACTGTAAGAATTGTAATCTTGTGGGAGGTACTCATTAACAGCATCCGTATAGAGTAAATATTTATATTCAGGATGGTAAGGAACTAAAGATTTTGCCCAATCATTATCCCAATAGCTAAGAAAATCAGCTATATTTGCTAATTCTTGAGGAAATATTTTGTTATTTGCATCAGGATCTGCATAATCAGTAGTTTCAGGTAACCATTCACCATTAATTTCTTGTAACTGTATTTTTGATATTTCACCGTCAACGGCATAAGGGATTATGGGATTTCTCCAGGTGAAGGTACTATTTCCATCACCATTAATAGATCCATTGTAATATATTGAGTTGTTTTCATTAAAAATACTTAAAGGATCTACTATTTCTCCAGCCGAATTTACATCTGTTTTTGCATATTGTCCTCCAAGATAAAAGTCAGTTAGCAATATGTTGCTATAAACATCATTAAACGTACTATTAACAAAATCACATATCTCTAATAGTAGTGGATACGTTTCTGTAAGATCTTCTATAGCGATTTCTACTTGTTCAATTATCTCCGAAGGTAGTAAAGGATTAGCCGTAACAACACCTCCTGTTATAATGTAGGGTAAAGGACTTACCCCAAATAAATCTTCTAATTGAATAATAATATAATCATTTAAAACACTCGGTAATTCGTCACAATTTAACTCACAATCAATATTAATATCAATAGTAAAATCTTCTTCAGTAAGCAAACACCCATTTTGAGTTGCAGATACTAAAAAATTGTCCCAATGCTCATTTAAAGCTTCTTGACTTACTCGCAAATCTTTAAACACTTGGTATTCCCCAAGGTTTAATGTAACAGGTGTAAAGGGTTCATCATAACTTTGCACTCTAAGAGTATCGACAACCCATTGTTCGCTACACTCATCTGCTACTCTAAGTTTTAAATCGTATTCATACGGAAACGTTTCTGGACAATTGGGGAAACTATAAAGTGCTGTATTTTCTAATTTATACCCAAATTCATAGTCCGAATTATTTTCAATTACCACAATTTGTTTAAAAACTTTAAGGCCATCATCTAAAACACCAAAATTTCCAGAAGCATATTTTATGTTATTATCTTCATTATTATCGGTATCATCAACATTTAATTTGTTTAATAAATCTGCTGTAAAAAAAGTATGAAGACCTTCATCATTTTCATCTATTTCATCACCTAAGGGTATGAGTTGATCTGGATTTCCACCTGCTAATGCTGTGGCAATTGTACGACCTTGAGGATCTATATAACTTATACTTACTTGACCATTTGGGTCTGAAACTACATTCTTTTTATAATGGCTTAATTTGCCTACATGAAAACCAAAAAGCCTGTTAAGCTCAAAAGAAGAATTAGGTTGCCCGTAAAAGTACTGCATCTCTTTTCCTGTACCTAGTTGATGTGTTAAACCCACACCACTTTTTCTACTTATCCGACCTGTATTGTCTGGTGTATATTCTATTTGTGAAAAAGGATAACCTTGAGTTGTATCTGTCGAATCAAGGGCAGATGGCACAAAATCTTGATAGGTATTTGGATTAGTTGCAGGTGGAGAATAATATTTTGAAGACCCACTTACAGGACTCATCCCTATCAACTCAATTTCACATTCCTCAGTTTCAGAATCATAATCAAAATCTAAAGAGGTATATATGTTATTGTCTTTGTTTTTATTAAAATCTTCATAATATTTTATTTCGCTATTACCTGTAGGTACTGGAAGCACTTCTATTGCAGGCCTTCCTTGGGCATCATAAATTACTTCCCCCACAATGGCATTATCATCACTATTAATTCTAGTAACAGTTTGACGGTTTCGTAGCGTACCATCAAAATAGCTGACAACATCTTTCCTTTTTCCGTCCTCTGCATAGCTAGTTTGAAATTGCCAATTTTTTTTATCTTCATGGGAGTTATAAATTTCCTTATAAGCCCAATGAGAAACTTTAGAGGCGTTGGGGTTATTTGGCAAACTCCAATTTCCATAAAAATTTGTGTTGGTAGAGGTTAAAAACCTCCCAATTGCACGAACTCTATAAATAAGAAATCCTTGAGAGTAGATAATTGGTATTTCGTAATGAGTGTTTTTAGTTTGTATTCGGGTACTGTTTAGCTTAAAATCTTGTTGTGAAAAATTTATTGCATTTTCATTCAAAGTACTGCCGTTTAACCCATAGTTATCTACCCAGGTCCACTCAACATCGTATTCTATTGCCCCTTCTATTCCATTAGGTTGCCATGATAACTGTACAGATGTAGAATTTGACGAAACGGAAACATTGGGTAATGTTGTATCTAACTCATAATACCTATCTCCTTTAAAACCTAACTGTATGTAAGCGTTTTCAGGTATGATTTGAAGTGGGTTTCCTGTATCTGTATTCAAAGCCAAAATACTTACAATTTTAGCATCTAATCCAAATCTATTTTTTATTTGGTGAACTGCCAAATCTGAAAAATTTCCATAATTACTACTAGGATTGTATGCCACTAAAATTGTTCTTGTATATTCTTGACTAGGTATTGGAACTCCTAAATAATTATAAGGGGTTATTTCTAAGGAGATTTTTAAAGAATAAGGAATAAAAGGTTCTTGGTCTCCATCAATATATACTTTTACGTAAGTTGCATAATTTAAAGTTTCTTTATCAGGCTGTGAAATCTCTGGATCTACAAAACTTAGAATATCGTTGATTGCAAGACTAGAAATTTGCTCAGGGTTATTATTAAAATCGAACTCTTGAGAAATTGCAATTTGTCCAAATAACATGAAAACAATGACACTTAAAATTAGTACATTTAGGCTTCTTTTTAATCTTAAATGTTTTTTATTTATATATCCCATAATAAAAATAGAATTTGTTAGTTTGTAGGAATAAGTTTAAATTTTTTAAATTCATTCCCTATTATTATTTTATTGTTAATTATTGAAAAATAGCGTTCTTTCTTAAAATTATTTTCATCAATTTCATCCTTAAATTTTGAAAATGAAATTTCTAATCGTGCTTTATCAAAATCCTTCTTTAATGTTTGAGAATCATAGGCTGAAAAATCTGATAAATAAGAAAGAAAAATGATTTGTTTTTTAATGTAATGTGTAGCCTTTTCAATATGAAGTATAAGCCTACTAATCATAAGTTTATTATTGGGTTTTCCTGTAAACTCAAGTTTATAATAATTACCCATATTAGTGATTTCTCCTTTTTCAAAAAATTGTAGGACTAATGAAATATCCATTGAGGTTAAATCTGTAGGGATACTATCTGTAGATAGGTCAATTAAAATTTCTTTATCATCATGATTAAGTTTAACAAAAAAACTATCCTCTTTAAGGAGTTCCATAGCTCCTAGTTTTTGATACATCGATGTACCCTTTTTTGATAATATACCATCATACTCTTCATACACTTTACTGTCATCTAACCCTTTATATAGCTTGTAATCAGTGTTAACTTGATATGCCTCTTTGTTTTGCATAGTATTTATACTATTCTGCAAGATTTCATCAATATCTTGTCCAAAACCTAGAACAGTGTTTAGAAGTATTATAAAAATAATTATATATTTTAGAAACGTTTTCAAAATAAAATTTTTATTGCTTTATAGCAGTTTTAGAACGAGTTTCCTGTATGGTATAAACACCTTTTTCGGTTTCTTTTTTTACGCGTATTAAACCTCCTTCTTTATCATATTCATAAAATGTAGCGTAGTTGTTTTCGTCTAGCTCTGCCATGAGTCTTAAACTTTCGGGGTCGTACACAAATGATTTTAAGTTGGAATTGAAAGGGTGTATACGGATGTCGTCATAATAAATAGACTCTTGTCCAAAGTTGTAGAAAGCTATTATAAATCTTTGGTGATCTTGTAATGGAACCTTAAATACTCCTGTAATTTGTTGCCATCCGTCAATTATATAACCTGTAGGGATAAAAGGAAAAGATTCAATAAGGTCATCTTCTGTATCATAAAAACCAATCTTTATTAAAGAATTATTATATGAAATTAATTGTTCAATTACATCCTCTTTTACCCAAGCACTAAATACATACTCCTTATCTAATTCCAAATCAATATTTGATAAACATTCTAAATTTGGACCACCTTCATTGTTTGCGTGACCGAACTTAAAACACCTAGAAGCAGCTCCATTTGTTATTTTTAAACTAGTTTTTCCTGTATGTGCTGTTTCATTTTCAATTGTTGCATTAGTATTAAAATCAACAATAGACCTAAGATCAAAATGAGAATAACTTTGAAATAATTCAAATCCATCAAAACCTATTTCTTCATATTTTGCATTCGAAGTTACTGCTTTAGGCAATCCTGTAGGTTGGTCATATTGCGCAGCTGAATAACGATCAATAGCATCTTTATTTTCCAATTCATAGCCTACAGGACTAATTTGAGTTACTTCACTGGCATTAGTCCATCCTGTATTATCCATTTCCCAAGTACCAGTATTACCTCTTTTGTAAAATGGGGAATAATTTTCGAAAAAACCTTCATTTCTAGGATGATAGCCTATAGAGCCATTATTTCTTCCTGTTAAATAAGCATACGATTTTTGTGCTCTAAATTCCCCTTTATTATTAAAGAAGTAGGGATTAAGTTTTTGGTCTCCAGATATATTCCATAATTCATCATAATTTAAATTGGTTATATAATGTAATAAACCTTCATTTTGACCAATCCATAAATCTGAAAATTCTACAGCACTAGCATTTATCACTTTATAATCTACCCATTGTGTCGAGTCAATAAGTATTAAACCTTCATCATCTGGTACAAAAGGAAAATCTCGTGTAGTAACTGATGCCATTGATGAATTAAGATTATTCCTTTTTCCAGAACGTATCACAGTAAAAGGAGAGTACAAAATAGTTGTGGAAATATCATCATCTAGTAAAACACCAGTATCAAGCATTAGTTTTATAGTTTGGTCAATAATGGAAACCACCCAATAACGTTCTGATTCTCCTTCAATAAATATTTCATCACCAAGATTTAGATAGTCTTTAACATTATTTATAAGATTTTCACTAATGGGGTCATAAATTCTATAATCATTTTCAGATTGATAATCTATTATACCTTTAAAGCCGAGATTATTAGATGCTAAGCCCATATTTTTATAATACCAATTGGCAGGATAAGTAAAATTATAATACTTATCGTTATACTCATTATCTACTTCTGTAAGTAATACTTCTCCTGTTTGAGCATCCCAGCCTAAATTTTTGGTAGCTACTCTAGATCCTAAATCATAGGCTATTTTCTCTTTTAAAATACCATTGGTATGGATTAGTTTTGTTGTAGAACTCATTTTTAAAACAGTTTCATGCCTTCTTAAATTTGGGAAAAGACTAGGGATAGGGAATGGAATTCCAAATAGAGCAGGTATTACTGCTAAATTTCCATCACCACCAACAACCTCTGATTTTGATTTACTCTTTCTGAAATCGTTAATCATATCATAAGTTACCCCTATAAGTTCTTTAGATACAGATCCGTCTTGTTGTATTATATCTAGCTTATTGTCAAGTTTTCCGTTGCCATCTACAGCATAATTATAGTCAACACCCGAGATATATTCACCTTCTTCTTGTCCCACGGCACGTACTCGTTGGCTTTTCATTTTTCCATTCATATCATTTGTATGAACTACTATTCCTTGAGACATAGTTAGATGGTTACGAGTAAGGACTTTAAGGAAATTACCCAAAACTCCCGTTTTATCAAACTCAACCGTAGGATCTGTATAATCTGCAAGTGTTGGAAAATCTTTTGATGTATAAAAAGAAGTAATTACTTCTCCTGTAGCATGTTTAGATAGGGTTACTATAGGATTTCCTTGAGCATCTAAAACATCCTTATTTAAATTTTTAACAACTACTCTGCCATAGGTTACCTGAGCAACAGGAAAAAAAGATTCGCCTAAAGGTTTTTCAATATAATTGGATTCTTTTGGAGCAATTACTTTAACAGGGCTATCAAAAATAGGTAAGACAAAAGGGTTTTCTTTACTTCCATTAGGCTCAAAAGTAGCTACTCCACTACTTTTACCATCTTCGTCTAAATAGGTATATTCTTGTCCATATTGGCTACTATATAATTCGTTATTAGGGTTTCCTGTCATAGCATCCCATTGGTCATCTAAAGTTATTTTTTTTACTCTAATGCCTCCGCCATATTTAAAACCAAAAGGTTCGTATAATCGAATCCAAGATTTTTCAGGGACAAAAGTACTAGCTATATCTTTTGCCTTTAATGCTTGATTTGGCCCTGAAAAAATAGTTACTATGCTTGAAAGACTATTTAACAATGGTTCTACTACATCTCCTATGCTATTAATTTCACTCGATGCTTCTAAGCCATAAGATTGTCTGTTTAAATATTTTCTTGCAAAATACCACCCCGCTTTTGAGATAGGATTTACTTCTTCATTAGAGCCTACGACACCACCTTCCTTATCTTGAAATCTTAAGGGTAATGCTACATATTTTCCTGCTAAATTGCCAGTGGCAATCTTAAAAAATTTAGTGTTACCATCTATACTATCTAGTTCTAAATATCCTGTAACATAGTCATAGCTATCACTATTAATATCTGGGGTCATATTTGTTAGAAACCTAAAATACAGAAGATTGTTTTGTGAATAGCCAATATCACCATTAGCACCAGCATTACTTTTTATAAAATCATTTAAAAAATCTGAAGTATAATATTCTTCAGGAAGATTATCAGGTAATTTCACATATAGATACCTCATAGGAGTACTGCCGTTGTATAACTTATTTCCATCTATTTGGCTTTCATTTGGAGAATCGGTGTCTCCTGCTCCTGTAATTTTAAACATTTGCATGGCTCTGCGATCCTGTACAAATTGATAGTCATCACTTTCTTGCTCTATTGTTAGTTTACCTCCAGAAGGTAAATCGATGGACTCTAATGTCCAAGAAGTTGTATTTAGATCTGCCAAATCTTTATTCTGTTCAACAAAAGGAAATTCACTAGGTGTTAGGTTTCCTTCTAAAACATCACAACCCGTATTAAGATTTTCTTTATAAAACCCCCAGACATCATACCCTTTTAAATTATAAGACGGATTGTTTTCGGAATAATTAAAAATATAAGGAGTGTACTCACCAATATTAGAATTTTGATAGGTAAAATAGATTTTTTCTAGTGTGAGTTTCCCACTAGAACTGTTAGGCACATCATCGCACAGTGTATAGTTATATTTAAAGTGAACTGTTTTTATTGGTACAGCATCACTCTCCCCATTTAATTCAAAATCGGGTAATGCGTATAACACTATTTTATCAATTTGTCTCATTTTTGAAGATCCAAGACCACCATCTTCTCCAATAACTCCTTTTGCATCATTTCGATCACTAAGATAAAACTTAGCAATATGCGTTTTTGTTCTTATTTCACTTACATATTTTAATTCTTTCTCTCCATAAATATAATTTCCTTTTTGGTCAATTTTATCTGTATTTAATCCTGCATTATAAGAAGCACTATTACTCATAAAAGGCACTCTCCAATTATAATTGTTTGCTGGAGAATATGATATTTTAGTGTAATTTCCTAAATCATCAAAAGTAGGTCCATCATTTTTTAGATCTTCATAATCTTTTGATAGCACAGAGGTTAACAAATAACTATGCGCATAAGCAGGTGTAGTAATTTTATTGAAAAAATGATCTCTACCTTTACTATTTCCTATTGAATTATCACCTAAATTTGTATTACTATCAGGATAATAAGTTACAAGTCCTGTTGAACAGTCAGCATCATCGTCTCCTTTAACAGCAAAAGTTGCTTCTATTTTTTTAGTATTATAAGCTGTTTCTCCATATACGTAGGTTGAGCCATCTGGTTTTAATATTGATATTCCCGCAGTATGGTGATCTTGTACAAAACTTTCAGTACGATTAGTAATCAATCCTTCATTGAGAGCTTCTATGTTTGTTACTTTTCGAATAGCATTAGATCGATCTTCTCTTTCAGGTCTTTTAATTGTCGCTACATTTTCGTTGGTATAGTTGATGCTATTATTTGTATACGTTTTTGCTTTATAATTCATTTGAGTTTTACGATTAAACTTACCACCTCCTATTCCAATTTTAATAGGTCTGATGTCATAATAATTATTTTGCGAAACATTATATTCATTATCAGCACTTAAATCTCCGCTCATTTTATAATATGTAGCTTCATAGTCTGCATTTTGATTGTTGTCATCTAAACTTAATGCGTTTAAAACAACATTCTTAGAATCTTCCCATCTTCCCGAAGAACTTGAAGAAGGATTAACCTCAACATCTATTCCACCATGGACATAACCTCCTAAACCAAGCTCTACCCCTACAGAAAATCCGTTTCCAGTTGAGGATGTATAGGTGTCGTAAACATTACCTACCTGACTTCGGTAAGGGCGAAAACTCCCCATTAAACCTTGACCTGAAATCGCATAAGAATCGTAGGTATAATTAGGAATAGCAAGTGCTTTAGTATTCTCATTAACAATGCGATCTTTTTCTCTGTTAAAATCTAAAATACTTTGACCAGAAATTGCATTTTCTGTATTTTCATAACCAAAGGCGGGAATTAATTTGTTCTTTTCAGCACTACTTAAATGCTGAATAGAGCCCCAAGCAGTAAACTGAAATTGCCCTTCAGCACCCCAAATTTCTGTTCCTAATGCTAAACTAAAAGTGAAATTTGTATTTTCAAAACTTAACTCATTTTTAGGGGTAAAAGTTAAATAGTCATTAAGTTGAAGACTAGACCCAAGACTTCCTGAGCTTGATTTTTCTGAACTTATATATGGAAAAAGACCTCCAAGATTTTGAAATTTTAATGTGGATATATTTCTTGATGCAGAAACATTAAAAGAAGACAGCCCCTTTTGTGAATCATAAGTAACACCCAAATTTCCAGTAATCGATTCTATAGTTGCATTTTTTGTAAGTTTATCTTTGCTTGTTATCGAAACACTAGGCGAAACAGAGGCACCACCTTCAGAAGTACCTCCAAATTGTGCTCCAATAGTTATTCGGTCACTAATATCAAAACTTGGCCCAAATGAAGTGTTAAAAGAAATTCCATTATAATTATTAAACTGGACACCTAAGCTTACTCCTAAACTAATAAAATCAGATCCAAATAAAGCAAACCTAACATCTCCAATTGTCCCAACAGAAATGTTATCT
This sequence comes from Flavobacteriaceae bacterium, assembly GCA_046055745.1. Lineage (GTDB taxonomy): Bacteria > Bacteroidota > Bacteroidia > Flavobacteriales > Flavobacteriaceae > Marifrigoribacter. The sequence goes on along the minus strand of JASFZG010000077.1, from coordinate 2,490 downwards.
TTAATATTATTTTCATAACGCATCTCATCACCATTAAAATCATCTGGAAGACCTCTTACATTTCGTGTTATTTGCCCCACATTAAGATTCCAACCCAAACCTACCCAAGAAGCTTCTTGATCCATCGTAACTCCAGAATCATAGGCAAGATTTAATGGATAACCTCCTACATCCATTATTGGAATATTATAGTTAAAATCTCCTGTGGAGAGATTTACCATATCTGAAGTTCCTATTGGCGTAAACGAATTAAACTCAGGTTGTGAAGGACCACTTGTTAATGCGTATAAGCTACTGGGCTGTGCTACTGAAATAATCATTTGCAGTGCCAGATAACTAGAGATTATCTTAGATATTCGGCTGTTTCTTATTTTTTGTATCATACTAAAATAGGTTTATGTCTTTAAAATGATTTTCTTTAAACTTAAAATTTACTAATTCTCCTTACTGCTTTATTTGATTGTGCATCGGTAAGCTCTAAAATGTAAATACCTCTTGATAAATCGCTCATATCTATACTAAACAATTGTTTATTGGTGTTGTTTAGGTATATTAATTCACCCAAGATACTATAGAGTTTAATAGCTACATTGGAGTTGTTATTTGCAATTTCGATATTTATAAAATCGTTAGTAGGATTAGGGTAGATTTTTAATTGGCTTTTTAATGTATTTTCGTTTGTACTTAAAACGACTTGGGTAAGTGAAACAGCATCTATGTAGTACTTCCCCCAATTAGAAAAATCATACGGCCAAACAGTTACAGTTTCTGTATCTTCATCAGAAAAAAAATTACCAATAGTAAGATATTCCTCTCCACCCTCTGCAATAAAAGTTCCTGTTATTTGAGTCCAATTTTCTTTATCGGTTATAGGAACTTCTGCTTTTACTTGAGGGTTTGCCTCGATAAGATTTACTCCGCTACTAGCTTCAACAATATCATCTGTAAATAAAGCTCCTAAATTATTAATAGCTTTGCCAAATCTATCAGCTAAAGATACATACATAGAAAATTCGTATTCTTGATTTTGCAAAAGAGGTGTACTTAGTTGAATCTCAATATACTCTCGCCTCCCAGAATTATTTCCATAACATTGTATTCCCACATAACCTTCGCCTTCATAGGGATATTGGAAGCCTGCGATATTTTCAGGTACATCTGAGGGAGTTTCATTTGGAGAACAATCATTATAATAATCTGGAGTATAGGGATTCCCATTTGTTACGAACCAAAAATCCACATAAAATTCACCTTGATAATATGGGCAATCATAATATTCTTCAAAACTAGGATTAGGCACTAAGTTTTGGCTAATAATAGTATTAGTTACCACTATAAAAAACAATAAAAGGGTAAATATTTTCATAATACTTTTATTTAAGTTTTAAAAGGAATCTCATTAAATTTAAATTTAAAAATTCCATTATTATATAATTGGTCTCTGTAAATTAATTGAATGGTTTCGTTGGGGTTAATACCTCCAAAATAAAGCAAGACCCGTTTAAAAGGACTTATTTTAAAATGGCGTTCAAAGTGTACACCAGAGCAAGGTATTGTATCGTTAGAGCTTGTTACTACCATAAAATCATTTCGTATTGTTGAGGCGAGATACATTACAGATTTATCATAATCGAGCGTGGTATATTCCGATTTTAAAAGATCATCGTTGTTTATATGTTCAAATTCAAACTCTATAATACGTTCTTTGGAAAGTTTTTTTGATAGCGTGTCTATGGCTTCCTTATTGTCTTTTCCTTTGTTTTTTAGTAAATAATATTCAATAGGAACTTCAGTAGCTCTGTACTGAATGTCATTTGCAAAATGCATTATTTGTTTAGATTTCCAACCCAAATTTTCTTGCTGAAAAACCTTATAAGAAGGTTCTTTATTATCTGTGTTTTTTTTGTTACAAGAAAAGCATATAACAAAGATTAAGATAAAATAAGCTCTATTGTTCACCTTCATATTTATTATTTGCGAATTCAATAAAAGCATTTGTTATATCAACCTCTTTATCACCATACATGATGTTACCGTTTCCTTGAGTGCCTAATATAATTTTAAAATTATTTTGATCTCCGTATAGTTGAATGTAATCGTTAATTCTGTTCCAGACTTGTTGACTCACTTCATTTTGGAGGTATTCGCCCATTTCTTTTAATTTATTGTTTTCAAAAACAAATTGACGTTGTTGCTGTTCAGTAGGGTTAGATTCTGGATCTGCCTGTAATATCGTAATGATACTATCTACTTTGTTTTTTTGAAGTTTCAGTTCTTTTTGATGAATGCTATTTAAATCTTTAGCAAGATTAAATCCTGAAAAAACAGCAACATTATCAACATAAACAATTTGTGGAGTTTTATCTTCTAAATTTGAAAAGATAAAAAATATCTAAGTACATGACAAAAACAGAAAAATATTTGTATTAGATTGATTTTCATTGTTTAATAAAACACTTGCTAAGAAATTCAGTCCGTATTTAAATATAC
>JASFZG010000076.1:0-4872 GCA_046055745.1 Flavobacteriaceae bacterium | reverse complement strand
CGATGGTCAAACGCTTTACTATTCATTAAATAATGATGAAACAGAGATATTTAATAACATTTTTGAGTCTATAGAATTAATTAGAAAAACAGCATAAATTTTATTATAATGAAGACAGAAACAACATCAAAAAAAGCGGCATATACAGGTCTTTTTGCTGCAATAGCAGCATCTTCGTGCTGTATTCCACCAGTTATTGCCTTAATAGCAGGAGTAGGTGGGAGCGCCTCTGCCTTATCATGGATGGAACCTTTTAGACCGTATTTAATCGGTTTGGCTGTAATAGCTATTGGCTATGCATGGTATAATTACTATAGACTTAAAAATACAGATGATTGTGATTGCGAAATAGACGAAAAACCTAAATGGTTTCAAACCAAAGGCTTTCTAATAGGCATCACATTATTTGCTGCAGTTTCAATTACTTTCCCTTATTATTCTTCAATCTTTTATCCTGACAATAAAAAGGAAGTTGTTATAGTAAGCGAATCTAATATTCATACTGTAAACTTTGATGTAAAAGGCATGACCTGTACTTCTTGTGAGGAACATGTTAAACATGCTGTAAACGAATTAGAAGGTATCGTAAATGTAGAGGCATCTTTTGAAAGTGCAAAAGCCGAAGTTAAATATGATGAAACAAAAACGTCTAAAGAAGACATAGAAAAAGCTATAAATGCAACTGGCTATAAAGTTGTAAAACAGAAATAACTAAATATTAAATATCATGAAAAAACTATTAGTAGTACCTATGCTTGCTTTGTTCTTAATCTCATTTCAGGCTAATGCACAAAGTAATAAAACAGAAGTTATAAAGGAAGTAGCTAGTAAAAATGTTAAAACAGTGACTTTAAAGGTTACCGGAATGACATGTGTTGCTTGCTCAAACCATGTATCTGAAGCATTAAAAAAAGTAGATGGCGTTATTGAGCAAATGGTAGAATATAGCGAAGATAAAGCAGTTGTTACATTCAATCCAAAAGTAACTACAATAGAAGCTATTATTAAAGCAATAAACGAAACACCCTACACTGCAAGCTTGCTTGATACTAAAGGATAAGGCTTTATATTAAAATAAAATTGAGATTATTAAATCTCAATTTTTTTCTAAATGTATTTAAGCATTAAATAATATAATACTAAATAATCTATATAAAAAACTTTAAATATTAACCCTTAAATTCAAAACAATGAAACAAATTTCTCGAAAAGCAATGCTTATTTTGGCATTAATAACAACTACACTATCATTTGCACAAATGAAGCCTATGGATGGTTCAAAAATGGCAATGTCTAAATATTCATTTTCTGAAACTGTCGATATGGTAAAAAGTGCTATAGAAGACCAAAATTTAATGGTGATTTCTGAAATTGACGGTCAAAAAATGATGCGTATGGCTGGTAAACAAACCAAGGGAATGCAGCAAATCTTTTTTATGCATCCTAAATATATGCGTAAAGTTATTGAAGCAAATAAAATGGCAGGAATCCAAATACCATTAAAATTGATTGTAATGGAAAATGATAAAGGAGTCATGATTCGTTATTTTATGCCTTCAACTGTTTTAAAACAATATAAAGGAACTGAAGTTGTTGCAGGTGAGCTTGATGGATTAATGAGTAATATTATTGCAGCAGTATCAAAATAAGTATGCTATGTTAAATAAAAAATCTTTTTTAGCATTGCTTGCTTTATTTGCAGGCGGATTTGTACCGATTCATTTAATAGTACTTTCTTTTGGATATGCACAATATTATAAAGGCATAAAAATGGGACCAAAAGTTCTAAAAGTAGCTCATGAATTTGGAGAACCTTACTTTCTTTACTTTTATATTCCAGCACTATTAATATTAATATGGATTATATTTTACAGTAAAAAACATTATCCTGATTTGTACAGAAGAATAGTTGTGGGACTATTAGCAGGTGCAATAGCAACCATAGGTTTAGATTGGATTAGACAAATGGGATTAATAGCCGGATGGTTACCTGGTGATACTCCTGAAATGTTTGGCAAAATGGTAACAGGTAGCAGTTCTTTTAGCTCTTACTATTGGATTGGTCAATTTTTTCATTTTATGAATGGAGCCGATTTTGGTCTTGTTTTCACTTTAGTTTTTGGAAACTTTATAAGCTATAAAAAAACGATACTTTATGCTATTCTTTGGCTATTAGTAATGGAATTTTTTATGATGGTTGGTCCACCAATGGGACCTATGGTAGGTCTATTTGGTGTAAATTGGATGTGGCCACAACTTTTTCTATTAACACTAGTCGCTCATATAGTTCATGGTACTATTCTGGGATCTCTCACTCATTTATGGTTAAAGCCAGAAGACAGAAAATGGTTAATTCCTTTTTTAAGAAAATGATTTAATAGTAATTTAAATGGGGTTTCAGAAACTATTTTGAAACTCCATTTTTTTAACCTCAAAAAACATGAAACGAAAAAATAGAATACTAAAATTTACTATATTAAAAGCTACAAGTTTACTAATTTATGGTTGTGGTAGTTGTAAAGGTGGACGATGTGCTATGAATGAAGTCAAAAAACAATATAGTTCATTAACTTTAATAGCTAACAACAATATAGAAATAAACACAAAAGACTTTACATTTGGAATTTAATATATAATTAAAATTGAACATGAAAAATATTTTTAAAAAGAACAACAATAGTTCACAAAACACAGAAACAATTTCATTAGAAATAAATGGGATGACCTGTTCTGGCTGCTCTTCACATATCGAAAAAGATATAAATAAAACCAATGGTATTGTAAGCAGTGTTGTAAACCACGAAACTGGAAAAGGTGAATTTACCATTGACAAAAACAAGATGAATAAAGAAGAATTGATTAATGCTGTAAATAACGTTGGTAATTATTCTGTTATTAATGGTGTTGAAAAAGATGCGACTATAGTTTCTAACAGTGAAAACACAACTATTAAAGATACTTCTAAAAATAAAAATCAATTTGATTTAATTGTCATTGGAGGTGGTTCTGCTGCATTTTCAGCAACCATAAAAGCTGAAAGCCTAGGACTTACTACGCTAATGGTAAATGGTGGTTTAGATTTTGGTGGTACTTGTGTAAATGTTGGTTGTGTGCCTTCTAAAAACTTAATTAGAGCTGCAGAAACTACATATCATGCAACGCATTCTAATTTTAAAGGCATTAAACCCAAAGGAGCTGACATTGATTTTGCTCAAATTATAAAAGATAAAAAAGCATTGGTCGCTGCACTACAACAGCAAAAATATATGGATGTTGTAAGTGATTTTGAAAACCTAACGATGCTAAAAGGCTGGGCAGAGTTTGTGGATAATAAAACAATACTTATTGATGGAAAGGATACTTATACTGCAACAAACATTGTAATTGCAACAGGAGCAACCACAAATATTCCAAATATTGAAGGATTAAATGAAGTGGGTTACTTAACCAATGTGTCGTTATTCGATTTAGAAGAAAAACCTGAAAGTTTAACTATAATGGGAGCAGGTTATATAGGATTGGAAATAGCACAAGCATACAGTCGTTTAGGGGTAAAAGTCCGTATCATTGAATTTACAGATAGACCATTACGAAGTCAAACCGAAGATATTACAGATGTTTTAGTAGAGCAAATGAAAAATGAAGGCATTGAAATTCTACCAAATTTTAGAGCTTTTAAATTTGAAAAAAATGGTACAGATACAATTATTCATTGTAACTGTCCAGATGGTTCTATCACACAAATTATTGAAAAAGGACATATTGTTGTTGCTACTGGAACAAAACCAAACACATCTAAATTAGGACTTGATAATATTGACTTAAAACTATCAGAAAAAGGTAACATTATAGTGAATGAAAAAATGGAAACAAATGTTTCCAATATCTACGCAGCAGGAGATGTAACAAATACACCACCATTTGTTTATACAGCAGCAAGTGAAGGTAATACAGCAGTAAACAATGCATTTTCTTTGTCAAAAAGTAGTGTAGATTATTCCTCTTTACCGTGGGTAGTATTTACTGACCCTCAAATTGCAGGTGCGGGAATGGATGAATTAGAAGCTGAAGCAAAAGGGATTCCTTTTGAAGTATCAAAATTAGATTTAATTCATGTTCCAAGAGCATTGGCAGCTCAAGATACTAGAGGATTTATAAAATTAATTCGCAATACCGAAACCGATAAGTTAATTGGTGCAAGAGTCATTGCTCCAGAAGGTGGTGAACTCATTCAACAATTAAGCATGGCTATTAAATTTGGTATCACAGTAAAAGATTTAGCTGAAAGTTTCTATCCATACTTAACGCTTGGAGAAGGTGTAAAATTAGCAGCTATTACCTTTGGAAAAGATGTATCAAAATTGAGTTGTTGTGCCTCTTAAAAGTTGTTTTTTATTGGCCTCATAAAATTTTGGTCAAAACAATAGGTGAAGTGAGCGTCCATATTTTAGGGGTTTAGTAATACAGTTTCTTAAGAGTTTCCATTATACAAGGGATTTCAAAGCGTTGTTAACGAGTTCCAATGTTTCCTAAAATATAGTGAATAAGCCGTAATTGTTTCCAAAGGTTTGTGCAGCCTTGAATTTTTGTTTCTTTTGTTTCAAGACACTATTTTAAAGAATTGATTGAGTATCAATTTTTAAAATACACATAATGAAGAATGAAAAAAAGGATTAATTGAAGTTCTAAATATAACAAGTGCATAGAATTTTATTTTTCTTAAAATTTATGCTCTTGTGGCAAGCTTACGAGAATCGCTTAAAATTTTTTATTACGTACATTTTATCGAATACGCGATTTTTAATAAGAGCAAAAAGGTTAGCTTTTATTTTGGCGTTGGCAAGCGATGGATAATTGTGTGTAAAATAAATT
>JASFZG010000075.1:0-16419 GCA_046055745.1 Flavobacteriaceae bacterium | reverse complement strand
AATAAACGAAGGTCTTTATATTCTTTATTTAGTTGTATGTAACGTTTTTGATCGGTAATAATATCTGGTTGAATGATTAAATCACTCACCTCATCAAAACGTTGCTTTACAATCTGAAGTTTATCTAGCATAGAATTATTAATTGTTGTACAAATTTACAATAAAATTGCGGAGTTTATTTTTAGAATCAATAATATAAATTCTAAAATAAATTGGAATTCAATGCTTCTTCTTCTGTTTTAGCAAGAAAACCATAATGCACCAAAAAACTTATAGAAACAATTAATAAAGCTCTGGCTATATGCGCAGATAAATCTCCATAAGCAATATCGTAATAAGACACACCTCTAAATACTTCAGTAAAGAGCAGTAAGAAGATAAAACCAGAAAATATCATTGTATTTTTCGTACTGTATTTATGAGTATATAGTATGCTTAAATAAGATAAAAACACAATCCCCAATGCATTAAAAGCTATAAATGAAAAATGAAGGCTACTTAGAGTCATTTCTTTAAACGATTCTATAAATTGAAACCCAAGAAAACCATTAATACCCAGCATTACCACTAGGCATAGAATATGAAACGAATCCATTTTTAATATATTCACTTTTGGAAAAATAGCCCAAATTAACGACAAAAAAGACAGAACATTTAACCCCATCGAAAGAGTTGCAAGAAAATTGTTTTCATACCAAATAGTGACAATACTTGATGCTCCATAAAAAAATAAAAATGCAGAGATAAGTTTATTAGACTCTTTTTTTTTAAAACTAGTAATAATAATAAGATAAACAAAACAGATGACACCTCTTAATAACCTGTAAGGCATGTAATCAAATTCAGTTACTGAATCTTTACCTGTTAAATAATAAACAAAAACACTAATACCGATAAAAATTAGTGCAAGTGCAGCTAAAAAATAATAATAATATTTTACTAATAATGGCTTCAAATCAATTGATTATATTTTGCGGAATATATGTTTACTTTAAAAGTAAGCATATATTATCAAAAAAACTAAATTAACAATAATTAAACCTCCCAAACTCACTATTAATAGTTAATTTTTTATTCTCGGCAGCTTCTACCTTCCCAATAATTTTAGCATCTACATTAAATGATTTTGAAATTTCAATTATATCATTTGCTATTTCTTTTGGAATATAAAGCTCCATCCTATGTCCCATATTAAAAACTTGATACATTTCTTTCCAATCGGTTTGGCTCTCTTCCTGAATTAATTTAAACAATGGTGGCACTTCAAATAAAGAGTCTTTAATGATGTGAAGATTCTTAACAAAATGAAGAATTTTTGTTTGTGCCCCTCCACTACAGTGAACCATTCCGTGGATTTCTTTATTAGTATATTTTGAAAGTATTTTTTTTATTATTGGCGCATAAGTTCTTGTTGGAGATAGTACTAGTTTTCCTGCGTCTAAGGTGCTATTATCTATGGATTCAGTTAATTTTCTTGAACCAGAATATACCAAGTCATCAGGAACTTCTTGATCAAAACTTTCTGGGTATTTTTTAGCTAAATATTTATCAAACACATCGTGACGGGCAGAGGTTAACCCATTACTCCCCATGCCTCCATTATATCCTGTCTCGTAAGTTGCTTGCCCAAAAGACTCTAAACCAACAATCACATCTCCCGATTTTATGTTGGCATTATCAATAACATCGCTCCGTTTTAAACGGGCTGTCACGGTAGAATCTACAATGATTGTACGAACCAAATCCCCTACATCTGCAGTTTCACCTCCTGTTGAATGAATAGTTACTCCAAAATCATTAAGCTCTTTTAATAATTCTTCAGAACCATTGATAATTGCAGAAATAACTTCACCAGGGATTTTATTTTTATTACGACCAATAGTTGAGGAAAGCATAATATTATCGGTTGCTCCTACACATAAAAGATCATCGATATTCATTATCAATGCGTCTTGGGCAATCCCTTTCCAAACAGATAAATCTCCTGTTTCTTTCCAGTACATATAAGCTAAAGATGATTTTGTGCCTGCCCCGTCTGCGTGCATGACCAAACAATACTCTTCATCTCCCGTAAGGTAATCTGGGACAATCTTACAGAATGCTTGAGGAAACAACCCCTTATCTACATTTTTTATGGCATTATGTACATCTTCTTTTGAAGCTGAAACGCCTCTTTTGGCATATCGTTTTGAAATTTCTTGGCTCATTATATATATTAAAACGCAAAAGTACGTAATAAAAAAAGCCCACAAAAGTGAGCTTTTAAGTATTAATTAATTTTTATTGCCAATCAGGCATAAAGGCATTATTAAACAATATTTTATCATCAATTCCTTGGTCAAAATCTAGTTTAGCAATTACTGGAATTGCACCTTCATTTGTACCTACACGAGTAAAAATAGCCCCTCCTTCTGATGGGGAAAAACTTACATCCAAATCGTTTTCTCCTAATGCAACATCAGAAATGATTTCAGTTAAAGTTGCAGAAGGGATATCATATAAAAATATTCTAGCTTCAAATTGTCTATAAGAATTGTTTTGAGAACCGGAAAGGTCTTTTGTAAACAAAACCTTATCTGCATTTGCAGAGAAACTAACTCCGCCAACTGCTCCTGATTCGCCTTCATGAATAATTGTCTCTTCTACTCCTGATGAAAGTCTTAACGTATATATTCTTGCTTCGTATCCATAGACGTTATTTGTTTTTAACAAGACCAAATCTGAATCAAAATCAGCCATATCTATTTCAGAAATTAACAACCCATCTGCTGTTTGGTATAATAAAGTTGCTCCTCCTCCGTCTGGGTCTATTGAATACAGTTTGTCGAAATTTGCATAATATAATAATTGACCATTATTAGCCCAAGTAAAATCTAATTCATTATGTCTAAATCCAGCAACTGGAATATTAGATGTAACTTGGTTTACATCTGTTCCATCTAGATTCATGGTAAATATTTGGACATCTCCACCTACGGTTCTTAAAAATGCTAATTTATTAACTATTAAGTTTCTTCTAGGTCTGAAACTATTTGTGCTCTCACTTGTTAATTGTAAAAGGTTAAAGTCTGGTTCCCCTTCTGGATCTACATCTTCATTTCCAGAAAACAGCACATTATTACCATCTATTTTTTTTACGATAATAATTGGATTATCCGGCGATGTAAAAGTTGTAAATTCACTTATTGGTGAACTAACAGGTTCATTAACATCATCAGTTACTGTAACTTGCCAAAAATAATTTGTAGCTAGTTGTAAATCACTTACAACTAAAGCCGTGTCCTGTCCAACTTCAAACAATAATATTTCGTTAGTTATCCCATTTCTAACATCTAGTGTATAGTTTAATTCATCCCCATTAGTATCTGACGCAGACCAAGAAAATTCTACTTCTAAAAGCACTTCATTTGCTCCATTTTCTGGAAAAATCAATTCTGGTGTAGTTGGAGGAGTATTAATTAAATCTGCTAGTTCTAATTCAAAAGCTACGTTTGAAGTTATTCCTTCAATAACGCTTACAGATTCAAAACCTGTTGAATAAGTTTCCAAATCTGCTTGTACAGAATAATCATCCTCTATCACTTCTGGAAGGAAAAAATTTCCGTTTTCATTAGTAAATACAGTACTTGATGCAGGATTAGTTGTGATTTTTACATTTTCTAAAGGGTCTCCTGTTTCTTTATCAATTACTGCTCCAGAAATTGCCCCTATTTTTGGCGCATCTACAGTATCTTCACTACAGCCCCAAGCTGCAATTAAAACAAATAATAAAGTAAGAATTCTATAATTTTTCATTTAGAGTCTGTTTATTGTTACTATTTTTAAAATTAAAATAATAGTTAATACCTATGCCAAAATTGTAATATTGATCATCTCTTGTTCCATTTACCAAATAATCTAATTCATCACTAAAGACAAAATCATATTCAGCAAACGCTTTTAACCCCCATCTTGGTGACAAAAAGTATTTTACGCCTACACCAATTTGGGCTTTTACAAATAAATCTCCTTGATTATTACCTGATGCTCTAAAAATCATTCCAGGTCCGAAATATACAAATGGAGAAATTTCATCATGTGGTAAAATATTAAACTGACCATTTAAGTCAATTCCACCAAAAGATTCATTAAAAATAGGGCCGTTATTTAATTTAAAATAGGAACCTGATAATCCAAGGTTAAATGTAGAAGATATCTTTCTTTGATAATGAAAACTTGTAAAAAAATCCCATTCTCTCGCTGTATAATCGCTATAAACCTGACCAATTCCTCCAGTGAAACTAAGACTATTTTTATAATCTCTTACTACAAATTTCCTATCGTATAATTCGGTATTTTCGTCTTCTTCTTTAATTCTTAAATATTCTGAGATTAGCTCATTATCTTTTGCTACTCCTTCCATTGTTCCCCAATATTTTTCTTCGATACCTTCAATAATTAAATCATGAACTGCTTTTTCAATAGCATCTTTAATTGCTAACTGCATAGGTTCGTTTTGAGTAACACCTGTTTCTATTTCTAATAATCTTTGAAATTTCACAAACCTAAACAAACTAGCATCTAGTGCTTGTGATAGTATTGTTTTTGATACATATATCGTTTTTAAGATCTCTCCATTACTAGTAGATACTGCTCGTAAATAAACAGTAATTCTATCTTGTCTATATCGGGTAGATGCTCCTATACCAAAATATCGAGCTCCCATTCCACCTGTAATAATATTTGTGTCGTAAGAAATAATACCACCCTCCAACAATAGTCCTGCATATAGTAAAGGGGGTAAAGGAGGTTCGTTAGGGTTTAGGTTTTTAATATACTCCTGTTTTGTGTTTCTAATAATATTACGTTCTGTTGAAAGGTTACTCAAATTTTCTCTTTCAATAGGAATAAACCATCCAGAATCTTCTAATGCCTTAATCAAAATAGTAGTAGCTCCTTGCGATATTGCAGTACTAAATGTACTCCCATTTTCAACGGCTTTATATTGTCCTGTTTGATCACTAAAGTTATAAACTGCAACTTCTAATGGGCTTTTTGCTTGGGGTAAATCCAATAGTATTCTTGTTGAAGCTGAAAAATCTCCAGTTCGAGAAGGTTTTTGTTGTAATGGTTGGTTAAAATAGGCTGCACATGAAGTTAAAAGCATAACAGAAACTACTATTAAAGCCCTAAAAAATATATTCATAAGTTTAATTTGGAATTATTACTTGAGTTTGTTCTCCAGTGGAAGTATCTAATATATTAATAACCAATCCTTCTCCACTTTCGAAAATTTCGATATTTAAAGTCCCAAACGAAAAAGTTCCTTCTTGTGAAAAATCAAAATCACCTAGTTGTTGTTCTAATAAAGCTCTAGATATCTGGCTTAATATTTGGTTATTAATATTTTCTCCAAACCTATCTAAATTTGATTGCTCCTCTCTAGCATCTCTATCTGCTGTATAAGAATTTTGGGCACTTGCCGAACTTAGCAACCAATTATAGTTAAAAGTATCACCTCCAAAAGCGGGATTTTTAGGTTTATACGAAAACTGCTGCGCAAAACAGCTTGCTCCAAAAGCAAGTAACACAATAATTAGAAGTTTATTTTTCATTTTAATAATGTATAAAATTATTTTTTTGTTTTTCTATTTGTTGTAGTTTAGAAATTGTACGGCTCATTGCTAAATCTGACATTTTTTTCAAAAAATCTTGTTTTGGTTGTGCAAAAAATTGCCAGACCAATTGATTATCTACCTTGACAGATATTTTTGAGCTTCTAATTCCAAATCCAGCGAGCACCTCTTCAATTAATATATTTTTACTAGTTTTTATTTGTTTATTTCTATAATCTGAATAAAAATATCTATAAAAATCCCGACCAGCCTTTGTTATTGTATTTTCTATTACTAATCCACTTATCACAAAACCATCTTGAGGCTTTGCTTGATCAGATATAGCAATTTGTTTGGGTTTTGCTTTTTTTAAGACCTCAACTTCCAATTGATCTCCTTTGTAGTTTAAAATTACCCTATCTTGGCTAATAGGTTTATCATCTTGATCATAGATAACCATTACCAAAATTATTTTTCCTTCTTCATTTCTATTTAGACTAATAGAAGAAAGTATTAACTTTTCATGTGGTTTTAAAACAAACCTATTCCCTTGTGTATTTTTTGAAGTATTATTATTAGCATCTGTTTTAAATGACATCAACTCGTATCTCAAGCTATATCCTGAGTCCATTAAATTTTCAGCTGATGCGTGAAAAGTAAAAAATTCACTATTTTTTTCAATATTAATTTTAGCTACGACTTCTTTATTATAAAGTTGGGCATAACTAAAATTATAAAAAAAGAATGTTAGCGCTACTAACAAAACTCTTTTTGTTATATTTATTTTTAGATTAGTCAATGTTTTAATAATAACTTTTTATAATTAATATTGGCGATGCCTCAGTTTGTCTAAACTTTAACGATTTAGTAAGTGAATTAACTCCTTTTCTGACAAATATTAATCCATCTCCATTTTGTGTTAAATCTAAAGAGATATCAGCGTTTCTATCTCTTACAAAATCACTGATTCTATTATTATCTCCATTTTGGGTTAAATTAGCAATGGCAGTATTTACAACATAATTAATATCCACCGTATTTACATCTCCATTTTGATTTATATTAATTTCGCTAGCATTTGTTTCGGTAATTATTGAAGCAGTGTTATATTCTCCAATTTGGGTTAGAAAAAGTGTATTTCCTGAAATTTGAGAATTTATTGGGTTAACATTAGTACCAATACCTAAGTTTGCAAAAAAACTTTTCTTTAGTTCTTCGTTATTTTTGATAGTTTCTGCGTTTGTTTCTTCTTCATTGTAGGTTTGCCCGTAACTTATCTGAACATTTACTACCAACATTAAACTAAGAAACATTATTATTTTTATCGTCTTCATATCTTAAATATACTTAATAAATTAATAATAGGGGGCATATAAACATAGCCCCCTTTTATTATATAACCTTTTTAAGAGACTTAACAGCCTGGACAAATAACGTCTAAATCAAATCCAGGAACAGTATAATCCATTGTTGGATCTAACTGAGCATCAAAATAACAATCGATACCATCTGTAGAGAAATCTCCATTAGGACCTAATTGTAAAACATCTACTTGATTTCCACCTCCACCTAAATCATGTGCTGGTCCTCCAGCAAGGTTTAAGTTTTGCTCAACAGTATAACTTTGACCATCTCTTTGTACAACCAATACTCTATTGTTTAAACCAGCTTGTGCAGTTGTAGCATAATTATTATCTCCCCTTTGGTGTACATTTAATATATGACCTTCTCCTCTTTGAGAAGATAATGCATAATTATCTGCTCCATCTTGAGTTTGTAATGCTTTAAAACCACTACCAGATTGTCCTAAACCTGCGTAATTTCCATATCCAATTTGTTCTTGTTTAGCATAATTGTTTCCACCAGCTCCAGTATGACCTTGAACCATTGCTGCATCATTATGACCACCAGATTGATCTTGTTCTCCATAATTACTATCACCTACAGAACCACCAGCTTGTACCATATCTGCACCATTTTCATGACCAGCTTGAATTTGGAACCCTACAGCACCAAAAGATTCTAAAGATGATACATAAATAGGAACATTTCCTGGATCTATACCACCTACGTCAGTCAAAAGAGCTCCTGTTAAAGGCAATAATGACCAAGACTGGTCAAGAGCACCTTGTTGCATTCCAGCTCTATTTCCTGCACTACCCATTAAGGCATCAGTTGTTTGGTATTGTTTACCTTTATTATCATCTCCTTGTTGTAAAAGTGTAGCAGTATTTCTTCCACCTAAACCACTTTGCGTTACGAAAGATTCATTTCTGTCACCTTGTTGATCAACAGAAGCATAATGACCATCAGTACCATTAGGTCCTGCATTTTGCAATACTTTAGATTTATTATCATTACCTACTTGTTGTGTCCATGCATCATTATTGTCATAAATTTGACGTGTTTTAGCTTGGTTATCATTACCATCTTGGTCTATAGCAGCATAATTACTTTCTGCTTGTTGACCAGTCCCTTGACGAATTTTAGCTTTGTTACCAGTACTTGTACTCGTACCTGGAGCAGCCTTTTGACCTTGACGAGTAATAGCCCAATTCTCATCTCCTTCTTGTACTGTAGTAGATTGGTTAGCTTCACCAGATTGTAAAACCTCAGCGGCGTTCGCAACACCACTATTAGGACCAACAGCACCTGTTTGCATTATTCGTGCTAAATTTCCGCCTAACATAGATCCATTATCTTGAACTGTGTTTGCAGATTGTGAAGAACCTGCTTGACGTACACGTACTTTGTGACCGTCACCAAATTGAACAGACTTCCCAGTGTTTGCTAAAGGGTCTGGTGATAAATTAACTACAGGAATTAAATCTGGTGACATGTCTCCAGACGTATCCGTTACAGGGTCGTTTTGGGCAACCATAATTGCTCCAAACATTAGCGCCATTGCACTTAAAACTACTTTTTTCATAATTAAATTGTTTTAGTTAATAATTGATTTATAGTTATAATATTAAAAAAATAATATTCTCTTCTGGTAGCTAATCCTGCCAATTATCTTGAAGACAATTAACACTATTATAGCTTTAAATTTGTGGGGATAAATTTTTTAAATGAAGATTTTTCTTCATTTAACATTCACATTAGAGGATATAAATGTGATATAAAGATTACAAATCTATGTTGTAATTATATACCAAAAATAATGAATAGTTTCGAATAAAAAAACTCAAGAATTATCCTTAAACAACTATCTTACAGACGTGTAGGTTTTTTCCTGTTAATGTTTTTCTTACATAGGGTTGAATACATAAAAAAAGTCGTTCAACTACCGTTAAACGACTTTAATTTAAATACGTTAAATTTTTGTTAAATTTATTTAATAATTAACATTTCCCGATATTTTGTAAGTGGCCATAATTCATCATCCACCAATAATTCTAATTTATCACAATGATATCTAATAACCTCAAAGTAAGGCTTAACCTTTTCACAATAGGCAGTTGCAAGCTTTTCTGTAGAGTTTAATTTATTAGCTTTTTTTCTTTCGTCGATCATATCGGTAATTCCTAAGTTTATTTTCTCAATATGCTCAGAAATCTTTTCAATCAACTTTAATTGCTCTTTTGATAGTTTTTTAAAGTCTTTACCATATATATCCTTTAATCCTTGAACATTTTTTATAAGAATATTCTGATATTTAATGGCAGTTGGTATTACATGATTTCTTGCTATATCTCCTAAAACTCTTCCTTCAATTTGAATACGTAATGCGTATTCTTCTACTTTAATTTCATAACGAGCTTCAATTTCAACTTTATTCATGATATTAAGCTCCTCATATAAAGCTATGGTTTTTTTAGAAATCTTAGCTTTTAAGGCTTCAGGAGTACTTTTATTATTACTAAGTCCTCTTTTTTTAGCCTCTTTTTCCCAAGCTTCTCCATACCCATCTCCTTCAAAACGAATTCTTTTAGACTCTTTTACATATTCTCTTAGTGTATTAAAAATAGCGTCGTCTTTTTTCATGTTTTTTTTATCGACTAAACTATCCACACTTTTCTTAAATTCAATAAGCTGTTTTGCTACAATAGAATTAAGTACCGTCATTGGTGTCGCACAGTTTGCTGTAGAACCAACAGCTCTAAACTCAAACTTATTTCCTGTAAAAGCAAAAGGTGAAGTTCGGTTACGGTCGGTATTATCTAAGAGTATTTCAGGAATTTTTCCTACTACATTTAACTTGAGCTCTGTTTTTTCTTCTGGAGATAATTTACCGTTTGTTACTTTTTCCAATTCATCTAAAGCCTTGGTAAGCTGTGAACCAATAAATACTGAAATAATTGCAGGAGGCGCTTCATTAGCACCTAAACGATGATCGTTATTAGCACTAGCGATAGAAGAACGCAATAACTCTTCATATTCATTCACTGCTTTTATGGTGTTGATAAAGAAGGTTAAAAACTGAAGGTTACGCTTCGGAGTTTTTCCAGGACTTAATAAGTTAATTCCTGTATTGGTACTTAATGACCAGTTATTATGCTTTCCGCTTCCATTAATTCCTTTGAATGGTTTTTCGTGAAATAATACTTTAAATTGATGCCTGTCTGCAATTTTTGCCATTATATCCATTAATAGTGAATTATGATCTACCGCTAAATTTGCTTCTTCAAAAATAGGTGCCAACTCAAATTGATTTGGAGCCACCTCATTATGGCGTGTTTTTACTGGAATCCCTAAATACATACATTCCGTTTCCAAATCACGCATATAATCTAAAACTCTTGAAGGGATAGAGCCAAAATAGTGATCGTCTAATTGCTGCCCTTTTGCTGAAGTATGACCTAATAATGTTCTTCCTGTTAATAAAATATCGGGTCTTGAAGTTGCTAATGCTTTATCAATTAAAAAATATTCTTGCTCCCAACCTAAGGTCGCAATTGTTTTTGTTACATTCTTATCAAAATATTTTGCTACGGATGTTGCTGCAGTATCTAATACTTGCAACGACCGCAATAAAGGTGTTTTATTATCTAGTGCTTCACCTGTATAAGCAACAAATACCGTAGGTATACAAAGTGTGGTTCCGTAAATAAATGCTGGAGATGTTGGATCCCAAGCGGTATATCCTCTTGCTTCAAAAGTATTTCTAATTCCTCCATTTGGGAAACTTGAAGCGTCTGGTTCTTGTTGAACTAATTGTCCGCCATCAAATTTTTCAATAGCTTGACCATCGCTAGTCGTTTCAAAAAATGCATCATGCTTTTCAGCAGTAGATCCTGTTAACGGCTGAAACCAGTGAGTATAATGAGTAGCTCCTTTTGAGATGGCCCATTCTTTCATTCCTAAAGAAATCTGATCTGCAATTTTACGGTCAATTTTAGTACCGTGTTCCGTTGCGTTTATTACACTTTCAAAAGGTTCTTTTGTAAGATACTGACGCATGGAAGCTTCATTAAAAACGTTTTGTCCAAATATTGCTGAACGACGTTCCGATTCATCTACAGGTACTGTAGGTCTATTTAATGTTTCTTTAATTGCTTGAAATCTTAGGATTGACATAATTAAAATTTAAAATTACACATTAATACGATGCAAAAATAAACTATTTTAACAATGACCCCCCTATTTTTATATAAATATTTAAAAAAAAGCTATTATTTTTATCGCTACCCCTTGTTTTTTTAAATTAAAAAAGATTTAATCGAAATTTAAGAAAATCAACCCCATAAAAATAGTATAGGCAACAAACAGAATTATTCCTTTATAACGGGTCAATATAAATTTCTTTGGTAAGAGTGCTAAAATCAATATGGCAGCCGAAAAACCAATCATCCATAATACATCGTTTAACACTAATGATATACCTGAACCCAATACCGAAATAGGATGAATAAGTGCAGTAATACCTATTACTGAAGCAATATTAAAAATATTAGAACCTATTATATTACCTATCAACAATGCTTTTTCTCCTTTTAATGCAGCAACTACAGATGCTGCTAATTCTGGAACACTAGTGCCAATAGCAATCATTGTAACTGCAATTATACGATTGCTTACTCCAAAGTTTTCAGCAATATTTACGGCACCTTTCACCAATAATTCACTTCCTCCCCATAATGTTCCTCCTCCAATTAGTAACCAAATAATTATTTTAAAATTTGAAGTAATAAATTCTGCAACCTCAAGACCATCATTTAATTTTATAATTTTTCTGTTTTTCTGAGCTTTCCTTATTAATACCCACAAGTAAACTATCAAGACCAACATTAACCCTATGCCATCTAACCTACTTATACCATCACCAAATAATAATAAAAAATACAAGCTAATAGACAGTAGCATCATTACTGGCCAATTAAACTTATAAAAATCACGATCTAGAAAAAGTGGAGAAATAATTGCTGTTATCCCAAGTACTAATCCAATATTCGCAATATTAGAACCTATCACATTTCCTAAAGCAATATATGGATAGCCATCAAAAGCGGCTTTAATACTCACAAATAGTTCTGGTGCCGAAGTAGCAAATGATACTACGGTTAAACCAATTACCATTTTTGATAAATGAAATTTTAAAGAAATCGCTACAGACGATCGTACTAAAAACTCTCCTCCAATTACCAATAATGTCAACCCCGAAAGGATGTAAACTATATCCATTTACTATTTATTATTAGGTCGCGAAGATACAGTTTTAGACTTTATATTCACATCGTTTCTTTATTTTGAATTTTACACTTTATTAACTAAAACTATCTTTTTAGTTAAATTACTACAAATATAGTTGTATAACTATTTTTATAGTTATATGTTTGTCCAAACAAAATTCAAACTAATATCATTTTCAAAATTAATGGAAAAAATCACCAATAAAGAGGAAGAAGTTATGCAAGCATTGTGGGAACTAGACAAATGTTTTGTAAAAGATATTGTTGCAAAACTTCCAGAAGGAAATCATTATAACACGGTTTCAACAATTGTGCGTAATCTTGAAGACAAAGGTTATGTGTCACATCAAGCCTTCGGAAAAACACATCAATACTTTCCAATTATCACAAAGGAAGCCTATAGCAAGCAGTTTATGAATGCTGCCACTCAACGTTTTTTCAACAATAGTTATAAAAATATGGTTTCATTTTTTGCCAAGGAAGAAAAAATTAGTGCAAAAGAATTGCGGGAAATTTTAGATTTAATCGAAAACAAAAAATAAGATGGATACCTTTATATATATACTAAAATCGGCTTCGATACTTACTTTGTTTTATTTGGTGTATCGAATCGTTTTACAGAAAGATACTTTTTTTACAGCTAACCGACATTTTTTAATTAGCGGAATTATAGCCTCACTCCTATTTCCTTTGCTAATATTCACGAAGACCATTTATATAGATGCACCCGTTTCAAATACGTTTGTAAATTTTAATAATGCTTCTAACATTCATCCTATTTCTGAAGCCTCAGCAACTTCAATAGATATTTGGGCAATTATCACTGTCATTTATTTAATAGGAATTGTATTTATGAGCTTCCGATTTTTAAAACAATTATTTTCTTTATATCAATTAATAGGGAGCCAAACAGTAACAATATCTAATGGATTCAAATATGTAAAAACGAACGAGAATATTAGTCCATTTTCATTTTTTAAATACATTGTTTATAATCCTGAAAAGCATTCGGAAGCAGATTTGAAAATGATTTTAAAACACGAGCAGGCTCATGCTACTCAGCTGCATTCCGTAGATATTATTTTATCAAATTTATTACTTATTATGCAATGGATGAATCCTTTTGCCTGGCTTTACAAAAAAGGAATCGAAGAAAATTTAGAGTTTCTGGCAGACAATGAAACCATACAGAATGTTTCTTCAAAAACAGCATATCAAATTACTATGTTGAAGTCTGTTACCTCAAAATCGCTTCAACCCTTATTAGCAAATAATTTTTATCAATCTATCATCAAAAAACGAATCATTATGTTACAAAAAAATCAATCAGCAACAAAAAATCAATGGAAACTATTATTAATTTTGCCTTTTCTCGGGGTCTTCTTATGGAGTTTCAATGTAGAAGAAGTGATCAAGTATAATGACTATGCTACTCCTGAAGTATCTAAAACTGTAGAAACCGAAATCCCTTCCGAAGAAATAACTATTCCATCCATTTCTGAAGCAACTAAACCTAAAGTGGATAATAATGTTGTGATTTCAAATAAGATTAATAAACAAATCGACTCAAAAATTACGGTTTCAGTAAACAAGAACACGACAGATGCAGAACTTGAAAATCTTAAAAGACTTT
The DNA here is from genome assembly GCA_046055745.1 of Flavobacteriaceae bacterium. Lineage (GTDB taxonomy): Bacteria > Bacteroidota > Bacteroidia > Flavobacteriales > Flavobacteriaceae > Marifrigoribacter. The sequence goes on along the minus strand of JASFZG010000075.1, from coordinate 2,560 downwards.
TCAAAGAAAATTATCAAGTAGATTTAAAATTTACAGGAGTAAAAAGAAATAGTAGTGGAGAAATTACGGTAATTAAAGTAAAGATGAAGTCAGAAAAATCTAGTTCTAACTACGCTATAAATGATGATAAAGCCATTAATGAATTTAGTATTTCGTACGATAAAGAGAACAACTCGATGAGTATTGGAAATAACAATTCTCACGATTTACACTTTAATCCAAAAGCAGAAAATAGTTATGTTTATGAAATTAAAGAAGATAATAACGGTGCTATTAGCACTTGGGCTTCTAGCGATGGAAAACATAAAACGAAGCATAAAAACAAATATGTGATCCACAGTTCTGAAGATCATGGTGATGGCGAACACGAAATTCATGTAATTTCTGAATCAAGTTCAGATTCTAAGGTTTGGGTTTCTAAAGACGGGAAGGTTTCAAAAAACGTAAATCATACTATTATTGTTGAAAGAGATGAAGATAAAAATGCACTTATTATTGAATCTTATGATAATGATTCCATTTTTGTAAAAAGCGATGGTAAATCTGGAATATTTATTTCAGATGACAAATCAGGTTCAATGGCTGTTTATATCAACGGAAAAAAATCTAGCGTAGAAGAAATGGAAAAACTAGGAGATACTATTGAAACCATTGAAGTTTTAAAAGGAGACGATGTTGTTGAAAAATATGGCAAAGAAGCTAAAGATGGTGTGATATTGATTACTACTAAAAACAAATAAAATTCAATTGTCTTTCAAAGACAGCATTGAAGAACCTTAAAATGTCTTTTGCTCTAATAATTACTAGAACAAAAGGCGTTTTTTTATTCGTATTTTTATCTCGTGAAAAAATCATTCTATAAATCGTTAGCAAAAATCAACAAAGTGTTACTTCCTAGTTTTACCAAACAACAGCTTGATTTAGCTAAGGCTAAAAAATGGCAAATGGCATTGTTTGGTTATAAATTATGGGTAACCAAACGAGCATTGGATTAAATTAAAATTTTTATCAAAACAGTCATTGCCAAAACAGTAAAAAGAAATATATTTGCAGCCCATTAACGGCCTCGTGGCGCAACTGAATAGCGCACTTGATTACGGCTCAAGAGGTTACAAGTTTGAATCTTGTCGAGGTCACAAAAAAAAAGCAAGCTAAAATTAGCTTGCTTTTTTTATAAATCTATTTTTTATTTCATTTAAACAATCTCCGCACTCAAATCTGCCTGAAGCAACATCGTACATCGAGGTTTTAAATCTTCATAAGAACCTGTCTTAACCGTACACTTTCCTTTGTAATGAATAATAATGGAGCATTGCTCTGCTTGTTCTGGAGTATGATCACAAGCATAAATTAAAGTGTCTATTACGTGATCAAAAGTATTTACATCATCATTAAACACAACGATCTGATGTTCTGTATTTTCTTGAACAGCAACATCGTTTTCTTCTTGTATTTTTTCTTTTGTTCCCATATTTATTTATTCTTTCAGGAATTCTATTTATTCAAAGTAACATTAAACATAGAGCCAGCCATCAATTATTTCAACATTGCATTTACAATCTATTCCTCTTACTCCCGTATTGACTTTAATATCAATATGTTCCCATTTTCGTCGTTGAATATTAATAACATATCCAGTCCATAATGCGTGGTATTTTCCGTCAGGAATTTCTACTTTTTCTATGCTTTTTGTTTTTTCCATTAAATGGTGATTAAATCTTTTTTCTTTAAAAACTTAGCAGCTACCCAATTATTCTTTTCTTTATTTTCAACGAATTCTAAACCTAGCTTATTACAAGTTTCAGTAATTAAAGGTAAATCTTGGGTGTAAAATCCACTTAAAAATAAGTTTCCTCCTTTTTCAAGACTATTACTATAAACTTCCATATCCTGAAGTAAAATATTACGATTGATATTAGCTATAAACACATCATATTTTCTCATTCCTAAAAAGGAAGCATCCCCTTGAAAAACTGAAATTTTATGACAGTCATTGCGTTCTACATTTTCGATGGAATTCTCAAAACACCATTCGTCGATATCTACGGCATCAAGTTCTATAGCTCCTTTCATTTCAGCTAAAATTGCTAAAACTGCAGTTCCACAACCCATGTCCATCACTGTTTTTCCAGAATAATTATTTTCTAAAATAAACTGAAGCATCATAAAGGTAGTTTCGTGATGTCCTGTTCCAAAAGACATTTTAGGTTCGATGATGATTTCATATTTTACATTAAAGGGTTCATGAAATGGAGCACGTAAAGCACATTCTCCATTTACTTCGATAGGCTGAAAATTCTTTTCCCATTCCAAATTCCAATTTACTTGAGGAATTTCAGTAATAACATATTCTATTTTAAATTCATCTGAGTTTAATATCTGGATATCCTTAACTGGTTCTTTATCTAATTCCTCTTTCTGAATATAAGCCTTTACACCTGTTTTCGTTTCCACAAAACTTTCAAAATTAATAGCTCCTAATTGAGCAATTAATATTTCGGAAGCAGGTTGAAGTGGTGAAATTGTAAAATTGTATTCTATATAAATTTGTGACATTTGT
>JASFZG010000074.1:0-32093 GCA_046055745.1 Flavobacteriaceae bacterium | reverse complement strand
ATTTTTGATAATGAATTGGATATCTATTTGACTCGCTATAAAGACACTTTGATTTCTTTATCTGATAGGAGTCAATTGGCTAAAGAGTTGAAGGCTGATGTATTTGTATCGTTGCATTGTAATGCTTCTTACAATAATTCAAAAGGAATGGAAGTGTATGTACATAATTCTGAAAACTCAAATACAAAGGAGTCCATTGCATTGGGTTTATCTGTACTTACTGAAAGTACTCAGAAATTAGGTTTTAAGAAACGAGGTGTCAAGTTTGCTAATTTTCAGGTGTTACGAGAAACTAAAAATTGTCCTGCCGTACTTGTAGAACTGGGTTTTATTACTAATAATGATGAAGCATCATATTTTAAAACTCAAAAGAATATCAACGCTTTGGCATTGGCTATATTAATAGGAATTATTAACTATTTAAATATTAGGCTATGAAAGAATTGTTTGTAGAGATTGTGAAGAGTTTGAAGGAAGTAGTTTTGACTATTTTTAAAGAAATAATAAAACTGTAAGCCTTCAATTTTATAATTTAACTTTTATTAAACCCTTTTTAGACATATAAACCAGGAAAATATAATTTCGGAACTAAATATTGAAGAGGTAATATTATATTTTCTATTTGATTATAATCAAATTGTGCAAAATTTGAAATTTCGCAAAACGGTCTATTAATTGGCGGTGTATCTAAAGAAAGGTGAAAACCGAATGGTGTGTAACTGATTTCTCCAAAAGTACGCATGTAACCATCCATATTAGACCATGATAGAGCATTCCTTAATTTGATGGTACTAGTCATATACGCAAAGACTCGAATACCTTCTGGTAGATTATTGTTTTCAGGCTCCATTAAGAATCATTTTAATCCAGGTCTCTTTATTAGATACCCACTACTTTCAAGAGCAACAAACATCATTAAAATTTGCTTTAATACATTAAGTGGTTTGATTGGGTACTCAGCACACATAAATTTATTTGCATATACTCTTGATTTAAGCACATACATTCCTATTTCAGCAAACTCCTTATAATCATTAGCATACCAACTCCCAGAATTGTTATTACACAAAAGGCACAAATACATGCCACCAGTACCGCGAGAACTTCGCTTTTTTTTACCATATACATAGCTAGATTCATCGTGTAAGTTTTCAGAATCTTGAAAAAAAATCGCTTCTGAATTAAATGCAGATTCTGGAGGAACATGTTCGAATGACAACTTTTTTATTTTACCACACAACCTACATTTGCCAGTTTTTTTCATAATAAATAAAAGTGATTTATTTTTTAGAATCTCCAGACAATAGACTAATTAATCCTAAGATTGCTGCACCACCTATTAGCCAAGCTGCTACATTTGAACCTCCTTCTTTTTTACTTTCCATTTTATTCATTTCATCTTTCAGTTTATTAATTGCTTTTTCAGGATTATTTCTTGAAAAAGTAATAAGAGGATGATTGAAGTTAGGGGCAATTGGAACTATGTCTTCTACTATTAACAATGTCGGGATTTTAGAATTAAGAGCTACTTCCCATTCATTCATAATTCTCTGCCTCTCTACGGATTTACCCGTAACTAAGCCGATAACTAATTGTGAATTATTGATATTGTTAGTAGTCAAAGGGCTAAGTACCTCGTTAAAGTCACTACTTTGATATATGCTGCATCCTTTATTTTGAAGTTCATCTGCAAGTAATGATAGAATATATTCATCCTGATCATTTAGTGAATATGAAAGAAATACATTAATCATTGGGCTGAAATTTTTGAAATTAAAAACTCATTGTGCTCTGGGAAGAAAACATCGAAAAGATTTCTTCTAATCTTTAATTTTTGAAGAAATTGTCTTCCATCCCAATATTCATAATGATAGTTATATCTACATTCCTTATTTAAACGTGTAAAAAGTTTTGTTACAGTTTCTGTTGGATTGCTTTTACATATCAATAAATAACCTGAAGCTTTGTAGGAATGTATTAATGTAGGAATATTAATTTTATTTATAGCAGATGCTGGAATATTCTGATTCCAAAATTTGCATTGTACTATCCACCTTCTATTAAAAATTTTTATATCGTCACTTATTAAAAAGTCGACTAAAATATCTACACCTCCATCAGAACCCACTCCGCTTTGAATCAGTTCAACGTTAGAGATACTATTATTTTTATCTTCTTTTATATCTCTGAAATATGCGGAAACAAGTTCTTCAAAATGAGTTCCATCATTTATTTCTTCATATGAGAGTGTATTACGCATACAAAGTATATTTATAGTTTCTCATTTATTTCTTGCTCTATTATACTGTATTTTTCTTTGACATTATCAGCGTAGTAAAATTTTAATAAACTCTCTTTAGAAATATCACCAGTACTTAAAAATTCTTTTAAGTATTCTTGATTAAACTCCATTAATAACATTGATTTTTCAAGCTGTTTAAGAATTGTCTTGTTATTTTCAATATTAGATTGAACTAACATTTTAATTGAGGTTATCTCATTAATATCCTTTATTATTCTACTAATTATTATACCCAAAATATCTTTATCTATAGAAACATTTTTAGAATTTATTGCTATATCTCTCGATAACATGTAGGCTATTGCCAAATTTGTAAAGTCACCTTTTTGCGAATCTATAATTGAAACAAAGCCTATGCTTGGTATATATCCTACATTATCAAATTGATTTAAGATAGAATTATTGATTAAAGCTCTATCTAAAACTATTATACTAACTTCGGAATCTCTATTAGCCTGAGATTCTATTAATTGACTCCAAACAGTATCATTCTTTCTGGTAAACACCTCTTTATTAGAGATATCACCCATTGTAATACTTTTGTCAAACTTACATTCAATTACTATTCTTAGATTTCCCTCTCCTCCTAATTCACAAACTATATCTCCTGTTTTATTTCTAGGTAAATTACCAACAGTATTACCTGTTAAAAATGCTTGGTCCTTTAATTTTTTTGATAGAAAAAAATCATTTAGAAAAGATGCTACCTCTTCTTCAGCCAAATTTCCTTTTACAGATGATTTATAAAATAGTTCTTTGTTCATATCAAAAATCATCTTAAGACTTTCAAGTTCTGTACCCAATTCATTGCTTGTTTTTGAAAGAAATGAAGAAAGACGATCTTCCATTAAAGCTAACACTCCAATATATAACGCTTTAAAAAGCTTTTCATCTCTATCTTTAGATGGAATTGAATTGAAATAGTTAAATACTATTTCATTCTCTATTTCAAAACTTTTCAACTCAAGTCTTTTTAATTTTTGATTTAGGCTAATCATATTATAATTTAGAATAACGATAAACTCCTTTTATATTTTGAGATAAATATCGACCGTGTGAATCTGCCTGCATAATGCCTGTAAAATGATGCTCTGGGACATCGAAGTATTGATAAAAGCTATTATTTAAAAATTCTATCTCTAAAGTTTGAGATTCTACATCATATCCAATTGATGCTATATTCGATGATGATACTGCTTGTCTTTCCATATTTATTGTTATTTAATTCTTTCTATTTTTGGATTTTGTGACCTCCAGGTCTCTAAAAATTCTTCATAATTTGGATTTTCTTCCATAGCATTACCCCAACCTCCAGGAACCATTGATTCGTTAGTGTCAATTTCGTCAAACACAATAGGATCTTGACTATCTGGTCTTCTGTTTTTAGGTGGCGGTTTAATATTGGTTCTCATTGGTAATTTAACGGCCTCACCTAAAATTATTGCCTCTCCTGTCTTTAAAATAGGCAACATACTTGTTAATCCCTCTAAATTGTCAGATACAGCACTAGTGACGTGAGAACGATCAGACGAATTTGTTAATCTAAGAGCAAAAAAGGTACCACATTGAGATAATATTGTTGAATTAATTTCTGAAGGTCTTTGACTAACTATCATTGAACCTATTCCATATTTTCTTCCTTCTTTTATTATTCTCTGCACAACTGTTAAAGCACTGCCTTCGTGATTCAAGTAATTATGAGCTTCTTCCATTAATAATAATAAAGGCCTCTCTCTTCCTCCTTGAGATAAGTTACGAGCCCAAAATAAACCGTCATATATAATTCTTAGTAAAACACCAATAATTGTATTTAAAATTGTACTAGGAACACCTGATAAATCCAATATAGTTATTGGTTTATCACTACCTATCCAGCTCTTTATTAATTCATCAATATCTTTATCAGTTGCTCCATCTTCATTAGGCAGGTATGGACCAGGTTTAAAAAGAAAATCAAATCTTGGTATTCTTAATTTCGCCCCCAAATTATGCAGTTGTTGTGATTGATTTAGAGTTGGCGTAGGAAGCATATTGATTCGAACACCATTAGCTGTATTTTGATTAAGTTTTTTAAAAACTGGAGGTGTAGCTTTAACTGCATCACCAGTAAGCTGTTGACCACTGCCATCTTCTTCATAGGCTAGATTATCCATTGGATTTCCATCATTATCTCTATAATATCTACCTACCGATTCTTTATATAAATTATACCAAAGATGATTAATACTAAATGGTATTGGCGTATCTACACTTATATTATTAGAATTCGTGCCCTTCTTTGGATAATTAGTGATACTTTGAATTTTATCGGTTAAAATCCTCTCTAAAACTGTATTTCTATCATTATCATTACTAAAATCACCAAAACTTATTTTAGATAATTCATCAAAATTTAGAGCCCAAAACGGTATATATAATTCGTTTTCATCATTATCCTCATTTGCATTAATTTTAAAAATGTTAGCTCTATCTTTAAGAGCTGCTCCATATTCTCCGTGTATATCAAAAACTAATATTCTTGAAGATGGGTATTTCTCAGGATCACTTAGTTTATTTAAAATACTCGCAACCGTAGTTGACTTACCAGAACCTGTTGTACCTAAAATAGCTGAGTGCCTAGTGATTAATTTATTAACATCGATTAATGCAGGAATAGATTCTGCTCCAGATATATGACCGATATTTACAAAATAAGGTTTGTCAGGCTGTCCGTAGATTCTTTTTAAATCTACTTCGGATACTAGATGTGCTTCATCATTAATAGTTGGATACTGTGTTATGCCTCTTTGGAAATTTCCATTTTTTTGACCTTCTCCAACAAGCTGGATGGTCATCCATCTATTACCGTAAGGTTGATTGTTGCTTTGGTTTTCAGGAACTGCACTAGCTCCAACTTGTGTAATTAAACCGTATAAATAATTATATCCTATAGGGATTTTTACAAAACTCCCTATTTGCCCTATCTTATAACCTTCTCCGTTTACATAGGCTAAACCAATTGGTGAATCCTTAGATAACACAATTCTAACGGTTGTTCCAGATACATCTTGAATTGTTCCTAAAAGTGTAGAATTAGTTTTCATCGAAATTCGTTTGATTATAGCCTATTAAAGCTTGAAGAAAATCACCTAATTTAGAGTAATCCCCTAAATTTAGTTTATAAGTCAATTTTATGTCATCTTCAGGGTCTTTTTCAACTGTTATACTTTCCGCAAGATTATTCTCATTTTCAAATTCACCAATAACATTCCATTTGCCTCTTACAGTTCCTATTATTGCTTCGTCTTTACCCCAAATAGCTAGATTACTTCTGCTTTTTGCTAATTTAACTGCATTTGGATAATTTTCTTTTATTTCTTCTCCTACTTGAGTTGTTAAATCTCCAAAGAGCAATGCAATAACCATTGTATTAGGATTTGCTTTAAGAGAATTTAAAATTGTATCGTTGAGATGTTCATCATTAAATGAGTATCCTGTCAATATTAAAATCGAATTGCTTTTTTTGATGAACTTAGATAGTTTATCTATTAAAGCTAGATAAGGCATTTTACGGCTCTGATCGTACTTTAAATGTGAGGGATATATAAGATATGACCCATTTATTTTGTCCGTTCGTGTAGTTCTAAACACATCCTTGTTTTCTTTTTGAAACCAATTAATTGAGCCGTGTATTTTCCATAATCTTGTCCAATGATTTGGGATTAAATCTTCTTCCACAGCTCTTAAATCAAAAAAAGATTGTCTAGAACCTACAAAACCTTCAAAATACGGTATTGATAATTCTTCAAAAGCTTGTTCCATAAGAAGGTCATAATTCGTTGTGAAAATTTCTACTGGAATACTTCTATCTAGAGAAATCCATTGAGCAAGTTTATGGTAAGGTGTGTCAGCAGATGGTAAGTCGACATTGAGTTTTGATACAATCTTTTCACAAATATTTTTTTCAATTTCTTCTAATGACTCTAAGCTAAACCCTCTTACATCATTACCAGTAGCAACTACTTTCATACTTCTGATAAAACTTAGTACATCTTCTATGTTGTTAGGGTCTTTTCCCGAAAGAATTAACTCATCTAATAATTTATCAAAATTATTTTTATCCTCTCCTTCTTTAGCTCCTAATTCTTTTTTTACAAACTTTGTTAAACCAGCCACGTCAGGTATTAATGGCCACTCTTCCTCTGGCAATTGCACTGATAAAGGACAACCTGCTGACACAAAAAAACCTAAAGGTTTTTTATCTTGGGATAAAGTTTGCCTTAAAAAATTTAAATGTTTAATCGGATCGTGATAGTTAGACATATGGACTATAGTTTAGCTCTCGAAAGATAGTAAAATACTGACTTAAATTATTACGGATTTCCACATTTTACTAAACCTACTTCCTCTTATCCAAACTTCCCTTGTCAAAAGAAATAAAATCAATCAATTGTCACATTCAAGAACGACAAGATGTCCAAATCATCAAAAAAATCTCTAGTTAAATTATTCAGAAGAAATTCCCAATTTATCGAAAAGGACTTTGTTTCTTTCTTTAGAATCTTTTATAATCTTATTAAATGGCAAGACTTCAATATAAGCTTTGTAATTAGATGTATCATAAATTTTAAAATATCCAAGACCATCTGGTGTAGCAATAAAACTTTCTTCATCTAAAATATACTTTAAAGTAGAAGTTATGTCTGCAACTATATAGCAATAAAAGGGAGTATTGATTTCAGCCTTTATAGGTTTTCCTTTTTTCTTAGTTTTACCATCTGTTGTTTCTCTAATATATTTCCTTACTTGAGCAATTGGATCTTTTTTAGGATCTCCATATTTGTAATCATTTCTTTCAGGTTTTTTAAATTCAACTATGGTAAAAGATTCAAAAGGAATTTTATTTTCTGAATACAAAACGGCTTTATCAAATACTTCCTCCTTTTTAATTATTAAATCCATTCTATCTCGCGAATTAGATTTTAATCCATCTATTTGAGAAAATAATTTATCCGATGCAAGAAAGTTATTAAAAGTTAATCTTTCATCCAATAACCATAAGTTTTGCTTTTCCGTTAAAATAGAATCCCCACTTTCCTTAATTGGAAAAAAGAGACTATGCACAATATCTTCATTGGTAAACCTCTCATCATCATTTAACTCAATTAACTTCTCCAACAAATCAATGACTGACCTACGATGGACAATATATCTAGCTAAATCAGATTTCCCTACTTCATTTAAATCTGTTATATATTTTTCGTAAAGCTCAGTATATTCTTCAAGGGAAGTTATATCCTTTTTCTTTTCAAGGAGTTCAATTCCCTCTTCCTTTATTTCTTTTCGCCATTCTGATTCAATCTCATATAGTTTCACATCTAATTCAGAATCATTAAGCCCTGAAGGCAGCCTTTCAACTTTATCCTTTCGATGTTTAAATAAACTAGAATAATTTGGAAACTTATGTTTAATAACTGGCTTATATCGTTCAATTTTTTCAGCTCTAATTCTTTCAAGGAATTCGGATAATAAAGTTTCAATAACTAGCAATGTATTTTTCCTAATCTTTGATAATGACACTTCTTCTAGTTCCTCAATTTCTATCGTTTCATCTTCTTTATCAGGAAAATTAAAGCCAGTCCTTTCATCATTTACACTATGATCTAGCATATCGCTAACAACAAATACTTGATAATAAAAATTTGCATTTAATTCCTGATCTAAAGCAGAATATTTTAAATCTACTAAATAATTAGAAATTCCTTCACTTTTGACAGTTCTTTCGTTTGCACAATAATGTATTTTATGACTTTGAGCACTATAAGATTTAGAGATATAAACATTAAATTTTTCTTTCCCAATAAAAAAAGGCTCGGAAAGAATTTCACTTTTAAATTCAGCATTAAAAACCTTTGATAAACTTACTTGGACTCCATCTTGGTTAAGAATAATAATATTAGGTTGCTTTTCTTGAATGAAATAAAGTTGAAAATGTGTGATTACTTCTCGTGCTATTTCCATAATCGAACGAGGGGCGGTCTCTTTATAAGGGCTTTCAAATGTTCTTAGGGTAACACTTGTTCCAAAAATATTTTTTTCAGCTACCTTTTCTTCATAATTAGAATATCCCTCAATAGTCTTTCTAAATTCAAAACTTCTAGTTTTAAATTGCCCATTAGATTTATAATTACTTTTTATTTCTAATCTATTAAAGGCTTTTAGACACACTAAGCGACCAACACCTTTTCCACCTATTTCAATTTTATATTCACTGTCAAACTCTTGAAATGAATTGTAATTATCTTCATTTAAGCCAATACCATTATCAATCACTTCAATAGAATCAATAGGATAATCATCAGTATTAGAAATTTCCTTAAAAACTTCTACTTCTCCAATTCTAATAATTTTTATTTCAATTGCTCCGTTGGAACTTAAAAATTTTGCGTTTTTTGCTTCATTTATAGCGTGAATAGAATTGCTTATCACTTCAAACAACGGATAAAGTGGTTTAGTTTTTGGTAAATGAAGTTTATTTACCCTATTTCTGACATTTGTAGAATTTTTTGGCATATTTCTTAATAACCTCAAATTTATTAAAATATACCTGACTATTCTTTCCATTTTCAAAATTTATTTTCTCTTATCCAAACTCCCCTTATCAAACGCCACCAAATTAAACAACTCTCGCATTCGAGAACGTACACGATTACCATAACGTTCTTCCAATTCTTGGGCATTCAAATTTGTAGTGCAATGTGTTTTGAATTTGTATTTTAAAAATAGTTCGTGACGAGAAAGGATTACTTCCCCCATCACGTTGCAGTCTTTACCAAAGTATCTTCCTGTTGGTTCTATACCCAAATCATCAAAGCAGTAAAACCGACTATCTCCATATTGTTCAATAATTTTATAACCAATGTGGTTAAAGGCAAAAGTAACATTACGTGTAGTTATTAAATCGTAGGATTGATAATGAGGTGTAATATGTCGAATCAGTTTCATTAAGCTTGTTTTACCACAACCTACAGGGCCAGAAAGTAAAATACCTTTGTGGATATCGATATTCAGTTTTTTACAGGCTTGCCAATCTCGAATTTGATAATTACAAAGTTTGAAGAGAATACTTCTGTCTTCTTTGTAGATTTTGAACTTGTCACCAAACAACAATTTTCCTTTTACATCCAGATAAATAAGAATTTTATCAAAATCGTATAGGATATGATTTCCTTTTAATTCTCCCAATTGATATTGAACGTTATCTTCCGTGATGATATGTGGTGTATGTCGATTCATTTAATAAGATTTTCGCCTTTGCGCAAACTAAAGCGGTTCATTGTAATCTTTATTGGTAGTTGTCTTTAGGTTGTCCTGATATTGGTCAACCGCTAATTGTTTATTCTCGTTTTTAGAATTCTTAAAATTCAAATTTTTAAAACTTTGAGGTTTGTTATTGTTTTTTTTGTTTATTACTGTTTGTATATGTTTGTTTATAGATACCAGCGCTTGTTCATCGCTAGTACAATTTTTGGTCTGGCTAGAGTCCATTGCTTGTCCACCGCTAGTACAAAAGTTAAACATCCTAATTTTACTGCCGTGAAATGCGTTGTGAGAGGGTAAATACTCGAAATAACTCCAATGATTTAATTCTTTTATACAACGATGATATGTGGTTCTTGAACCAATTTTAGATAGTTTCATCACATCATCTCGGTTGATATAGAATTCATCTCTAAAAAAGTTGGTATTCCACAAATAAAACAAAGCAAAATACAAGCTGATATGTGTTGGGTTTAAACGAGAATCTTTGGAAATATGCACAAACACACCATTAAGGTGTTTGATGTAATTAATGTCTTCCAAAACCGATTAAAACTTGTTGTGAACCCTGTTCTTTTCCAACACTTGCATGATTTCTTGATAATCATAATACAACACACCACCAACCTTGGTATAAGGCAATGTGCCATTAATGCGTAAGTTTTGCAATGTACCTGGAGAAATACCAAGAAGCTCTCGTACTTCAGGATATTTTAACCACTTTTTAGTGATTTGTCCAGATTGATTGTTTAGTAATTCTTTGATGTCATCCAAAAGTTCGAGTTTGAACTCGTGGAGATCTTCTGTGGTAATAATTGTTGCGCTCATTTGTAAACGATTTAAAGAGCAAAGTCACCAAGGTTTAATTTTTTAATGATGACTTTGCCGTGATTTGACTTTCGTTTTACAAAATTGAAATGATTTGATGGGTTTTATTCTATACTCGTCCCCAAGTTGGGAACGATTTTTCTATAATATCAATTACTGAAATTTAGTTGAGAATGGCTAGGAATAAGTTTTCCCTTCGTACCAAATAGTATCATTAAAAATGACTGCTTACTAATTTCATGTTTTCCCAACTTGGGGTTAGGTTGGGAACTATTCATCAGATTCTTCAATACGCTTTATGAAAGATTCCTTAAGTGAATCCAAGAATTTTGTTTGGTTAGTTTTACGAGCTTTTAATTCAATAAATGTATGATAATAATGGCCAAGATCAACATTGAATAGTGACTCACATGCAGCAGCCATTTCTTTAATATCAGCTGTTCCGCTATTGATTGCTCCACTGCTATGCAAAGCATAGATTAATTCTATTAAATCTGTTTTACTTGCAGTCCAAAATAACTTTGATTGTTTTTGAAAGGATTGTATTGTGGTTTCCATACCGTTGTTATTTTCTAATTTATCTATTTCAGTTTTTAGGTGCACTATAAGCATATCATAAGCTAAAATAGCAGCAACTGTACTATCATGGCTTGTAGAGAATTGTTTATCTGTAAAGAAATGAAATGTATCTAAGTATAAACGTATATCTGCCCTTCCTCTCATAAAATATTGTTCATCAAGAGACGTAGCATTTCTTCTATAATAATGATAAAATTCTAAATTATCATTAAAGTATGTTTGTAATTTATCTATATGCTTATTAAGATATTTTATCTGAGATTTATTACTACTTCGAGGTCTTTTGCTTTCTATATTGAATAGTTTTACAAAGTAAATTAATTTACTAAATACTTGCGGTTTCACATTTTTAAAAAATTCTATTTCTGTTGAAACTTTATTAAATCCATTATCAATAACTAAATTTCTTAGTTGCTCTAATACTTGTATTGTTAATTTAATTCCTTTTTCTGCACGTTGTAGAATATCCGAATTCTTTGATTCAATATTATCAACATCTTCATTAAGCTGATTTATAACCTTTTTTATTTGTTCCTCTTTTTTCATAGGTTTTAAGAATTAGCTTTTAAATTTATTATTCACTCTAATTCAACTGTTTTTAAGAAGTCTATTTTAAGAATAATCACCACTTAACTCTAATCCTATTCTATTTCACATATTAGCATTATTTAACAAACATTGCATAAATATTTTTTGAGTTAACTTTTTCGAATTATTGCAAGTCATTTTCTAATAATTTAATCATTTTTCTAGCTACATAGGTGGCAGAAGCAGGATTTTGACCTGTAACAATTTTATTATCCGAAATAACATACGAGTCAAATGGTGTTGTATGAGAAAAAATTGCACCTTGATTTTTTAGTGCTTTATCTAACATAAACGGAATTACATCGCCAAGTAAATGCTTATCTATATCTTCTTCTGCTTCCGTAAAAGAGTTTATTTTTTTACCGTTTAATAAATTAGAACCATCGGTTAATATTACATTTAATAAAGCAGTTGGACCATGACAAACTGCTCCAATAACTCGATTACTTTCATAAACTTTTTTGATGATTTCTTTTACAAATAAATCATCAATCATATCAGTCATTAAGCCTAAACCACCAGGAAAGAAAATTGCATTGTAAGCATCAACATCTATCTCACTTAATTTATGACTGAAATTCAGTCTTTTAAATCCGTTGCTTTCTAAGAATTTTTTACTGTTTTCTTGCGATGAATCGTAACCCACATAAGGTGGTTTTACACCAAGAATACTTGCAAAATCTACAGTATATCCTTTATTAATAAACTCGAAATATGGATCTGCAATTTCTGAAAACTCGTAACCTGCGTCGTGTTTTCCTGTACCTGTTTTGTTAGTGCTTGTTACTATAAATAGTATGTGTTTCATTTTTGTTATTTTAATATTTTAATATTTTAATTCAAAAAAAAGATTCTCTAAAAAAATGTTTGTTTTGATATTTAAAATGAAATGAAAAATCTCCAAAAAATAAATAATACTAATTTAGAGATTCTTCATTTCATTCAGAATGACAATTTTAAAAAAAGTTACTGAATTATCCTTTACCAATTGCTTCTCCTAATTCTTCATTAGTCATTGCAATACCATCTAAATTCCAGCCACCATCAACAGTATGAAGAACATTTACATAAATATTGTCTTTGGGTTGTTTGTTACCTGATAATTGATGAATAATTTCGGTAGCATCGCTAAAAAAACCTTTTTGAACGTCTCTAGCAGCAAGTGCAAATGATGGCACTTTCCATTCAACCCAAGCACCTGAAAATTCTTCTCCACCAGAGAAAGTTGCACTTTTTGGAAGTACAGTTACTGTCGCAGTAACGTTAGGTGTCATAACCGTATTACCTGTTAAACCATGATTCTTTAAGAACGCATCTGTTATTTGTTGTACTGCTTTTTTTTCTGAACCGACAGGTAAAACACCTTCGGTTAATGTTAATGTCAATGGCATAATATTTATATTTTAAATTGTGAACTTCATTGCTCAACAACAATACAAAGTTGCGAAGTATCTAAAGTTTTATCGTTGTCTTATGACAATGTCTTTAATCTTCTACTTTAACTAATCTAATATCAATTTCTCGAGTAACATAATCCCATTCTTTTACTTTACGTATTTCTATTAATAAATTCTCATACGCTTCCGTATCTGATGGTGCATATTCAAACCAAGCCACAAAATCAAATTCTTCTTTAATATCTCTTGAATGATATACTGCTCTGGCAATTGCAGGAAGATATTTCATTGATAACCCTATATGATGCGATTTTTCTTCAAATATTTCTCGTCTTTCATCTTGCGTCATTACCCACCATTTATCAGATTTATCCATAAATATAAGTGAAGCACAAGTCGCATCTTTTCTACCTAAATTTGGTTGTACTGCCTGTAATTTGGTGAGTTCTTCTCTTTCTACATATCTTGTATTGCTTACAATTGCTTTATGAACCCAAATTCCTTCTTCGGATTTTTCAAGTGTGCTAGGCACAATGTCTATATGACTAACTTCTTTAATTGGTTCACCTTTAACCGTTATCATATCTGTAACTTTCCAGTCACCTGAATTTCCGCCTATAAAATCATAAATAGTATTCATAATTTTTATTTGATATTTTTATTATTGAAACTTACTTGCCAATAAATTGATTGACAAGTAGGTTTGAAAACCCTTTAAAAAAGTTAGATTAAGCAACTTTTATTAAAGCATTTGCTAATTCTTCAGGCGTTGTTACTAAAGGAACATGACCTGTTTCTAAAAGAACCGATTCTGTAATACCTATCTTTTCTTGCAACATTCTTTGTGCTCCTAAACTTAAAACTCTATCGTATTTTGTTTCGATATATGCTTTTGCTACACTACCAAAATTCTTTTCTGTAGTCTCTACAACTTCAAAAAATGGTTTTGTTGCTTGCTCTACTAATTGAGGAATTACTTCATCAATTTGAGCATCAGTTGCTCCACCAAAAACAATGTTTTTAATGGTTTCTCTGTTCATAGTTGCTACACTTTGATCATCAGAAAATATTAAGTTTGCAAGAAAATCACTATCCGTATCTTCTTCAAATATTTTAATGGCAGGTTTACCATCATAGGGAAGTGCTGATGCAACAAAAATTAATTTTTTGATTTTTTGTGGCACTTCTTCCGCAACTTTAGAAATCACATAACCCGCAAAACTATGTGCTACCAATGTAACTGGATTAGAAAAATTATCTAATGCACTTTTCACACTGTTAGCATAAAGTTCTAAATTAATTTCAGAAATAGGCGTCTTGTTATTCCCGTGACCAGGAAGATCAATAGAAATTACTTTATGTCCTTGATTTTCTAAAAATTCTGTTGTTTCTTTCCAAGCCCAAGCACCTTCCCAAGCGCCATGTATTAATAAAAATGTTTTTGATGTACTCATAACTTATTATTTTAAGTTGTGAACTTTATTGCTCAACAACGGTACAAAGTTGCGAACTATTAAAAACTAAAAAGTTGTCATAAGACAGCCTTTTGAAAAATGAAATATTATTCCATTTTGGCACTTCTTCAGTTAATTTTTAAAAAACCATTTCGATTAATAACCAACAAATCGCATGCTGTTTGAGAAGTCAAAAGATGTTTAGAAAGAATTTCAATCATAAAACTAGTTACAGCAGTTATAAAACTATCTTCTAAAGCAAAATAATCTATAATGTGTTTTCCGTTACTATCAGTTTGATGTAATCGTAAACAACCTGAATTTATAAAGTAAAAATGATTACAAACATCTTTTAAAGAACATAAAGCTTCATTCTTTTTTGTTTTTATATGTTTAAATTCATTAAATATTTTTTGCAATTTATCTTTACTAAAAGAATTATTTACTGTCAAATATTTTTCTAATTAATTGTATGGATTATTTATTAGCGAATTTCTTTGTAATAATTACGCCTAATCCTATAAATAAACCACCAATTAAATGATAAATATATAAACTTTCATGAAAAAAAACGGCAAGGACTGCTGCAGAAAGTGGAACGACATTCATATAAATTCCTGCTTTATCTGCACCAATAATCTGGATTCCTTTTTGCCATAAATAATAGGCTAATGCTGTGCCCAAACAACCAATGCCAAAGACTGCCAACCAAAAATATTGTGTGCGTGTTGTTATGTTTTCAATTCCATTAAAAGGAATTAATACAGAAAAACCTATTAAACAACATAAACTAGTTAATAGTGTAAAATTTAAACTTGAAATAGTTGAAGCATATTTTTTAGTCCAAACATGATGTAAAGCAAAAAATACATTGGCAATTAAAATGAGAATGTCTCCATAATTAAATTGAAGGTTATTAATATTTAGAAAATTTCCTTTTAGAATAAGATAAATTACGCCTATAATGGCAATTAAAATTCCAATTAACTGATTTTTTTGGATATCTGTTTTTAATATTCTATTGGAAAGCAATAAGGTAATCGCTGGATTTAAACTTACAATTAGTGCTGCGTTTACTGCTGAGGTATTCATTAATCCTAAAAAGAAGAAGATGTTAAATCCAAATAAGCCTATAAAACCTGTAAGAGAAACACCTTTTAAGTTTTTTGTTATTGTTTTTAATGAAGGTAAATTTCTGAAACCTAGTATAATTAAGGTAATAACTCCAAATAAAAAGCGCCAGAAACCTGCTTCAATAAAATTAACTTCTTTTAATAATATTTTTGCTAAATGAAAATTTAACCCTAAAAGAATAGTTGCGATAATTAAAAACGAAATTGCTTTCATTAATTTAATTTTGTTTAATAAATTTTTAAGGTATGGTTTACCACTTTAAGTAAATCATTGGGCATTTTATTTGACAACCAAGGTTGTTTATTAACAAGTGCGTGCATCATACCTTTAATGATAATTAGCTTATTTTTATCATTCCATTTATGCATGTTTTTTTGCAGCACTAATTGATATGTCTTCGTCATTACTGCCATAAATTATCAGTTGTGGAATTTGTATTTTTTTTACTTCATTTTTAGAATTCAACTATTTTTTATTTACCTGCAAAGGTCTAACTTCAATGTTTACAGGATGATAATTTGCTGAAGATTTTAAACAATGTAAAATGGTATCTGCAATATCACTTGGTTGCATCATGTTTTTATTTGCTGTAATATTATCGAATTCATCAAAAAAATTGGTTTGAACCGAACCTGGATAAATACAAGTTATCTTTACACCAAAATTTCTGACTTCTTTATACAATGCTTCAGACAAACCTTTTACTGCAAATTTTGTGGCACAATAGCCACTCAATATTTCAATACCTATTGTGCCAGCAATAGATGAAATATTTATAATATGACCTTCTTGTAACTTTTTCATTTCTGGTAAAACCAACCTACTAGCATAAAAAACACCATTAACATTGGTATTAAACATGGTTTGCCATTTTTTTATTTCCAATTCTTCGAATAATGCACTGTAAGCAAGTCCTGCATTATTGATTAAAATTGAAATAGCTTGTTTAAAATGTGAAATTGTCTTTTTATAAGCATCTTCAACTTCAAGAAAATTACCAATATCTACTTTAAAATTTTTGAAATTAGGGTGCGTTATTTCAGTTTTTGATCGAGACCAACCTGCTACTTTTATATCGTTTTCTAAAAGTATTTTAACCGTTGCTAAACCAATGCCTTTGCTTGAACCTGTTACGATTGCTATTTTATTATTTAATTTCATTTTTAATGTTTTCTATAATTAATGATGCATGAATTCTTGAATTTTCAATAAACCATTTATGCGTTTCTAAACCACCACAAATAACTCCTGCAAGATAAACACCTTCAATATTGGTTTCCATTGTTTTACTATTGTACATAGGTGATTTTTCAGAATCTTTCGATAATGTTATTCCTATTTTTTTTAAGAAATTGAAATCTGGTTTATATCCTGTTAATGCTAAAACAAAATCATTTTTAATCGTTTTTAATTCTTTTGATGTTTTAATAACAACTTCATTTTTTTCAATCTTTTTTATTTCAGAATTATAAAACACTTTAATATTACCTTCTTCAATTCTATTTTCAATATCTGGTTTTACCCAATATTTTACACGTTTTCCTAATTCTTTTCCACGAATAATCATCGTAACAAAACCACCTTTTCTGTATATTTCTAATGCTGCATCTACCGAAGAATTACTAGCCCCAACAAGAATTACTTTTTGGTTTGAATAAAAATGAGCATCTTTATAATAATGCGATACTTTTGATAATTGTTCGCCTTTTACATTAAGTAGATTAGGGAAATCATAAAAACCTGTTGCTATGACAACGTTTTTTGAAGTGTAGTTAGATTTATCTGTTAAAACTGAAAAATTTGAATTCACTTTTTTGATTTCTGTTACTTTTTCAAAAAGATGAATATTTAATTTGTTACTGTCTGCAATACGTCTATAATACTCTAAGGCTTCAGACTTTATAGGCTTTATGTTATTACTAATAAATGGAATATTATTGATTTCTAATTTATCTGAAGTTGAAAAAAAACGCATCCCATCAGGGTAATTGTATAACGAATTAACCATACAACCTTTTTCAATAATTAAATACGATAGATTATTTTTCTGTGCTTCCATTCCGCAGGCAATACCAATTGGACCACTGCCGATTATTATAACATCAAATATTATCATTAAATACTGATTGAATTTAGGTTGCAAATATTACTAAAACTACTTATAAAAAAGTTGTCTTATAGCTATATATTTCCAAAATGAAGTAGTCTATGATTTTGCTCTTAACTTACTTAATGTAGAATTTGTCATGCCTAAATAAGATGCTATTTTTTTACTAGAAATTCGGCTAAATAATTTTGGTTCATGTTCCATAACCCATTTTATTTTATCGATTCCTTCCATCCCTAAAAAACTGTAGATTCTCATTTGCGAATGTATAAAAGCAAATTCCATAAACTGATGATAAATTTTTGCAAATTCAGGTATTGTTTCTACTAATTTAAAAAAATCTTTTCTATTAATTACTAATAATTCTGATGATTCTAACGACACCAAATAATCTCTTGATGGCTTTTCTAAAACAAAACTTGTTATTGCAGACATGATGCTATCTTCTAAAGCAAAATAGGCCGTTACTTCGTTTCCTTTTATATCAATTTCGTACATGCGTAAACAACCTTTATTAATAAAATAAAAGTGATTGCATGTTTGACCAATATTGCATAACATTTCATTTCTATCGGTTTTTATGAGTTTGAAATGACTTGTTATTTGTTCTAATGTTTTTTTATCAACACTAACCTTTTCTTTTATATATTGCTCTAGCTGTTTGTACATTTTTTTAAATTATAAGAACATACAAAGTTAGAAAGTTTGAGATAATAAAATTTGTCTTATGACAATGTTTTATCATGTTGGAGGTGAAGAAAATTTCCTATGAAATTTTTTCTACAATATCTCTTGTCATTTCGTTCTAATTGTTAGCAACAAAAATTTGATAGTTTGTATATAAACTCTCTTAGATTCAAAAGTAGTAAATAAGAGTATCGTAACATCTAAGTGACTACTGTTTTTATTTTTCTAAGATGCTTCTATGTAATTTAGAAAGCCATCATATTTTTATCGCTTTAAATAAGTCTACTATATTCTCTAGATTAGATTAAATGTCTGTTTTATTGATTTAGAGGATAGCAGTTTTTTTATTGATTTTAAACTGTCTGGACTATTCACAAAAGGATGATTTTGAAATAACTGTTGATAATCTTTAATCACTTCATTGTCATAAGCATTTACTTTTTTATTAACCATCTTTTCAATAGTTGTTATCTTATCTTTTTGAAAATGTAGGCTTATTGGTTCAACATAACCCTTTTTAATAAAACCAGCAGTTTTTCTGGCACATATACACGGATTGTTTTGGTTTATCAATCCACATTTGTTATTCATAAAATTATAAAGCTGCTTTTTTGCCCTATGAAGTTTTACTCTGAAATTTGCTTTAGTAATTTCCATTACTTCACTCCCGATTGTGTCAGAAAATTCAAAAAGCTCTCCAATAATGTAAATGAAACGTTGTTCTCTATCAAGGCACAAAAGCATCCCTTTCATACAACTTATTTTGGCTTCTTCAACGAGTAATTTAGTATCAATTTCATAAGTGAAATTAGATACGGATTCGTTGGGTAAGGCATCAAGTCCTTCTCCAAATTCATTAAAAGACATTGGTTTTGTCTCATACTTGCCTCTTTTCATATTCAGGAAATGATTTTTGACAATACGATACAACCAAGTTCTGAAGTTGCTTTCGTTTTTAAAAGCCCCTAATTTTGTAATGAGTTTTATTAAAACCTCTTGTGTAATGTCGGCAGCATCAGCATTATCGCTTACCATAGCAAGAGCTACATTGTAAATCCAATTTTGATATTTTTTAATAAGATTTTCAAGAGCAGTCTTATTACCTTTCAAAGCTTGGTTGATAAGGATATTATCTTCTACCTTTATATTGTTCTCTTCAAACAAACTTTTCATTTCCCGTTTTTTAATGACCAAGTACAGTCATAAACCTGTACTTAGTCAATTTAATTTTTATTTTGTTTCAAGTAAATTCTTCAAATCTACTAATTCATCTGCTAACAATAATTTCTGGGCTGATAATGCTCCTTCTAATTGTTCTAAAGGCACAGGTGGTGCCAATAGAATAAATGAATAAATAGTTGTATTACCATTTTCTGAAATTCTTGAAAATGCTTTTCCGATACTTCCATCTGGCATTGTCATAATCCAATCAACAGTTCCTAAATCTTTAGATACTATTGTTTCCATTTCAATACTCAACTCACCATTGGGCGTAACCATTGTTGCGAATTTATTATCTGCTTTTGTGAATGCTTTTGTCCACAAAGGTAAATTTTCTGGTTTAGCAACAAATTCAAATACTTTTCTGTAATTTACATTGATTCCGATACTTTGTACGTCAAAGTTTTTTTCTAACATTCTTTTCTCCATTTTAAATTTATTTTATGTGTTTGTATAATTTAGACACATTAAAATGGAGTCTGTTACAGTAAGAATATATTCATATGAAAATGGTCGTTTTTTGTATGAAGCCTAACGTTACAGCTAAACGCTGTAAATTTCATTGATTAAGCCTTAAAATTAATAGAAAAGCACGAACCATAGTGCTTTTGAGTGATTTTTTTGCATACAGATTAGATTACAGATAAAATTTTGATTGATTTTTTTGAGAAAAAATTGCTCAAAAGCCACAGACCAAAAGATAGAAAACAAACCAAATTTATGGCGTTTAGGTACTGTTATAAGCAGGTTATTTTTTATATTTTTTTCATTATAAATTAAACACAAGCCAAAAAAATATCCGCTTCAAATTGTATTTTACTGACTTAAATAAAAAAGAAAATACCATCATTTAAAAATTGAAAAACCACACAAAAACCTTTTAAATAAAACACAAGCCAAAAACCTATTCATTCACAATAAATTCTACAGGATTTTATAAAAATAGACAGGATTTAATTTGTTTTTTTCAATTTTAAGGCACCAAAAAATTGCTTTATTTTAAGTCTAATTTAAGAGAAGATTTTCCAGTAATTAAACTTGCTTATAACGATATAATAAAGTGCATACGCACTTTATTAACACAATTGTATTTGTAAATCTAACAGATTTTTAATTTTTAATTTACATAGTTATTTATGTGTATTAATCATTTAAATAAAGATTTGGCTTCTCTATAAATTCTCTCAAAATTTAAACGTAAAACATCATCAGAATATATTACCAAAGATTTTGGGCTTTCCTTTTTTATTGATTGTAATTTGAATTGTACCTTTTTATCCTTTCCATCAGCAAAAGCAATAAATTCACCTTGTTTTAGTCTAAAGAAAACATCAGCTCTACGTTTTGAGACTTCTTTTTCTCCTTTGGTAATTCGTGTATCAAAATTGAGATTAAAGCCTTTATTAATACTAGTAGTTTCCATCTTCACGAGTTCAAAAAAACGCTCGTAGTATTTTGCAGTATCTGGATCATTTACCTTTCCAAAAAACTGATAGGAGAGATTACTCAAAATTGCTTTACTTGCTTTTTCTCCATAGAGCATGTCGTTTTGAATTTTATCCTGCATCACATAAATAGTGGCAATATCATAGCTTCGTAATGTTGCTGGAATACGATGCATATTAAGTAACTTAATCGTTGGTGCTTCTTCCATCAAAATAAAAGAGGTTTGTTGATTCCGAACACTCATCTGTTTAATAACAGTATGCATTATCATTGCGATAATTGGTGAGTATGCAGATTCATATTTTGGATTATTTACTACAGAAATTACCGCTGGATTGTCTTTACTATTAATGTTGAGCGGCACTTCATCTTTTGACAATACCATAAATATCTTTTGGGAACTGATTTTCTTAAAGGCATTGGCCAAAGTGCTTTTTACACCAGCGGTTTGTTTTTCTGATTCTATTCCATTTATAAAAGCACTTGCCATACTTTTAGAAGTTAAATCAGAACTTAAAAAAGCAACCAATTTTTTAGTGTTCATAGATTGAAATAGTGCAATTAAATGAGGTAGAGTACAATAAGCTGGATGGCTAGTTTTGAGTTTCCAAATAAGTCCACTTAATAAACCTTCAACGGCATCTGTAAAGAATTTAGAACTTCCTGTTGATTCGGATAGGTTTTGCTCCAAAAGATTTTCAATAAGTACTCTTGAGAGTTCATTCACACTTTCTTCATTAGGCAAATATCTTGGTGCAATAGGATTCACTCTATAATGGATTGTATCAAAAGAAATAGTATAGAACTTTATTTTTTTCTCTTTAAAAAGAGGGTAAGCAATTTCTGTGAGTTCAAAATCTTTATAATCGTGCATGATTCCGTAAAATTGATGCTTACTAAAGTGTTGCAAGAAATTGTAAATTACACTTTCGGTTTTTCCGCTTCCTGCGGATCCTATAATTGATGCACCTCGTTTTATATTCTCAATTTTAAATCTTCCTCTTTTCAATTTAAAATGTACTTGGTATTTTTTATTTGAAACCAATTTGCTTTCTGGAATTAAGAATACATAAACAATAATACCTATTATTAATATCGGTAGAATAATATAAAGAATGATATATGCCATCGAAGTACTCATATACCTATAGAACTTGATTTAATGGCTACATCAACGCCACGTTTTAATTGTTTAATTGCTTTGAGAACCAATTGAACTTTATTAGTTGGAATATTTAATAGCGAAGTATTCATTCCTGTTTTATTTAATAATTTAAAAGCAATAGCTCGTTGATTGGTTGGTAACCCCATAATACTTGCAAAATAGTGCTTTGGATTTTTAACGGAAACTTTTCGAGCCTTATAAGTTTCCACATAATTACGTTTGTAATTGAATAATTTATCGAATGTTTTTTCGGATGCTGAAAAGAAATTATCTCTATCGAAGCCACGTTTTACAATTTTTCCATTCATCACAACTTTGGATGCTTTGTATTTACTTCCAGGAGACAAACTATACTTGTTAGACATATCCTTTCTACTTACAATAATGTGAATATGACTTTGCGAACCTTCTTTTGCCATTCCTTGCATAATCATCTTCCTGTTTAATTGATGTGGAGCTTCTTTTTCAAGTTGTTTAATTTGCCGTTGTTTCTTTTGTGTGCTTCCATATAATTCTACTCGTTCTATTTGCTGAATTTCGTTTTTTAACCGGACTATTTTTCCGTGAAAAGGCGAATTTTCTTTAATGGCTTTATCAGTTCCTTTGTATGTACGCTGGTGTTCAATTTTGGCATAATACTTAATATCATCTACCATAACAGGACGTCCATCAATTTCACGATTAAAGGCTTTTGCATAATCTTTCATTATTTCTCGTGTGTATCTTTTTAAAGCTTCAGAATGATTTTGTAATTCCTTCAATTCGTATTGACTTGGATTGACCGTGATGGAATAAAATTTGGGTTCTGTCTTTTTGAGTTTAGCTGTGTTACCATCTATTTCATTGATGACTTCATTGCTAGATATGTCTTCACCATACTGATTGAAAAAATATTCCATTTCATCAATGGACTTACCTTCATTTTCCTTTTCCAGATAAGAAACAAAATCGGCAACAGACTTTGTATAATTATCTCCTAATTTCTGTGGCGTTATGGTGATGTACATCTTTTAGTTTTTGTTTTAATTGTTCAAATTCTTCTTTGGTAATATCTAATCGAAAGTACCCGATTCCAAAATTGTGTTTGATGTATTTTGTGTTTTTTAAGATAGTATCAACATCGTATTTCAAAGCATTATAATTCTCTTGATTGGCATAATATTCTTTTCTGTAATAAGTTAATTCTTCATTTTCAGTAATTAAGGTTGGTGTTTCAAAATCGTATTCTTCTTTCTCTTCCTTTTCTATATTAGAAGTTTCTTCAAACAATGTTTGTAATATTGCCGTAGTTGGCTTGTGATGGCTTTTTTCAATGTCCTTGATAATGGCAATAACTGCATTGATACGGCTTTTAATTTTGCTTTCCAATGTGGTCATATTTACACCTAGAGATTCATAAGGAGAAATACTATTGTCCTCAAAAAAATCTATCATGGCTTCCATAGCTTCCGTATGCGTTTTTGCAATTTGTTTCGAGAATTTTCTAAACCTATCGACAGTTGCCTTTTTAAAATTGACATGTGAAAATGACTTCATTTTTCGCTATTTTTCTGGTTTTGGGATAAATTTTCGCCTATTTTAAAGAGGTTCGAAAGGGTTTATCCCAAAACTCAATTTTTCATAAATCCTAAAACATTTTAATCCCTTATGTTTAAAGAGATTATGACAAAAATAATATTCGTAACACCGCTTTGCGTGTTACCCTCTTGCTCTTCCAATTTCGTCACGCCAACGCGTGACAAAAATTTCCAGACAACCTGACTAAAAAGTCAGTTGCTTTTTTCCTGAATAACCAGTCTTATAAATGTATCTATTTGAGGTATAAAATTGAAACGTAGAATGGTCTCAAATGCTTGGTTTTGGTAGTCAATAATATGATTTTACAAAAAACTGGAAAGTAGAACGTCAGGATTCAAAATTGCAGTTAGTAATTCACAAAAAAAGACCTTTGAATTTCAAGGATCTTTTTTTGTGAATTTATATTGCTATTCAAATATTGAACACATACCTGTAATTTTATAAATTCCGTATCGCCTCTTCGTCCAATAAAGCATAATAATCCAAGTAATGCTCTTTGGTATAGGCTTTAAGGTCATTTCCAAACTGCTCTTCCACATCACTTTTGGAGTTTTGAAGCAAACGGTCTTGGGTGTCTGCGTCGAGATTGTTATAATTTAAATAAACCATGATTATCGTTTTTTAAATTATAAAATGCCTTCATCAGAAAAACTATAGTACTCACCATTGGGTACAACTATAATATGGTCTAATACTTTTACATCAAAAAAAGCGGCGGCGTTCTTTATTTTTTCAGTCAATTTTTTGTCCGCTTCACTGGGCAATAGCTTCCCACTCGGATGGCAATGCGATAAAATTACAGCTACAGAAACGGACTTCAATACGACTGCAAATAAAATGCGAATATCTACTAATGTTCCCGTGATGCCTCCTTTTGACAATTCATAAATGCCTTTGACTTTATTAGAATTGTTCAATAATAAAACCTTAAAAGATTCTTGCAAGCCAATGGTGTTTTTATCCCATGTTTCAAAAAGTAATTTTCCGGCATCAGCTGAACTTTTGATAGCCTGTGATTTCGACGTAGCTATTTTCTCTTTGTAACTTATCTGTATTTCGTTAACTTTGCTTTTCATTGTTTTTTCTATTTAAGATGGATAATGAAAAGAGGGTGCTACTTTCCAAGGGAACACCCTCTTTCTTTTTTACTTATTACTTCCCATTAAAAGGATTTCATTTGCAACCACTTCGGTTACATAACGCTCGTTTCCATCGTCCGTAGTGTAGGTGCGTGTTTTTAGTTTCCCAACGATTCCAACTTCTTTGCCCTTGCTTACAAATTTTTCGATAATATCGGCTGCCCTGCCCCAAGCGACAATCGTATGCCAATTGGTGTCCGTTTGCTTTTCGCCTTTCCCATTCTTGTAATATTCATTAGTAGCTATTGAAAAACGGGCTACTTTCTTTCCGTTTTCGAGGTTTGTAATTGTTGGCTCTCCACCAACGTTTCCGATTAACTGAACGCTGTTTTTTAGTGTACTCATAATTCAAAAATTTAAAGATTAATAATTATTATTTTTATTGATTTACTTATAATATCCTAAGTGTTTTTCTTTTTTGATTTTTTTTAGTGCCACTTTCTTTTTGGGTATTTTGAGATGATTTCATAATTCTATATTTTGATTTACTTCCAATAGAGCCTTCGTTGTTATCTTTTTTTTTATGCTATGGGTGATTCAATATTCAGCTTTGATAAGACTTATAAAAAAGAGCGAAGAATGAGCCTGATTTATGCAGTCGTTCAAAGAGGAATGTTGTTGTTTTGCTGTCAAAAAAATGGAAATGACAAGGACTCGGAACGTGAATTAAAAGCCTAGGTGAAATTTAAAATAGTTGGAAGTGGGACTAAATGCATTAATGGAATTCCGATTGGGCGGACTCTACTCACGATTTCGGATTGGGAATGTAGCGTCCCATTCCTGCTCAGCGGATCGGGTTAGCGCGGTGGAAAGTAGAAATCGGGGATAGTGTCCAAGACTTTTGTAGAGAAGCTCTTTTCCCGGAATGTAGCTTTTCGCGAAATGCAGAGGAATGTACTGACTAGTGTTTAACAATTTCATTTTATGATGCTAATGACAACGCGTTTTTGTCTTTAAGTTTTTCCTTTCGATGTTTAAACCGATGAATCAGCATTAAGACAGTTATGATGATGAAGTCCAAACCACCAATTAAGAAAACAAAGGATTAGCGGATTTTTATATAAAATAGTTTACATTCAACATTATATGAAAAATTTCGGTTCCACTTTTATGAATGGTTCTACAAACCTTAATCGCTGAATTTTTCACCATTAGATCTTCAGTCGCATCCCAAATGGAATTTACATCGATTTCGTAACCTTCAGGATAAACAATGGATTTTAGAGTCTTTGATTTGTAATATTTCCATCGGTTGTCAAATGTTTCCGAGGATTTTAAATCATATGCCAGAATAAAGAATACATTTCGCATATGAGTGTAATTGAAAATCTTTGTAATATGCTTTTGAACTACTGTTTTGGTGGAATGTTTAAATGCTTCAATTACTGATATATCACCTGAATCGTCACAAATAACCATATCACGTTCTCCAGCTTTCTTACCTGAGAAAGAACTACCTCCCTTTGATTGATCTTCTATATGAAGGCCAAAAGTGGTCAGTTTGTTTTCGAGTATTTCCTTAATAAATAAACTATAATCATCTTCATCAGCATTAGGACTATATAACTTGACATTCTTTAAAAACCTTTTTGAAGCCGTCACAATCTCATTTGCTATTGACTTTCCAAAATTATCTTCGTATTTAAGAGGCTTAAGGGAACTCACTGAATTTTTAGCATTAGTCCGTAAGCCGCTTATATATGTTTTGATTTCTTCGAGGGTGTTGGATTCTGAAATCTTGTTTTCTAAATCTTTCAAAAATTGAAAATTGTTTTGATTCAGTGCGCTGTGAAAGGATAGTGCTCTGGAAACCAATACTCTTGCTTCATTCACGAATTCATTTTTCACGAGCATTTGAACTCGAAGCTCCACTATATCCGGCGCCAATTTATGTATTATAGATAGTTTTTCGTAAAGTTCATTGAATGCATCTGTGTCGTCTAAGTTTAGATAAACGGTAAGTTTATTGTAGTTGACTTTCTTCAATACTGTATTTAGAATGGTTGGCAGACACATCTTTTCATAGCTTAACCATTCTTTAAGACCTTCTTTGAAAGATTCCTTGCTATTATTTTTGAGTGCAAGATTTACTTTAGCACCAAAACGATTTAAAGCAAAAGTTGCATACTTTGGATATCTTTTAACCAATTTGTCAAAAATCTGATAGGCATTTTCTGGTTTATCCTTGTATCTAATCAGACCAATAAAAAATTGTTTGTGGTCTGCCGGTTTAAACTCGTTTTGAATTACGTATCCAGATTCAGGTTCGTCAATTGATTGAACCTTCGACTCATCGCCTTCATAATAGGCTTGCATCAATTGTGCTTCGAAGATATCCTTAACTGTTTCTCGTTGGACTTTTCTTTTACTTGTAAGAGTTTCCCACGTGTTTAAGACGGCTGCTGCTTCATTCTGTAATTCGGGAATTTTTGATAATTCTGTTACCACAAAGGTTATTTCCGGAAGCCAAAATTGCTCATCCATAAATTGTTGAATATCAATTCCTCTTATTTGGTTGATAACAGATTCCTTTACACCTTCCGTCTGAGAATGTGAAAAAACATATAAAAGTTGGACAACATTTTTAGTGTTGACCAGTTGATTGAATAAAACTGATTTATTTTCGAATAAATCACCCATTTCAATAATAAATGGTAATAATTCGCTTTCTATACTTCTAAAATGTTGCCGATCGTGGTGTTGGTCAATTATATTGATGGAATGACTTAAATTTCCCTGTCCGTACTTTTTAAGTAGACTGACAATCGTATTTTCAACAGTCTGTTTAACTTCAATTGAGAACTCTTTTATTAGATAACTTTCTTGATGCTGTATAGCCATCAATATGGACAGCAACACAAAAAGATGTGTTCTTATCTTATCCGCTTGAAAATTGTTTTCCTTGTTATATGCTTCTTTGGTATCTTCAAGTTTGAATCTCGGATTTAAAAATTCATTTAAATCTCCTGTTTCATAGGCTATCAAAATCGGCGACAACCAATCAATCCTTGCCAACGCTTCATTTTGGTCTGGCCAATTGGGAATCGCTTCAAGCTTTTCAGCAGAATCAAAGTCCTTTCGCATTACGGTCTTCAGTTCAATCTTTTTCCTGTAAATATTGATAAAAGTAGTAGTGACCTTAGATTTTAGTTTGGTCATTCGCTCTTTTGGAAGATTAAAATCTGTATACAGTAAAAATTGGGACAGCCAGCATAACGCATCCAACTGTAAAAACGGCAACTGAATTACACCATTGAGATATTTCTGTTTTATATGATGTTGTTCAATCACATCTACTAATTCATCAAAAATATGAAAGAGTAACGCTTGGCCAGAAGTTCCTTCTACAAAACCTCCGTTCAATTCACAGTTTTCAATAATGTCTAATAATTTTCTTTCCTTTTCTTTTCTCTCTTCAAGTAGTAGGCGACGCTCTTCCGCCAATTGGACACGACTTACTGAATTACTTTTCTCTTTAGTGATTTCTTGAAAGAGCAGAAAGACCAATTGTGCTGTTTCGTTCTTACCAACTTTCTGTTTACGTAAATATGAGTTTAATAACAATTCCAAACCTTTTTCCAAAGATTGTTGTCTCAATAAACGCCTGACATTTCTATTTGAAACTTCCGTTTTAATTTGGTTTAACAGATGAAAACCAAAGGCAGAAAGGTCTGATTCTATTAATAAATATGGAATTATTTCGGGTCTATTCTGCTTAATAAAATGGGCTACTTCCCAGACTAAATAAGGTTTTTCCAATCCTGAACGAAGCAACTCTTTGACGTTATAGAAATGTACCTGTTTTGATTTACCGTTATCATCTGTGGTGTCATATTCTTTGTCAAAAAGCACGACCATTCGTACTAAAAATGCGAGATAACTTCTGGACTCCTGAACATAAAAAATATTGTTTTGATACTTACTTGATATGTATTGTAACTGCTTATATCTCTCTAAAATGTTGTTAGTATCATCTAAGTAGTCATCTGGAAGAGGTTGATTAGATTGAAAACCATAATGTGACCCTAACTGTTGATCCAAATAGCATTTTGCAAACTCGTCCTCAATTCCTGAAATGTCTGGTTCTTTTTTGATGAGTTGAATTGATGCAGACAGTAAATCTGCTTTAGAAGTGACTGAAATATAATTATCTACATTTGGCCAACGCGCACCTCTCAACATCACATCGATAAAATTTATTAGCCTTTCTCTATGGGTTTTAAAGTTATTATCCTGCAAAAGTGCTTCCCAATAGTGTCCTCCTATTTGATTTTTTAAATCGTGCCAAAAGTCAATTTCGTTTTGAGTAGTTCGGAATAGATATACATTTTTATTTTTGACAAATGTACCATTATCCTCAAATTCAGATAGTGATGGTGTAAGAGGAAAGTACGACCAATGCTTGGTAAGAATTGAATTTAATGCCTTGCTACTGATTTCGAATGTATACTTTTGGCGCTCATAGTTTTTCAACTTGAAAGCGAGTAAGAATGCAAAAGACTCCCAGTTATCAAGTAAGTTCAAAAGGTAGTCTACATTTCCTATTTTAAGTTCATCTTTTTCTTTAGAAGGCTTTACCCATTGTGTTTTTTCAAACCACTTTCGCAAAAGCGTAATTTCATTATTTCTTTCGTAAGTATTGAATTCTTGATTAAAATTATTCTCTGAAATTTTTTGATTGGGATAGTTCTTATAAAGCATTCGCAGAAAAAGAATTTCATTATGATAATCGCGATACTTTTCATAGTCATTTGTTACTACCCGAACAGCATCAGGAATATGGACGAAACCTAATACTTCTCTCAACCAAAATCGTTCAAATAAAGTGACACTATCTATTGATACCGAATTTTGTTGCTCATATCGGACTTTAAATTTTTCAAAATCTGTTCTTGTAAAGAGAAGTTTGGAAGCTTTTGACCCTAAAACAATTTTGCAGAACAATAGAGAGGCATTCCAAAATTTGTTAGCATCCTCTGCTTTTTTAGGCCACTCCTTTTTGGACGCATTCAATTGGTCTATGGTTGCCTTTAAACTCTTGATGCATTCGCTTTCTTTGTAGTCCATCTTTAGAGTTCTGTATTAAAAGCAGATTCCATCAATAGCTGTTCTTTATTCGGAATACCTATTTGTTTGGCAACAGACTTCCAATCGCTTACTACAGTCAAAACTTCCTCGATGATAGTCTCCATTTCACTTTCGCTTAAGCGAAAAAATTCTCCTACGCTTTTTGCAAGATCAAAGTTGAGCGAATTGTCATCCATATCAATATTGAGCGCAAGTCCATCTTTTTCTGTTGATGGATTTAAGTCATAGGCAGGCGAAAGCTCCCACCCTTTTTCATTTAAAATAAGACCGTGATTACGTAAATGATCATCTGTATTTGAGACAGCAATATTGAACACAATTCTACGCCATAGTTGTTGCAGATTTTCATCTACATTTGTACCATAAGTCTCTATAACATCTACTATATCCAGATAACTAGGCGTTGTTGTCTTGAGGGACTCTTCGGTGTTTCCTGTCATCGTCATTGCAGAAGCAAAGTGGATGCGATTACCATTTTCTCGGTCAAATCGTTTGGTCAAGAACGTATGGTATGCTCCGGAAATTCGTTCAATTTTAGATTCTGCCATTTCAATACCACAAGCAACAGCCAGATTATAGGTAAGAAATTCCCAAGCTGCCTTATCCACCGTGTCTGTTTTTGAAGGGAATTTGGCAATCCAAAGATCTTTGTCCTTCCCCAATATATTAGCTTTTGGTCTAGCACCCCCTAAAGAAGAACCAGGTGCTATAAGAATGGCAATCCACTGTCTGATGGCATCGCTCTCAGTATCATTTTCAAGATGTTTTACAGCCTCCTGTAAATCTCCTAAGGATGACCAGGGCGGTGTTGGGCTTTTATCGTCATTGTCTAGAAAAGGACCATCTGGGTCGGTTCTGAACCGAAGTGCTCCCATACGACTCTCGTCATATACACCCAGTAGATAATCAATTTCGTAGAGTGTTCTCGCCTTTTCACCGCGAGTTCTTGCATCTTGAGCTTCACGGCGTTTCATAAGGGTCTTTCCCCAGGTATCGGGCATACTGTCTAGAAAAATTCCGAAGTTCTCTTTATCTGTAGGGTATTGTGGTCCAGAATAAAAACCGATGTCTGGATCTAGTAGCTGATATAAGCCCTTCTCTAACCATTCTTTATTATATTCAAAGCTGAATGCTTTTTTCGCTTTCGCGAAATGTGCCGAGAGTATTCCTATTTGTAAAGGACCATCCAAGCCTTTCCAATCTGCATATACGTAAATATCAAATTTTCCTCCTGCCATAGCTTATAGTAAATCAAGATCCTGTAGTTTACGACCGAATTCATCATCTATCGCAATTTTTGAAAAGTCGCTTTCGAGATTGAGTACCCTCAGCACGTTAAAGTAAAGACCGATTGCAACAGTTGGATCGCCTTTCTCAACACGGTGCAAAGTAGCACGATGAATACCAGCCCGTTCTGCAACCTGCTCGGTAGTCAGCTTTCTACGCTTTCGCGCAAGCTTGATATTTTCGCCTATTCCATCAAATATCTTTTGATATTTAGGAAGAAGTATTGCTTTCTTAGAATTCATAATGTCGCTTATTAACGACAAATATACTCTTTTTGTTGTAAATAAGCGACATTTATGTTAAATACTACGTTTTCCTTTTTTGGCAGTACACGTAAAATATTTTCTTTTTATCGGATTTCAGTATACTAAAAGAATCTCTAAAAGCGATGATAATACTCCCCTTATGAAGAAGTAAGGTTGTGATTTACCAAAATTTATTATTCTAACTGTAAATTCATAGGGATTAAAGCCAAGTAGAAACATTTGATATCAAAACAAATGTTGTTTTTAAAACTTCAAAATGTTGTACCTATGTTGTACCTGAGCAATAAAAAAAGCCAAGATTTTCATCTTGACTTTTTTTGTACCGAAGGCGGGAATCGAACCCGCACGCCTTTGAGAGCATCGGATTTTGAATCCGACGTGTCTACCAATTCCACCACTTCGGCTTATTTTTCACACTGTTCAAAAAAAGGATTTTGAATCCAGCGTGTCTACCAATTCCACCACTTGAGCTAGCAGAGCGCAAAAATAAGTAAATAATTAATAAATTTTGATAATTAAAGGCTTCAT
>JASFZG010000073.1:0-20600 GCA_046055745.1 Flavobacteriaceae bacterium | reverse complement strand
ATATGAACCGAACCTGAAGAAGTCCCGTTATTTTTTACATCGGCACCTCTTGGTCTAATTTTTCCGAAATAACCAGAGGTTCCTCCGCCTAATTTAGACATCATCCCTACTTCAGATTGAGTGTATAAAATATCACCCATATCATCAGCGATACAAGAACCAAAACAACTAATTGGAAGGCCTCGTTTTTTTCCGAAGTTTGACCAAACTGGGGAAGCTAATGAATAAAATCCTTCAGCCATATACTTGTAGAATTTTTCGGCATAACCTTCAATTCCAAGAATTGTTTCTGCGTGTTGTGCAATTTCTAAAATCCGTTCCTCTGGAGTAGTATCTCCAGTTAAATATCCAGATTCTAAAAATTTGCGACTATTCTCTGTTAACCATTTAATGTCCGGCAAAGTCATTTTGATTTTTGCTTCTTGCCTTGTTTCTTTTCTTGCTTGAAGCAATCGGTCTTGTTCAGATAGGGATTCTTTGGTAGTGGGTTGTTGGTTTGTTGTAAGGTTGTTGTTCATAGTTTAAAAAAGGTCGTCAGAGGTTATACTTTTTGTTCTTTTACTGTAGTTGATAGATCGTTTCACGAAGAAATCCCCATGTTTGGTTCCAATAATTTCATCATCGAACCAATCGGTTTCTGCTACTAATTTTTCATCTACTTCAAATATTTTTGAAATTCCAATACTTTCTAAAGAGTTATTGAAACGTTGTTTTATAAATTCGTTGATTACATTTTTTGGCAAGAAATCTAATTCTCCTTCTTCAAAAATCCAATCAATAATTTTGCTTTCTGAAGCAAATGCTTCTTTACATACTTCTTGAATCTGGGCATTATAATCATCACTAAACCATTCTGGATTCTCTTTTTTAATGATATTGATAACGTCAATTCCAAAATCTCCATGGATTTGTTCTTCTTTAGAAGTTGCTTCTACTACATTCGAAATCCCTTTAAAAAGATTTTTATGTTTGTTAAAAGCCATGATGATCAAGAACTGAGAAAACAATGAAACATGTTCTATAAACAATGAAAACAAAAGAATTGACTCTGCAAACTCTTGATTGTCTTCGCTTTTAGAGTTTTTTAAAGCAGTTTCTAAATAATTAACCCGTCTCATTATTACAGGTTTCTTTTTTAGATTTTTAAATTCTGCATTTAAACCTAAAATTTCCAATAAATGTGAATAAGCATCTTGGTGTCGCACTTCACTTTCAGCAAAAGTTGCTCCCACAGATCCTATTTCTGGTTTTGGCATTTTTTGGTAGATGTCTCCCCAAAATGTTTTTACAGCAACTTCTATTTGTGAAATAGCAAGCATTGCATTTTTTAAAGCATTACGTTCTTGATCGTTTATTGCCGTCTTATAATCTTGAATATCACTGGTAAAATTAAACTCTGTGTGGATCCAATACGAATGACGGATAGCATCTACATATTCGTTTAACTCTGGGTATTCATAAGGTTTTAAATTAATTCGTTTTTCGAAAATATCTGTTTTTCTACTACGATTTTGCTCATCTCTAAATAAAATGTACGCTTTTGCAACATCGTGAAATGGGCTATCCATTAATTTATACTCAACAATATCTTGAACTTGCTCTACATTTGGAATGTACTTTGGGTCTTTTAGTTTTCTTTCTAAAAGTGTACCAATAACAATCTTCGAAATAGCAACAGCATCTTCTCTAGTTCCATGATTAACAGAAAGCATTGCTTTTTCAATTGCATTTACAATTTTTTCTAACTCAAAAATACTTGTTTCGTAATCTCTTTTAATAATGTACTTAATTTCCATACCTGGGGCTATTGTATTGCTGAATAATAGTTAAAATCACACTTGTTTTTTGACGCTGAACACCAGTTTTTTTAAAGTGAATTTTATAAATATTTTTATTTTGGTAACTACTTCTATAAATCTAGAAGTTTTGGCTCTTACAAATATGGAGAATTTTATGGCTGTATTTTTAGAAAAAGAATTTAGGTTTTCAACAAGTTTTCAACACTAATATTTTTTTAAGTATTACAAATATTTTGTTAAATATAAATCGTATTGTGTTGTCTTTCAGATATGTATATTTTCAAAATAAAATTATAAACAAAGTGAAAAATAAGTCGTTGATAAGTCCGATAGACTGCAATTTCACACGTTTTTCTGTAGAGATTTCCGTTAAATATTAATACTAATTTGTATTCATTTAAAAATAAATATTAACAAAATAAATATTACAAAAAGCAGATTTTTGGAAATTAGAACTGAGAAAAGGCAAATTAATTTAATAAAATGCTTTTGGATTTGTTTTTTTTGGAGAACAATAATTACTCGTAATCTTTTGCAACTTTTTCCAACTCCAAATACCAATTCTCACCAAACTTTCTAATTAAAGCTTCTTTTAAAAATTTGTAGACTGGAACTTTTTATTCTCTTCCTTGGTAAATGAATCTTCTGCTCCATTTTTCCCCTTCTATTCAACAAGTACCAAGGTTAGCGAATTATTTTTTAATATTAAATAGTACAGGTGAAGCCAATTCATTATTAAAAAACTATATTTCAACATAAGGAGATTTTACCGAAAAAGCGCGTTGATATTTAGCACAAGCCTATTTAAATTAAATCAACTAAAAATATTCTTCAAAATATTGTTATATCTAATGCTTATAATCACGTGAGAGCAGCGTTTCTTTAAATAAATTAAAATAAATTTATTTTTGTTAACATTCCGGTTTTTAACTCCTCTAAAGAAAAACTAACTCATTAAAATCTCTTTTATGAAATTATCAACTAGAACCTAAATTTTTATCTCCAGAAAGAACAATTCTAATTTGACTAATTCACTCTTGTTATTTGATTTTTAACTAAAAACAGCATAGTTAAAATCTAATAACCGTGTATCCTTAAAAAATATATCTAAAACTTGAAAATAATAACTCTATGACATTCACACTAATTATATTTAAAAATCATTTATTAAAAATAAGCAATGTCTGTGTTTTGTGTTTTCTATTTTTAACAACCACAACTAGTGTATCACAAGTTGGTATTAATACAATTACACCTGATGCCTCATCTATTCTAGATGTTGTTGCTAGTGATAAAGGTTTATTAATTCCCCGGGTGAGTCTCGGCAATATTAATGTAACTATGCTAGATGGAACCAACACGGCAGCTACAGGATTACTAATTTACAACACTAATGCTTCTATAACAGGAGGAAATGGTGTAGGATATTATAGTTTTAATGGTTCTATTTGGGAAAAATTAATAGCCACTAACTCTTCTGGTGACGATGATTGGTATGGAGAAGCTACCACCACAGCACCTACAAATATTACAGATGATATTTTTACCCAAGGCAATGTTGCTATCGGTAAAATTACAGCAGATTACAGTTTAGATATAGAAACTTCTGGTACACGAGCTATAAGTGCAATTATTACAGGATCTTCTAATTCATTGATTATTGGAAATTACCAGAGTATATTAAATTCTGGGAATGGAATTCATTATAGTTCATTTAATTCATCTTCCGGAGCTGGATCAGGGATTCAATATGGAAGTTACCAGCAAATTTTAAACAATGGTGATGGAGAACATTACGGTTCCTATAACACTTTATCTGGAACAGGAAGTGGTGATCGGTTTGGAAACTATCAAACAATTAGTAGTGGAAATGGAGATCATTATGGTTCTTATAATGTCTTGTCAGGAGTAGGTACAGGCTTAAGGTATGGGAGTTATCAAACTATATCCAATTCTGGGGATGGAGACTTTTATGGATCATCAAATCAAATAACTGGAGCAGGCTCTGGCTTACACACAGGTACTTTTAATAATATAACTTCTGGTACTGGTGATTTAAGAGGTGTTAATAATGAGGTTTCTGGAAGTGGTGACGGCATACATATAGGTAGCAGAAATATTCTATCTTCCTCCGGAGATGGCATTCATAATGGCACAGTAAGCCTTTTACATGGCAATGGTAATGGAGAACAAAGAGGTAATTTTACATTAATTACTAATTCTGGAGATGGCAGAAAATTTGGCACTTATATCCAAATAACAGGAGCCGGTACTGGAATACATCGCGGTAGTCGTATAGATATCTCAAATAATGGATCTGGAACTCATTATGGAACACAAAATACTTTGTCTGGAACCGGTGATGGAGTACAATATGGGAGTGAACAAAGTGTATTAAACACAGGAAGTGGAACTCATTATGGAGTTAGTAACAATTTATCTGGAATTGGTACTGGCGTTCAATATGGAAGCTATCAGCGAATAACCAACACAGGAAGCGCATCTCATTATGGTTCCTATAACTTTTTATCTGGAATTGGTACTGGCTCACAATACGGAAGCTATCAAGAAATAATTAATACAGAAAGTGGCCTTCATTACGGTTCCTATAGTTTATTGTCAGGAGTAGGAACCGGCACACAATTTGGGAACTATCAAGATATAACTAATACTGGGAGCGGATCGCATTTTGGTTCTTACATTACTTTATCTGGGACAGGAACTGGAGAGCAAACAGGAAGTTATAAAGAAATTTCTAATTCTGAAAACGGAACTCATTATGGTACTTATCACAATTTATTTGGAGCAGGAAACGGCTCTCAATACGGCAACTATCAATTAATTAGTGGTACAGGAAGTGGAGCTCATTACGGCTCATATAATACTTTAAATAATACTGGGTCTGGCGTTCAATATGGAAGTTATCAAGATATTTATAACACAGGAGCTGGTATACATACAGGATCCGAAAATAATTTATCTGGAGCCGGAACAGGTCTACAATATGGATCCCGACAAGCTATAACTAATTCAGGAAACGCATTACACTATGGCTCATTTAACGAATTATCTGGAACAGGGTCAGGAATACACTACGGTTCTTACAATAACTTAATTGGAATTGGTACGGGCACTCAATATGGCACATACAACACTATAACCAATACAGGGGGAGGCACTCATTATGCTAGTTATTTTGATGCTCCGGGAGATTCGAACGATTTTGCAGCCGTATTTAATAGTGGCAATATAGTAGCCAATGAGATTGGAGGGGATTATGATTTTAGAATTGAAGGAGATACCAATGAAAATCTATTTTTTACAGATTCCAGCACAGACAGAATAGGTATTGGCACTAATACTCCAGATTACCATTTACAAATAATGGCCACCAATGCTATTTTAGGAATTAATTTCTTAGAAATAGCAGATCTTGGTTTTTCCAATTTAGGATTAGATGGTGATATAGTTCCATTTTCAAGTGTAAATTTTGATTTAGGTAATAACAATGCCACAGAACATTGGGACGATGTTGTGGCACTTACTTTTGTTACTTTTTCAGATAGAAACACAAAAAATAATATTAAAAAATTAGATTATGGTTTAAATGAAATTA
Organism: Flavobacteriaceae bacterium; assembly: GCA_046055745.1. Classification (GTDB taxonomy): domain Bacteria; phylum Bacteroidota; class Bacteroidia; order Flavobacteriales; family Flavobacteriaceae; genus Marifrigoribacter. Next base: position 15,185 of record JASFZG010000073.1, on the reverse strand, counting down.
TGCAACTAAACCCTGTGAGCTTTACCTATAAACCTAATATTTCTGGAAATGATAGAACCCGTTTGGGATTAATTGCACAAGAGGTAGAAAAAGTCTTGCCTCAAGTTGTTATAACAGAAGATGTTGATATAGATCCAGATACTGGAGAGAAAATTGTAACCAAAGGTGAATATAAAGCATTGTCATACTCAGAATTAATTCCTGTATTAATTAAAGCTACTCAAGAACAACAGGAATTAATAAATGCCTTACAAAAGGATAATAAAGCTCTAAAAAATAGATTAGAAAAAATAGAGGTGTTACTTCAAAATAAATAGTTAATTATTATTTTTAACTCCCTCTAAGTAAACAAAATAAGCAGCACCAATTATTCTAATACTCCTATAGATTTAATGAAACAGATTATTTATTGTAATTTGTACAAAAGTTGTTCTTTGTTTTTTCTCAATCAAATCAATTTAACACCTATGATTGAATGCTTTTATAATGGAAAAATTATTTAAGCATCTTTAAACTAATTCAATCATTACACATCGTATTATAAAAACCCAAAAATCGAGAAACGAACATTTAAAAGTAATCCAATTATTGTGGAAAAACACTTAATTATCTCTTTTCAAAATAATAATTCGTTACAAATAAAAAATCTGTATAACGAACATCGAGATTCGTTTTTTAGTTTTGGAAAAAAATATAACTTAACAGAAAGCGAATTATCAGACATTTATCAAGATGCTTTTATTGCTTTAAGAAAACAAGCTATTTCAGGAAAGTTAAACAAAATTAACTGTTCGTTAAAAACCTATTTTTTTGGAATTGGAAAATATTTAATTTACGATGAGTTAAAACGAAAAAAAAAACTCTTCCCATTATTAAACAACACAGAAAGTGATACTGTTGAAATAATTCAAATATCACCTAAGATAAAATTAACTGTAGAGCAAAAATTATTACAAAAACATTTTATAAAACTCGGTAAAAAATGCCAACAAGTGTTAACATTATTCTTTTACAGAGGACTAAGTAATGAAGAAATCGCTCTAAAAGAAGGTTATGAAAATGAAGCTGTAGTCCGTAGTCATAAGTCTAGATGTTTAAAAAAATTAAAAGAAACTATTAATTCCCCTAAATGAAAAAACAAAAACTTATAGAAAGTTATTTTTTAGGAACTCTTTCAGTTGAAGAAAAAGATCATTTAAATGGATTGTTAAAAAGCGATTCCATTTTTAATGAAGAATTTCAGTTTTATAAAAACCTTAATAAAGTAAGTGAAGCTGAAGACGACAGATTGTTTAAAACACAAGTTCAACAATATGAAAATGAACTAACTCCAAATAAGAAAACACACACAAAATGGTTAGTTGCTGCATCAATTATCATATTATTAGGGATGAGTTATTTTATTGTTTTTCAAAACACCAATAGTAATGAAACTCTTTTTGCTGAAAACTTTGAACCCTACAGGAATATTATTCAACCGATTGTTAGAAGTAATGTTTCTGACGATATAAAATCTCAAGCTTTTATTGCTTATGAAAAAAGAGAGTTTAATAAAGCTATTCTCTTTTTCTCAAAAATACAAGAAACAGAATCTAATTCGTACTACATATTCTATAAAGCAAATTGTTTTTTAGCATTAGAAAATACGAGTGAAGCCATTTCATTATTGAAAAACTATATTTCAACACAAGGAGATTTTACCGAAAAAGCACGTTGGTATTTGGCACTTGCCTATTTAAAAGAAAACAATATTAAATCAACTAAAAATATTCTTCAAAATATTGTTAGTTCTAAAACTTATAATCACAAAAAAGCAGCATTTCTTTTAAATGAATTAAAATAAATTAATTCATTTTTGTTAACATTCTGGTTTTTAATTCCTCTAAAGAGAAACTAACTCATTAAAATCTCTTTTATGGAATTAAACGAAGGCAAATTAAACGAATTACTTGGCAAAGTAGTTACCGAAATGGGAGCTGCAGCCAATGGACCTCTTATTACCATTGGAGACAAACTTGGTCTTTACAAGACTTTATCAGAATCCGGCTCATTGTCATCACAACAATTAGCAGATGCAACAAATACTGCCGAACGCTATATTCGTGAATGGGCTTCTGCACAAGCTGCCTCTGGCTATATTAATTATGACACAAATAATAACACGTTTTCAATGACGCCAGAACAAACAGCAGTTTTTGGAAATGCCAAAAGCCCGGTGTTTATGACTGGAGCTTTCTACGCCATTTCATCCCTATATTTTGATGAATCAAAAATTGAAAATGCTTTTAAAACTGGCGAAGGTGTTTCTTGGGGAGATCATAATAGCTGCCTGTTTTGTGGTACTGAAAAATTCTTTAGCCCATCGTATGAAGGTAATTTAATAAATAGTTGGTTACCTGCTTTAGATGGTGTAGTTGAAAAATTACAAAAAGGAGCAAAAGTTGCCGATATAGGCTGTGGTTATGGAGCTTCTACTATTATTATGGCAAAAGCATATCCAAATTCTACATTTATTGGTTATGATTTTCATGACAAATCAATTGAACAAGCAATACAAAGAACTAAAGAAGCTAGTGTTACCAATATTTCATTTGAAGTAGCAACTGCTAAAAATTTCCCTGGAAACAACTATGATTTTATTGCATTATTTGATTGTTTACATGATATGGGTGATCCTGTTGGAGCTTGTGCTCATATTAAAGAGGTTCTAAAACCAGATGGAACTTGTATGATTGTAGAACCTTTTGCTAAAGATAGTTTAGCAGAAAACTTAAATCCTGTTGGTCGTGCTTTTTATGCTTTCTCAACTATGTTATGTGTACCCTGTTCTTTAAACCAAGAAGTTGGTAAAGCTTTAGGAGCACAAGCTGGCGAAAAACGATTAATAGAAGCGATTACTTCAGGTGGTTTTACCAAAGTCAGAAGAGCTACCGAAACTCCATTTAATTTGATTTTGGAGGCGAAAATATAATACAATTATTCATTAACTCCCAAGATAATTTTAAGCCGAAAAAGTTTCAATAGTTGAAACTGATAACTTAAAAATTAAAAAAATGGAAACAGTAAAAAGTAACAAACCTACAGCACCAAAAAAAAGAAAGTACAGAGAATTACCTATTCTAAAATTAACAGATGAAATTCCTCCAATAGGACCAGGAATCAAATTAGAATCTTTTTCTGTAACCCATGATAGCGTAGTAGCAACTATGAATTTTGTTGTAAAAAAAGAGCATACTCGTATAAAAATTTGGTGGGGAGATGAAACTCAAAACCAACAACCAGAAACTATATTCATAAGAAACATTGGGAATATCCAGCAACCAATATTAGGAGGTGAAGTTTTACCTAAAAACACTTATAAGTTACAGCATACTTATGATGAAAGCGCTTCGAAAAGAAAAATTATTCTCGTACAAGTACAAGATTCAAAAGATAGAATTACTTGGGAAACTGCTGTTATTGAAATAGAACCGAGATATACATTTATTAGTTATCCAGTTATAATTAAAGGCAAAGAACATCTAGATACCTTTTTAGAATCTAACTCTGAGTTTACTATAAATATGGTTGTTACTCTTAATAATGGAACATTACTTGAAAAACATTGGAAACTAGATATAAAAACAGATGACACTCCTTTTTCTTTTAAACTTAAAGAGAGTGAATTTAAAACTGAAATGATTTACAGCGACGAACCTATTAATATTAAATTTCTTATAAGCGAGGATGATAATATTTTTAAAAGTATAGGTAATGGTATTTTAGATTTTATTACTAACCCTGGAGTAGAATTTGACACCTCTAACCAAACAAGTCTATATAGCTTTCATCCAAGGTATGTTAAAGGAAGTATTCAGTCTATTAATAGTTATAAATTTGATGATGACGGCAGTGTTGATGTCGTTTTCAACTTAGAAATGAATTTAATTGTACCTCTAGATAAAGTTAGTCAACCTAATAGTTTGATGAACTAAAATATTCTGAAGAAATTTACCCTGAAAAACATCAATCAACTCATTGAAATTATATTTTTATTAAGTTGATTGATGTTTTTCTTATTTTAGAAAAAAACGAACATTATTTTTTAGCAAACTAACTTAATTCCTCTTTCTTTTAAAAGTAATCCAAAATATTATAAAAATTAAAGCCATTAGTACACTAAAAAAAATAATCTTATTAATATCAGTGCCGGTTATTAAAGGTGCTGTCTCTCCTGTTAAAACAAATCCTGCCCAATAATAAGGATGTTTTAATGTTTCGTCATTCACATTAAATAAATAGTCAAGTTTTGCATTTTGCAAGGCTTTATTTTTAGATTCTCCTAAGCTTAAATGTTTGTAAAAAGAAACCATAATTTGGGATGTTTCTTTATCTGGCACTTCCCATAGACTCGTTAAAGTACTAGAAGCACCTGCAAAAGTAAAAGCTCTTGAAAGACTCATAACACCTTCGCCTTTTTGTATAGTACCATAACCTGTTTCACAAGCACTTAACACAACTAAACTAGATTGTATTTCTTCATTATAAATTTGAGAAGAAGTTATTGAGTCATTAAAAAATATAAGTTTACTATACAATGGATTCTTAACATTTACTTTACCATGCAATGCCAAATGTAGTATCTCACTATTCTTAGCTTGCTTGATAAAATTTTCTATGGTAGCTTCTTTATTAATAAACCTCTTTCCAGAAGTTGTTTCACTTATGGCATTTATTTCAACGATACTTTTTGGTAAGTCCTTAATCCCAGAATAAGTAACTCCAAATCCCGACCAATAATCTTTAAACACTTTTTTTTCTAGGCTGTTTTTTATAAGCAAACCAATAGCTGAATTATAGCTTATTGAAAATTTCTGAATTAATTTTCTCCCTTCATCATCGGTTAATATTTCGAAAGGAATATATCCTATCATATCATTAGGAATAATTATAATCTCGGATTTATCAGGATCTACTATTGGAACAATCAGTTCTTGATAAAGCTTATTACTAACGTCATTTACACTCTTTTGACCAACAATCTCTTTTCTTAACTTTTCGATGTAGTTTTCTATTTTATCTGAATTGGTTAATTTTATAAGGTTATATTTTTCTGAAGTGATTCCAAAAGCATAAATGTTATCGTCGCCAATAAAATAATGTATTAACTGGGTTTTTTTATCTATTTTTTTTTGTATTTCACGAATTGAAACTGTTGTTAGTTGTTGTGGAAGATATGTGGTAAGAGAATCAAATTTATTTATTGCCTCATCTAATGCCCTTGAAAGCAAAACACGTTGGCTAATAAGTGTTTCTATTGTCTTTTTTGAAGGGTTGTCTTTTGTTTCTTCATAGTAAAGATCTTGTTTTATTTTGGACCAATCTTGACGAAGTAATTTCACTTTGTTAAAAGCTTCATTCGCCTCATTAGTACCACGAAATTGCGAAATAGTTTGAAGCTCTTCTGCTAATATACTATTGGTATTTATCTGTACTAATTCAAAAGCTTTATCAAAATATTTTTCTTCACCATTTGCTAAATACTGATCAAAACAAAAAGTAAAATATTTTCTAAGAATAAAACTAATGTTAGTATTAAAATTGAGTTTTGCTTCGGAAGAATTATAGAATCTTTTAATATATTTTATAATATCAATTTGTTCATTTATACATTTAAATTTATTGTTTAGATTTTCTTCTATCTGAAACTCAATTTGTTTTCCTTCTAAAACAATAAAAGGTGCTTGTAAATATTTATAGTTTTTATGAATATATCTTGCACTTAAAAATGTTTCTACAAGTGCTTTTTTTACCTGTAATGTGTCTTTTAAATATAAATGGATTTTGGCTTCTTCCAACCAAGTAGAAGCAATTGCCTTACTTTTTTTACCATATACTTTAGCAAAATAACTTCTACTTTTACGCAAGTATTCCAAAGCAGATTTATAATCTGCTTTTGCAGTAAAAACATGGGATTTTGTCTGATATAAAACTCCAAAATCGATATCATTATTAACTCTTTTTTCTACACTTAATGCTTTATTAATTGCCCAAAGAGCAGAATCTATTTTATTAATTTTAAGCATTATTTCTGAAAGATCACCATAACTTTGTGCTGTCCATTTATGAGAATTTCCAAAATACTTTTTATTTATTTTTAATGTTTTATATATATATTGTTTAGCAGTTTTGTAATCTCCTAAGGCCTTATAAATAGCAGCATTGTTTTCATAAACAAAGCCCATGTCAGGATGATCTTCTCCGTTTTTTTTTAAACCTTCGTTTAATGCTAATGTTGTAAATTCTAATGCTTTTACAAGGTTGTTTTTGTGCTTATAAGTATTAGCTAAAGCTATATAAATATCTGATAAAAAATTTACAGAGGTAGTATCTTCAAGTAAAAAATTTACAGCTTGTGTGTAGAGATCTATAGCTTCATCATACTTTGCCATATCCTCATAAACAATTCCAATGTTATTTACAGAAATAGCTAATTGCCATTTTTCAAGTTTTAGCTCTTTTTTTTGAATAAAGGACTTATTGTAATAGTAAAGTGTACTGTCAAGTTCTGATTTAAAATAATAGCCAACTCCAACAATATTATTAAGTGCTGCAATTTTAGGTTTATCGTTTAAAAAAATATATTTATGTAAAGCCTTTTTTGCTACAGCTATTGCTTTCGTATATTCTCCCAAATCAATATATATTCTACTTCTAACATGAAGCACTTCTGCATATAAAAAAACGGAATCTTGTTTGTTAATTTTATCGAGCAACCAGATATTTAATTGTAATGCTTTTGAAAAACTCCCAGTATGTTTTAGTTCTAAAGTTTCTTTATTAAAATCTAAAACTAATTCACGATCAATAGGTTTATTGGTATAACTTTCAATAATTCTGTCAAAAGATTCTTCTTGAGCAAATACTTGAATTGAAAAGAACAGAAAAAAAATTAATAACCGAAACATAAAAGAAGACTTAACTTCTCAAATATACGAGATTATTTATTGAAATCCTTCGCCACCTTCTCCAATTCCAAATACCAATTCTCACCAAACTTTCTAATTAAAGCTTCTTTTAAAAATTTGTAGACTGGAACTTTTAACTCTCTTCCTAAAGAGCAGGCATCATTACAAATAGGCCATTTGTGATAATTTACCGCAGCAAATTCGCTGTAATCTTGTACTCTAACCGGATATAAATGACAAGAAATAGGTTTTTTAAACGAAACTTCTCCTGCTAAATAAGCATCTTCAATTCCACAGCCGGCTGTCCCATTTTCTGAAAAAGTTACATAAACACATTCTTTTCCATTAACCAATGGTGTTTCAATATCTCCTAAATCTGAAACAATGTGAGTTCCTTGTTCTTCAATAGCCTTTATACCTTCAGGACGAAGAAATGGTTTTACTTTTGGATAGATTTCTTTTAAAATTTCTACTTCCTCTTTAGTAACAGGAGCTCCTGCTTCTCCTTCTATACAACAAGCTCCTTTACAAGCGCCGAGGTTGCAAACAAATTCTTTTTCGATAAGGTCTTCAGAGACGATGGTTTTTCCTAATTGAAACATTTGGCAAAAGTACTTTGTTTTATTTTAATTATATTTCCCTTTTATAATTAGTTTTGCCATTTAAAATCTAACTGTCATGGAATTTAACTTTAAAGAAATATTAACCGCAACTATGATTTTATTTGCGGTGATCGATATTATTGGAAGTCTTCCAATTATCATTTCATTGCGTGAAAAAGCGGGACACATTCAATCTGAAATGGCCTCTGTAATCGCAGCAGTTTTAATGATATTGTTTTTATTTTTAGGAGAACAAATCCTTAGTTTAATAGGTATTAATGTAAACGAATTTGCCGTTGCGGGCTCCTTAATTTTATTCTTTTTGGCTTTGGAAATGATTCTCGGAATCACCCTTTTTAAAGAAGACGAGGACACTAGCCCAAAATTAGCTTCAGTATTTCCTTTAGCTTTTCCTTTATTAGCAGGCCCTGGGAGTTTAACAACCTTATTGTCTCTGCGAGCAGAGTACAGTATTCAAAATATTATCATTGCGGTTTTAATTAATATTCTATTCATTTATATAGTATTGAAAACCTCTGGAAAGATTCAAAAAATTATTGGCAAAAACGGAATCATCATCATCAGAAAAGTATTTGGAGTGATCCTTCTAGCGATTGCTGTCAAACTATTCACCTCTAATATTCAATTATTATTTAATTAGCTATGAAAAACATCATCTACATATTTATAGGAATCGCAATTTTATTAATCGCGTATAATGTTACATTTATTGACTTTTCAAATCCTACGGAAGGGCAAAGTGGTATCGCTTTAATAGGAATTGTAACGGCAGCTTGTGCTATCTTATTGATGCTTATTCTTCGGACTTCCAAGATTATTGAACGGAAGAAAAGGTAGTTATTCTGGTATTTCGACAAGAGTTTCAGCCTCTAATTCTAACACCTTCTGAAGCATCGCGTCGTCTTGATTTAATATTCTCTCAAAAGCATTAGACCCAAATAACTGCTGAGCAATACTTGCTTTTAAAACCAATTTAAGATGTTCTAAATGATCTTTAAACCCTGAGTGAGCTTCGTCTATTTTTGAATAGTCTAAAAATTCTGTAATCAAATCATCATCAACTTCATAATTGTTTACAAAATCTTCCAAAGTGAAATTAGAAAATATTGCTCTGTTTTTCTCCAAGTGTTCAAAAACAAAATAACTTGCGAATCCGCTTCTGGAAATATATTCTATCGTTTCGTTTTCAACACTGGTATCTTTAGCTACAAACACATCTGGAATAATTCCGCCTCCACCATAAACAATTTTTCCTTTGGGTGTTACAAACTTTAATGAGTCTACTACATGAATACTGTCTTTACTCTCCATTTCACCGTTTTTATAACGATTTTCATAATCGTGGTAATAGGCATCGTTTCCGTTTTCGTAAGGCCGTTGAATAGATCTACCTGTAGGTGTGTAATATCGTGCAATGGTAAGTCTGATGGCACTTCCGTCACCCAAAGACATTTCGCGTTGTACCAATCCTTTTCCATAAGACCTTCTTCCAACAATGGTTCCTCGGTCGTTATCTTGTAGCGCCCCTGCGATAATTTCTGAAGCTGAAGCAGAATTTTGATTGATTAAAACATATAGGTTTCCTTCTTCAAAATCACCATCACCAGTAGCAAATGTTTCTTCTATTTTTCCACTTTTATTTTTAGTGATGAGCACCAACTTATCATCTTCTAAAAACTCATCAATAATACTTTGTGCAGTGGAAATATAACCTCCTGGATTGTTTCGTAAATCTAATACTAAAGCCGTAATTCCTTCCTCTTGAAGATCATCTAAAGCCTCTTTAAATTCGTCATAAGTTGTTTCAGAAAAACGGTTTACCTTAATGTAACCAAGGTCATTATTCAGTTTATATGAAGCATCTATACTTATTATAGGTATTTCTTTTCGTTTTACTTTATAGCTTAGTAATTCGGCTTCTCCTTTTCTAAAAACTTTCAGGTTTACCTTACTATTTATCTTGCCTTTTAAATATTTAGTAATACTATCTCGATGAATAGAATCTCCAAATATTTTCTTTTCATTAGCATATAAAATACGGTCTCCAGCTAAAATTCCTGACTTTTCCGCAGGACCTCCTTTGATCGTTCTAATGACTGCAATGGTATCTTTATAAACATAAAAACTAATGCCAATTCCTACGAAATTTCCTCGCATATCATCAGCGTTTTCTTGGTATTGATCTGCTGGAATATATACGGAATGTGGATCGAGGTTTTCTAAAATCCCGTTGACAGTTACATCAACAATACTATCGGTATTTACCTTGTCGACATACTCGTAATCAATATAATCGATCAACCGATTGAGCTTATCTTTTTTGGAATTTTTAGCAAATATTTTATCTGAAGTGTCACTAAAATTCAGTTTAGAACCTATAAAAATCCCTGCTGCAATTGCAACACCTAAAAGTAAAGGAAGGTATTTTTTTTGAAGTCCCATCGTTTATTTTAAGTCGCTAATTTGTGTAATACTTACTCCTGCTTTTTTCAAAAAATCAACTCCCGAAGTATCTTTATAAGCTTCCATATAAACAACTCTTTTAATTCCTGCTTGATGAATTAATTTGCTACAACCTTGACAGGGAGACATGGTAATATAAAGCGTTGCTCCTTGACAGGCGTGGGTTGAAGAAGCTACTTTTAAAATCGCATTTGCCTCAGCGTGCAACACATACCATTTGGTGTAGCCATTTTCATCTTCACAAAAATTTTCAAATCCTGAAGGAGTTCCATTATATCCATCGCTAATAATCATCTTATCTTTTACGATTAACGATCCAACTTGTCTTCTTTCGCAATAGGAAAGTTTACTCCATTCCAAAGCCATTTTAAGGTAAGCAATATCGTATCTAAGTTGTTTTTCAGGATTCATAGTAATGAGTAAAAAGCGAATTTAGTAGGAAATCCACACAATCAAAATTTGAAGGCGTTAAATATTGTATAAAATGTAATTTCAGATAAAAATTAAAACGGCCAACGATGTTGTAACATCGGAATTAGAACTCCAATAACAATCGATGAAACCACCATTAGCCAATCACGTTTGTTAAATCTGAAAATAGTCTGAGCGATAAAACTTACGATTAACACTATTAAAACAATAATAATTTGAGCCAATTCAACTCCTAATGCAAATTCTAAAAGAGGTAATATTTCTCCGCTTCCGTTGATCATTTTATAATAGGAAGCAAATCCAAAACCGTGAATTAATCCGAAAAAAACAGTTATAAAATAGAACATTCCTATTCTTTCTTTTCGAGAACCCTTCCCCGAAGTAAATAAATTATATAAAGCTGCAAATAAAATGGTAATTGGAATTAAAAACTCAATCCATCTACTAGAAACAGTTACTACATTATAATTTGCAAGTAATAATGAAACCGTGTGACCTAAAGTAAAAAGGGATACTAGAATAAAAATACGCTTCCAATTAGAAAAATGATAGGCTGCAACTAAAACAATTAAAAATAAAATGTGATCGTAAGCTTGCCAATCGAGAACGTGATACAAACCTAATTTCAAAAAAAGCCAAAAATCAGACATACTTTGGGGATATTAGTAAGTTAAAATTCAAAGATACGGAAAGTGAAATTAAATTCGTAAATTTATATTTTCACATAAATTTTTCTTGATATGAAGAAAATACTACTCATTCTATTTATAAGTCTTTTAAACTTTCAAAGCTATGCTCAAGACCCAGACTTGTTTCGTACTTGGTATTTATATCATGTATATATGGATTTTGACGAGCCTTATGATATCTCTGACATTAATCCTGCAATTTTTCCTATTCTTACTATTGAAGAAGATTTAAGTTTTACAGGAGAGGGTGCTTGTAATACTTTTAATGGTTCGTATGAATACTTAGGTGGCATCTCATTAAATGCGCTTAGTTTTAATAACACCAACGATGATTGCGGCAATCAAAGTCACAATTCTTTTGAAAACGATTATTTCGGGTTTTTAGCTACTGGATATGAGTATACAATAATTCAAGAAAATGACGGACTTACGCTTCGTTTAGACACCCCTCTTATGTCAGGGCTTACTTTCAAAGAATTTCCTTTATCAATTAACCATAACAACTTTTCTGAAATTAAAATCTATCCCAATCCAACAACAGGTATTCTTTATTTTTCTTCTGAAATTATTATAGATAAAATCACCATATATACAATCACTGGAAAGAAAATTTTAGAGCAAAAAATATCCGAAAATTTCATCAACATAGAATCCATTTCAGAAGGAATTTATTTTATTGAATTACAATCTAATTTAGGAAAAATAGTTAAGAAGTTTATTAAAATATAGCCTTATGAAAAAAGTAGTAATTGGTTTAATAACAATCCTCTTTTCCTATATTAATTATGGTCAAGATGGTGCTTTATATCAAAATTGGTATTTATCAAGTTATGAAATCGCAGGAGAAAGCACTAGTGTTTCAACAATATCACCATCTATTTCGCCAACTTTATTTCTAGATCAAGACCTTGGTTATATTGGGTATGCAGCTTGTAATAATTACAACGGAAATTTTAGTTATGACAATGTAAACGACCTTCTAATATTAGACAATTTTGATGCAACATTGAGTTTATGTGATTACATAAGTCATGATAATTTTGAAACGGGTTATTTTAGTTTATTTGTAATAAACCAACCCTATTCTTATACTATAGTTTATGATGATAATTATGAATATTTAGAATTAGAGCTGTCTCCTGATACTATATTGCATTATAGAAATTCTCCATTATTTTCAATAAATAATTTTTCAACTGAAGCATTTAGTATTTACCCCAATCCTGTTTCTGAACAGTTATTTGTTTTTTCAGAAAACAAACAAATCGAACAAATTATAATCTATTCTTTATTAGGAAATATTATAATTGAGCAAAAAAATGAATCAATAATTAATGTTTCTAGTTTCCCTTCAGGGGTATATTTTATTGAAATCTATTCTTCAGAAGGAAAAACAGTTAAGAAGTTTATTAAAAACTAAAATTCTCTGTAATTTTTTGAGTAACAACAAAACAATTCGTGCTAATTAATAAAATTCGGATCTCTATCTACCATAAATAGAAACCAAATCCTCACCATCAGAAGTTTTAACACCTCGATACATCCCTTCCGTATTAAAAGGCATGGCAATATTTCCTTGAGCATCTACTGCAATTAATCCGCCGTCACCTCCAATTTCTAATATTCGTTTGTTGATTACTTCTTCGGAAGCTTCTTTAAGTGAAAGTCCTTTATATTCCATCAAGCAAGATACATCGTAAGCAACTACACCTCTGATAAAAAATTCGCCACTTCCAGTACAACTCACTGCACAAGTTTTATTATTGGCATAATTTCCTGCACCAATCATTGGGCTATCTCCTACTCTGCCGTAGCGTTTATTGGTCATTCCTCCAGTAGAAGTTGCCGCAGCAATATTCCCGTTTTTATCACAAGCCACTGCTCCAACGGTACCGAATTTAGAATCTTTTTTAGCAGAATGATCTAATTGAAAACCATCTGTATCCTTAATACTTAACCATTGTTGATGACGTAATTCATCATAAAAATATTCAGAATTCTCCAACAGATAATCGTTTGCTTTTGCGAATTGCATCGCTCCTTCGCCTGCTAAAAAAACGTGTTCACTCTTCTCCATTACATCACGTGCCAAAGAAATCGGATTTTTAATTCCAGTTATTAAGGACACTGCACCAGCTTCTAAATTTTTACCATCCATAATTGAAGCATCCATTTCGTGGGTTTCGGTAGCAGTAAAAACAGCTCCTTTTCCAGCGTTGAACAAATGGGAATCTTCCAATGCTTTTACGGCTACTTCAACCGCGTTTACTGCAGCTCCACCTGTTTTTAAAATAGTGTAACCAGCGTCCAAAGCTTTTTGTAAAGCTTGTTTGTAAGCGGTTTCTTTTTCAGGAGTCATCATCCCTTTTACGAGCGTTCCAGCTCCTCCATGTATGGCGATTGAATAGGTGTTCATAGGTTGTATATAAAAACTGCCGAAATTTACAAATTGCATTTCAATTCAAGAGATAAGTTTAGTAGTTTTATAAAATTAAATAAACACCTATGTCAGACAAAAAACGTCTCTTTCTTGTTGATGCCTTCGCTTTGATTTTTCGAGGCTATTATGCATTTATAAAAAATCCACGAATCAATTCAAAAGGGCTTGACACCTCAGCTATTATGGGTTTTATGAATTCACTTTTAGATGTAATTAAGCGGGAACGTCCTGATCATCTAGCTGTTTGTTTTGATAAAGGCGGATCTGTTGCCAGAAAAGAAGCTTTCCCAGAATACAAAGCAAATCGAGATGCAACTCCCGATGCCATTAGAACCGCGATACCTTATATCTATGATATTTTAAAAGCGATGCACATTCCTATTATGGTTAAGGAAGGATTTGAAGCAGATGATGTCATCGGAACACTGGCAAAAAAAGCTGAAAAAGAAGGTTACCAAACTTTTATGGTAACACCAGATAAAGATTTTGCACAATTGGTTTCTGAAAATATTTTTATGTACCGTCCAATGTTTGGTGGTGGTTATGAAACATGGGGAATCCCAGAAGTACAGAAGAAATTTGAAGTTGAAGATCCTTTACAAGTAATCGATTATTTAGGAATGATGGGTGATGCCAGCGATAATATTCCAGGGCTTCCAGGTGTGGGTGATAAAACTGCTAAAAAGTTTATTAAGGCCTACGGAAGTATGGAAGGGCTTTTAGAAAACACCCACGAGCTAAAAGGAAAAATGAAGGAGAAGGTGGAAGCTGCCAAAGATTTAGGAATTCTTTCAAAAGAATTAGCAACTATCATGTTGGATGTTCCTGTGGAATTTCACGAAGAAGATTTTGAAATGTCTCATCCCAATATGGAAAAAGTAACTCATCTTTTTGAAGAGTTAGAATTCCGTAGAATGATTGTTAATTTTACTAATACTTTTTCAGGAAACACAACAGCTACCTCAAAAGACAAATCGAATAAACCTCAACAAGACAGGGGAACAAAGAAAGATGTCGCTTCGACTCCACTCAGTGATCAAAAAACATCAGCAGGTCAAGGTCAATTTTCTTTATTCGGAGGTGATAGTGAGCCTTCAGAGAATACCGTTTCAAATTCAAGAAAGACAATAGAAAACACCGAACATTTCTACCAATCTGTTCAAACAGGAATGGGGACCAAATTATTCCTTCAAAATTTAATGAAACAAAAATCGGTATGTTTTGACACCGAAACCACAGGACTAAATCCTATTACAGCCGAGTTAGTCGGTATTGCATTTTCTTGGGAAGTAGGCAAAGGTTTTTACCTGCCGTTTCCAAAGGACAAAACTGAAGCACAAGAGCTTATCGAATTAGTTCGTCCATTTTTTGAAGAAGAAAACATTCAGAAAATTGGTCAGAATTTAAAATACGACATCAAAGTTTTAAAGAAATACGGAATCTCGGTAAAAGGAAAACTGTTCGATACGATGTTGGCACATTACCTCATCAATCCAGATATGCGTCATAATATGGACGTACTTGCTGAAACTTATTTGAATTACACACCTGTTTCCATCACGGAATTAATTGGCAAAAAAGGGAAAAATCA
>JASFZG010000072.1:0-18117 GCA_046055745.1 Flavobacteriaceae bacterium | reverse complement strand
CGAGCAAATTTCCAAAGTCAATGTATCGCGACGATGCTTATTACGAATTAGGAAACACTTACATTTCGCAAGATAATTACAGCGATGCCATTGTTGCTTACAACAAACTAATTCGAGATTTGCCGAATAGTAGTTATGTTCCGAAGGCTTTATTGAAAAAAGCGTTAATACTCGAAAACACAGGAAAAAGTAACGAGGCATTAACTTTATTTAAAAGAGTTGCTAACGATTTTCCATCTTCGGAAGAAGCCTTGCAAGCAGTTTCTTCAGCAAAAATTATTTATATAGATCAAGGGAGAGTGAATGAATATGCCGAATGGGTCAACCGATTGGATTTTGTAAATATTGAAAATTCCGAAATCGACGATGCCACTTATCAGGCAGCAGAGCAGTCGTATTTAGAAAACAAATCAAGCCAAGCAATTTCTAGATTTAATGATTATCTAGAACAATTCTCGAATGGTAAAAACTCATTGAAAGCTAATTTCTATTTGGGTCAATTGTATTTTGCTAATGAGGAAAAAGAAGCGGCAATTTCGAAATTTGAATTTGTAGTAAATAAGGACCGAAACGAATTTACGGAACAAGCGTTAGCAAGAATCTCACAGCTTTATTTAGAGAAAGAGGATTATAAAACGGCACTTCCTTATTTAATTAGATTGGAGCAAGAAGCCGACTTTCCACAGAACATTGTTTTTGCGCAATCCAATGCGATGAAAGCGAGTTACGAATTGGAGAAGTACCACGAAGCTGTTCAGTTTGCTGATAAAGTATTGCAAAATGAAAAAATTGATAATGCGATAAAAAGTGATGCACAAATTATTATTGCACGTTCCGCAATGAAAACTGGTGATGAAAATAAAGCAAAAACAGCTTATGCTGAGGTTGCTAAAATTGCAACAGGAAAATTAGCGGCAGAATCTTTATACTATGATGCCTATTTTAAAAACAAATCGCAACAATACGAGGCTTCCAATGAGAAAATTCAGGTATTGGCAAAAGAGTATTCCGGTTATAAATATTTTGGAGCCAAGGGATTGGTGTTGATGGCAAAGAATTTTTATAAACTAGAAGACGCCTTTCAAGCGACTTATATTTTAGAAAGTGTTATCAGTAATTTTTCTGACTATCAAGATGTGGTAGAAGAAGCAACAACAGAACTTTCTATTGTAAAAACTGAACAATCCAAAACCAACGATTCAATTGAAATTGATGATGAAAATTAATCTTTTAAATTTATCAAACTTCAAACAAATAATAAAAAATCTAAACTTACCTATGAACAGTAAAAGTTTAAATAAAACAATTATAAATTCTCCTTTCGAAGGAGGACTAAGAGGAGTGTTTTTAATAATTACAATTCTCTTAATTACTAATATCATTACTGCCCAAGAAAAAGAAAATCTAGGAACCGAAGTTGTAAACATTGTAAAGCCATATTCGCCAACAATTTCAGATGCTTTTAAAGTAAAAGAAGTTCCTGTGATAAACGATTCTACTAGTATGGATAAGAAAGAGGTGCAATACAGTATTTTTTCTGTACCAGTAGCTTCTACTTTTACTCCTACAAAAGGAAAAGCAACTACTATTGAAAAGGCTAAAAAGATTAAATTATATGATAATTATGCAACTTTAGGTGTTGGAAATTACCTAAATGTAATAGCAGAATTATACAGTAATTTTGAAATTAGCAGAACCGATAATTTTGGGGTTTATTTTAAACATAATTCCTCTCAAGGTGGGATTAAAGATTTGCGTTTAGACGATAAATTTTACGACACTAAATTGGAAGGAAACTATAGTAGCCGTCAAAAAGATATGACCTACGGAATTAAAGCAGGAGTGGAGCATCAAATGTTTAATTGGTATGGATTAAATTCGTTTTATGCGGGAGCTTCAGATGAAGTGGTTAATGCTATTGATTCAAAATATTCTTATTTTAGTGGCCTTGCTGAAGGTTTGTTAGAAGTAGAAGATTCTTATTTTGAAAAAGCTACGGCAAGTATTCGATATTTAGGAGATAGTTTTTCTTCATCTGAATTTAACATAAAAGCAAACTCTGATTTTGGATTTGGCGTGATGGATTTTCCAGTTAATATTGGTGTAGATTTAGATTATTTAAACGGGAAATTTGATAGAGATTATTTAAATATTTCAGAATTAAAATACAGTATTTTAAATTTTGGTTTGGCACCTTCAGTTGATTATGTAAATGAAGATTTATCTGTTTCAGTAGGATTTGAAGCGGTAGTTTCATTCGATTCAGAAAATAGTGATATCAATATTTATATCTATCCAAATGTGGAGGTTTCTTATCGCTTGGTGGACGAAATATTAATCGCTTATGGAGGAGTTGATGGAGGCTTACAACAAAATACGTATTATAATTTTAAGGAAGAAAATCCTTTTGTTTCTCCTACTCTATTTGTTATGCCAACCCATCAACAGTATTACGGATTTGCAGGTTTAAAAGGAAAATTGACTAGCACTTTAGCTTATAATGTGAAGGCTTCCTATGGGAATGAAAAAGACAAAGCACTGTTTGTTTCAAATTATGAAAAACAATTTGACCCAGAATTAGAAGGTTATGAATATGGAAATTCATTCAGTATTGCTTATGCAGATATTTCAACTTTATCTGTTTTTGGAGAATTAAATTTAGAACTCTCTAAAAACTTTTCATTAGGAATAAATGGAACGTTTAATAATTACGACACAACGAAACAGCCAGAACCTTGGAATTTACCAACGATTGAAGCTTCCTTATTTTCAAGTTTCAATATTTCAGAAAAATTCTATGGTGGAGTTTCCTTGTTTTTTGTTGGAGAGCGTAAAGACTTTTTTGTAACCAAGAATGTACCATTAGGGAACTTGTTTTCCGAAATAATAACCTTAGATAGTTATATCGATGCCAATGCACATTTTGGGTACCGTTTTAATGAGCAGCTTTCATTTTTTATAAAAGGAAGCAATTTATTTGGTGATAATTACCAAAAATGGTTGAGTTACCAAGTACAAGGAATTCAAGTTTTAGGCGGAGCTTCGTATAAATTTGATTGGTAAATTCCTGCGTAGGTAGGGGGCTCTTTTTATAACCTTTGGCTAATAATTATACAGTTAAAACACTCAATAGTACTATTAGATTAGGAATCGAATTTTTATTTTATAACTTTTACTTTCTTAAGTTTTATGATATTAACCTTATCTAAAACAAGCATGATATAATAAGTGGGATCGATTTCGTGCCAACGTACACCACCAAAATTTGCACGACTTCCGTGTTTGTGATGGTTGTTATGATAACCTTCTCCCATCATTAAAAAATCGAATGGTAATAAGTTTTTTGAAGTATCATTTACCTTAAAGTTGGTATATCCAATAATATGAGCGAACCAATTAATTATCAATCCGTGGATAGGAGCCATTAAAAACGCAACAGGTAAAAATAACCACTGCCACCAAGCTGTAGCGAAAAATATAAAAAACAACGTATAAGCAGCAGCCCAAAGTAAACGCGATACTTTCGAGCTAGCAAACTTATCAAAAGCTTCCCATTGTGGTACATTTTTAGTAAAACGTGATTCTATTTCAATTTTCTTTTTATTAATTCCTTGATACATGTTTTTTGTTCTCCACATCATAGCAAACATATTTTTATCATATTTTGGTGAGTGAGGGTCTTTCTCTGTATCTGCGTAGGCGTGATGCATTCGGTGCATTACACCATAGCCATAAGCACTTAAATAGTTTGAACCTTGAGTAGCCCAAGTAAGTACAAAGCAAGATTTTTCTGCAAATCTTGACATCGTAAAAGATTGATGTGCTGCGTATCTATGAAGGAAAAAAGTCTGAAAAAATAATCCTGAATACCACAGGATAATCATAAAAATAAGAATGGTCATATTGTAATTTATTTCTACTACAAACTTCAGAAGAAATTTATATCAAAACAATGAACCTATGTTAAGTAATCTGTTTTCTAATTCGGCTAAGTGATTGTGGTGTAACACCAATGTAAGAAGCGATGTATTTTAATGGAATTTCTTTAATCAAATTAGGACGTTCGGTAAACAAATTCAGGTAACGTTGCTCAGCAGAATGGTTTAATAGTGATAAAGCCCTATTCGATTTTAATATAAATAGTCGCTCGGCAACTAGTCTTCCTATTAAATTTCCGATTTTAGTATGTCGATATACTTCTTGTAAATCTGAATGAGAAATACTAAATAAACTAGTTTCAGCAAGGGTTTCCAGTTGGTATTGTGAAGGAGATTGAGTTAAAAAAGAATCATAAGCACTAATAAATTCATTTTCAAAACTGAAACCAAAAGTGATTTCTTCTTCCTCTTTTTTTGGGATTAATACTCGAACTATTCCTTTTTCAATAAATGAAATAAAATTTTCTATCTGACCAATATTAGTGATAATAGTCTTTTTAGGGAATACTTTTTTCTGAAGCTTAGAAGAGAAAAAATTCCAATCTTCATCATTTACTTCTGTAATGGTCTCTATGTAGTTTCTTATTTTTTTCATTTGAATTTGTAAATATAAAGAGGAATTACCTATTGAAACAATTAATAAAGCTGTAATATTTTTCCATATTTTTACAAAATCGAAAAAGCTCCTTAATATGAAACAAATTGCACTACTTTTTGTCATCACTATTTTATTTTCTTGTACTTCAGAAAAAGCGCAAGTCGATTTATTAGTTAAAGGTGCAACTATTTATACCGTTAATTCTTCTTTTGAAACTGTTGAAGCTTTTGCTGTAAAAGACGGAAAAATTATTGAAGTAGGAGCTTCTAAAGATTTAGAAAATAAATACGAAGCGACTAAAATCTTAATGTTTGAAGGAAAAACAATCGTTCCAGGTTTAATTGATGCGCACGCACATTTATATAATTTAGGGGTTTCCATGCAACAAGTAAATTTATATGGTACTAAAAGTTTTGAGGATGTTTTAGAAAGAGTAATAGCGTTTCAGAAAGAAAAAAACACTGAATATATTTTAGGAAGAGGTTGGGATCAAAATGATTGGTCTGTAAAAGAATATCCAACTAAAAAAGAATTGGACTCATTATATCCAAATATTCCAGTGGCTTTAACAAGAATCGATGGTCACGCATTTATTGCAAACAGTAAAGCCTTAGAATTAGCAGGAATTACAGCGAATACTAAGTTAGAAGGAGGGGAAGTGATTTTAATAAACGGAGAGCCTTCAGGAGTATTAATTGATACTCCAATGAGTTTGGTAAGAAAAACCTTTCCGAAGCAAAATGCTGCTTACCATACTAAGGTTTTAAAAGAAGCAGAAAAAAAATGTTTGAAACTCGGATTAACAACCGTAAATGACGCAGGATTAGATAGAGAAATCATTGAATTAATTGACAGTTTACAACAAAAAGGAGAATTGTCGATGAGAGTTTACGCAATGGTTAGTAACTCAAAAGAGAATTTAGAATACTATTTAGCTAAAGGAAAAATAAAAACCGACAGATTAAATGTGCGTTCTATAAAAATTTATGCAGATGGTGCTTTGGGATCTAGAGGTGCTGCTCTAAAAAATGAATACAGCGATATGTCTCATCATTTTGGAGCGATGATTACGCCAATGAAACAAATGGATAGTTTGGCTACAATAATTGCAAAAGCGGGGTATCAAATGAACACGCATGCGATTGGAGATTCGGCAAATGTTTCGGTATTAAAAGTATACACAAAAGTTTTAAAAAATGAAAAAGATCCACGTTGGAGAGTGGAACATTCTCAAATAGTTTCATTGTCAGATTTTGATTGTTTTTCTGAAAAGATTTTACCTTCCATTCAACCAACTCATGCCACTAGTGATATGTATTGGGCTGAAGATAGGATAGGAAGTGAGCGAATTAAAGGTGCTTATGCTTATAAAACCTTACTAAAAAAATCTGGAATGGTTGCTTTAGGAACCGATTTTCCTATTGAAAAAGTGAACCCAATGCATACCTTTTATTCCGCAGTTGCAAGAAAAGATTTAAATAATTATCCTGCTGAAGGCTACCGAAAAGAGGAAGCATTAACCAGAGAGGAAACCTTAAAAGGAATGACCATTTGGGCTGCATATTCCAATTTTGAAGAAAACGAAAAAGGAAGTATTGAAGTTGGAAAACTTGCAGATTTTACCATATTAGATACAAATATAATGACTTGTTCTGAAGATGATATTCCTACTATACAGGTGTTAGCAACTTATATTAATGGAGAAAAAGTATATGAAAAAGGGTTAAAATATTAATTAATACTAACCCTTTTTCTTTTGGAGATAGAATGTTTATTGTGTAATTGCTTTAATATGAGCGTAAACTTTATTGCCTCTCATTGTTAATTCTGTTGGTCTATCAAAGATTTTAATTCCTTTAACATCATTTTCATTTCCTTTAGGTGATATAGCTTTAATAGTATAAAAATCTCCATTGGCTGTAATTGCTTTTATATCTATAATGTTTCCAGAACGGCTAATACCTTTAACGTCTAGAATGGTGCCATCACTTGTAATTGCTTTAATATCATAGAGAATACCATCTCTTGATATAGCTTTAATAGGAGAATATTCCTCATCACTAATTAATACCTTTACAGGTAATTCATTATTATTTACAATTGCTTTTATGTTTAAAAAACAATACTGCTCAGAATCTTGAATTGCTTTAATTTCAAATTGATTCCCTTCTTCATCAATAACAATTACTTCTAAATTATTACCATCAGGAGTTATTGCATTAATGTTCCAAATAATGTTTTTAAAATCATTTTTTGTTTTTGTTTTCTTTTTAGATTTTTTCTTTGATTTTACTTTTTTGTTAACCTTCTTATTAAGTTTACTAAATGCTAAGGTTTCAAATTCATTATTTGATTCATGCATTGCTTTCACGTGAGCAAAAACATTAAAACCATTTAAAGCCATTTCTTTTTCTTTATGATTGATTTTAATTCCTTTAACATCATTTATATTCCCTGATGGTGAAGTTGCTTTAACGTCATAAAATACTCCTTCTTTATTTATTGCTTTTAAACTAATTATATTCCCAAAACGAAGAATTCCCTTAACATCTAATTTTTCTCCTTCAGTTGTAATAGCCTTTATGTCGTATGAAATTCCTCCTCTATCAATTGCTTTAACAGGTGCAAATTTATCGTCACTAACTAAAATTTTTACAGGAAGCTTTTTATCATTTATAAATGCATTAATATTTAAAAAACTATCTTGATCTGAATTTTGTATAGCATTTACGTCAAACATTTTTCCTTCACTATCAATTGCTTTGATGGCTAATTTTTCACCATCAGTTTGTATGGCAGTGATACTCCAAAGAATATCATTTTGTTTTTCAACTTCTTCTTGATTTGAAGTAACCTTCTCTTTTGAACCCTTATTATCACAAGACAAAATAAACAGTGAAAATGTAATTAAAATCGCAAAAAATAGGATTGTTTTCGATTGTGTGTGGACTGATTTTTTCATAATAAAATAATATTTGTGAAACTCATACAAGTTACTCATTTTCAATAAAACAGCCAAAATAAAAGATAAAATAATCTTTATATAACCTAACAAAATATAGATTTTATTAAATCAATAGTATATTTATAAAAAAAAGAATGTGATGGAAAACTATATCATTAAGCTTGAACAGGAATTTAAAAATAACAAAAATGTAGAAATTGCTATGGGACAAAAAGCTTATATGAAAAATAGATTTGATTTTTTTGGTTTAAAATCTCCCATTAGAAAAGAACTTCAGAACCCCTTTTTATTAAAAACAAACCTTCCAAAAAAAGAGGAATTGGAATTTGTAATTAAGTCACTCTGGAAGCAACCTGAGCGAGAAGTACAATATTTTGCTCAAGAATTACTTCAGAAATATGCGAAGCAATATGAAAAAAATGACATTGATTTGTTTGAATATATCATCACTCAAAAATCTTGGTGGGATACTGTAGATTATATTGCAAGTAATATTTTAGGTTCCTATTTTATAAAACTTCCAGATCAAAGAAAACAATATGTCAAAAAATGGATTGCTTCAAATAATATGTGGTTACAACGTTCAGCAATTCTTTTTCAATTAAAATATAAAGAGAATGTGGATACTCAATTATTATCTTTTTCGATCAACTCTTTATTAGGTTCAAAAGAGTTTTTTATTAATAAGGCAATAGGCTGGAGCCTTAGACAGTATGGTAAATACAATCCAGATTGGGTACTAGATTTTGTTGAAAAAACAGCTCTCGAAAACCTGAGTAAACGAGAGGCTATTCGATTACTAAATAGTTTTCAATTCTTATTAATTTTATTTTTTTCATTTAAAAAAGTTAGGTTTCAAATTTAGCTTCGACTATTTGGGCACAAGAATATATTAACATACTTCAGAAATATATTGAGGATGTTTCAAATAAATAATTAAATGAACAAAAAAATAGTAAAACGGGGACTTATAATAATTGCAATAGGAATTGTAATTGGAGGAGGATTATTCCTTTATATGTTCTTTCAACCACACAGAGATGTGCAAGCTACCAAAACCGATTTTCAATTAGAAGCTAAGCAAATTGTTGACGAATATTTAAAAAATGCAAATGCTGCAAACGATAAATATTTACAAGAAGAAGGCGATTCTAAAGTAATTGAAGTTTCAGGTGTTATTTCTGAGATTTCTGAAGATTTCAACAATCAAAAAGTTGTATTGTTAAAAGGTATGGGAGAAAATGCAGGAGTAAGTTGCACATTCACTTCAGAAACAAATATGAATGCTGAAAAATTAAAAGTAGGCGAAAAAGTAACCATAAAAGGTGTAATTAGATCTGGTGCAGGGTACGATGAAGATATGGAATTATACGAAGATGTAATTATGGAAAAATGTGACATAGTAATTAAATAGTAGAAACAATAATTAATAATAATAAATCAAACAAAATGAAAAAAATAATTTTAAGTTTAGCAGTAGTTACCGTAATATTAACAAGTGCTTTTAGCCCAATAGTTGGAAAATTAGTAAGTAAAACAGGACATGTGAATTTCTTTTCACACACTGCAATCGAGGACATTACAGCTGATAATTACAAAGTAGTAAGTACTTTAGAAACTACAACAGGAGAACTTATTTATTCAATACCAATGCAAAGTTTTGAATTTGAAAAATCAAAAATGCAACAACATTTTAACAGTGGTAAATTCTTAGATACCAAGCAATTTCCAAAATCAAAATTTAAAGGAATGATCACTAATTTAAGTGATGTTAATTTTGATGCTGACGGTACTTATACTGCAAATGTAACTGGAGACTTAACAATTCACGGAGAAACTAAATCACTAACAGAAAATGCGACAATTACCGTTGCTAGTGGTGTTGTTACCGTAGATGTTGTTATGGATATTACCTTAGCAGATTACAAAATTGCTTTCGAAAAAGGAAAGCCATCCACTAACATTGCTAAAACAGTAAAAGCTACTATAAAAACTGTATATAAATAATTGTTTTAAAGCTTAAAAAAATACAGTTTTTGAGAAAGAGGTTTTCGGTTTGGAAGCCTCTTTCTTTTATTTACCACCTTTAGCTTGTAGATCTTCAATACAAAGTGGATCTAATATTGGAACACTTACTCTATTTCTATAAAACTGTCTTGTATTACTTTTAAAATACATTAAACAATCTTCAACAAAACAGTGTTTTCTATGTGCTAAATCTTCGTGCTCTGAATGTATATCATCACCTTGAATATTCACTAACCCAAATAAATGCCCAAATTCGTGTTGTAAAGTAGTCTCTTCTAAAACATATAAACTAGAGTTTTGTGAGCTTGTTACATCAACTAAAGTTTGTTCATAAAGAACAATAGAAGTATTTAAATAGGCAGTCCCCAAGGTTACAGTACTTTCTGTATCTGTACTTGCTTTCGCGTGAGTAAAGTATATATAAACAGCAATATCATCTTCAAAAGTGTAAATAGTTCTTTTTTCAGCTTCAATTTCTTTTATTTGCTCTATAGTAACTGTACCTTCTTCAGGTCTTTCAATTTGTGTTTCAATAAAAGTAATTCCTCCAGGTTTGTTTATTCTTTCTTCTAAAAAAGTCTTAAAATCATCGATGGTTTGTTGAGTTGGCCTATAACCTGAAGAATAGGACAGCTCCACCGTTAAACTTTTATAGGTATTATCTGAAAGTAAATCACTAGCAGATAACCCTAGTGCTTTAAGGTTTTCAGTTTTTGAATCATCAATTTCCTCTGTAGAGTCATCGTCACTTGAACATGATAGTGTCACTAAAAAAGAAAAAAGAAAAAATAGATAGTTAAACTTTAGAATCTTCATATTTTTGGTATGTATTTTGCAAACCTAACCTTAAATTAAACAAAATTAAAATGAGAGGACTATTTTTAACATTATTAATGACAGTATTTTTTTCAGCTTCTGCACAAGTTGATGCATTTCAAAATGATATAATTGATTTATTAAACATAAACGGAACTCGACAGTTTTATGAGAATTCTCAAGAACAATCTTTAGAGTTTTTAAAAGATCAAATTGTTAAAAAGAAAATATCTAAATCTGAATGGAAAGAAATAAAGCTTAAAAATAAAGAAGAAAATTTAGATAATTTAATGAAATCTTTATCTTTTGCTTATAGAAATCATTTTTCAAAAGAAGAAATCCATGAATTAACAACTTTTTATAAAACTGAAGCTGCTAAAAAACTACTTTCAGGAAAGTCTAAATTTTCTAAAGAAGAAGACAAGATTATAGATGACTTTAATAATAGTGATGTCTCTAAAAGAAGAAATATGATAGATAATGTGCTGGTAAAAGAAATGGTGACCATCTATAGTGACTGGAAAAGAGAACTAATTGCTAGTAAAATGAGTGAATTAGTAAAAGGAGGATATACTACGCCAGAGTAAGTCTAGCCAGGTAATCAAAGTTTTCACCTTGCTCAATTATTTCGAAATTAAATCCGTTTGTTAAGCAAGCGTTTTTAAATGTTGATTCATCCAAATACAACCAGTCAAAAGATTCGCTGGACCAGTTTTTATAATACATAATAAATTCTAATTCGCCATAATATCTGTCTGAAGGAACCATAATACTGCCTTCGTCTTCACCTTCGTCGTACATATATTTCAAGTCACTTGAGTCAATTAATAGTTGCCCATTTGGGCTTAAAAGTGATTTTAAATGCTGAAGGTATTGGTCGATAAATTCTAATTTCTGAAATATTCCAGTACCATTCATCAGCAATAAAATAGTATCGAATTTTTCGTTTTTAAACTGAAGTAAATCAATACATCGAGTATCATCAATTCCTCGTAATTTACAAACTTCTATTGCCCCTTCTGAAGTATCAACAGCTGTAACTTCAAACCCTTTTTTCTGAAGATATAACGAATGACTTCCAGCACCGCAACCCACATCCAAAATGGTTCCTTTCGAAAGTTCTAATGCTTTTTGTTCCAGCTGTGGCATTTCAGAAAAACCCCGAAATAAATAGGGAAGAGGTAAGATGTCTTCTTCGCTAATATTGGTTTCGGTACGAATATCTTCGGTATAATTTCCGTTTTGAAAATCTAATAATGCTTTTCCTAAAATGTCTGTCATTTCTGTATTTATTTCCTTGCTATTTTTCTTCCGTCTTCCGTCTTCCAACTTTTTAAACTACTTTTGCTTTCATTATGGAAAACATTCTAAAAGAGCTTCCAAAGAAGGCCAAAGATAAGGAGAACGAGAATAAGAAATTATTTAAAAAGCTTCGAAAAAAACCACCAAAACATTTGGATACATTGATGGTAGAATTACACGACAAAGAGTTTGAGAAAACCGATTGCCTTTCTTGTGCAAATTGCTGTAAAACCACCGCTCCATGGTTAAACGATCAAGATGTTGCTCGTATCGCCAAGCACTTAAAACTGAAAGAACAAAAATTTATAGCGGAATATTTAGAAGTTGGTGAGGATAACGAATTTTCATTTAAAATGATTCCTTGTGTGTTTTTAGGATTTGATAATGAATGTAGTATTTACGATATTCGACCAAAAGCTTGCAAAGAATATCCGCATACCAACCGAAGAAGGTTTCATAAAATTGAAGCAATTACCCTAGAAAACACAGCAATTTGCCCAGCGACCTATAATATTATGGAAGCTTTAAAAAAGGCATTACCCATTCAATATTCTGAAAAAGGAGGGAAGCCTAGAGAGAAGTTTCGAAGAGGTGGTGGTTGATTTCGGTCTTCAGCAATATACAGTAGATCTCACAGGTTTACAAAACCTGTGAGATCTAGAAAAATAATCGATTAAAAAAATAAAGTGATTAATAAAAATATCACAACACCTCTAATAATTTATTGAGGCTAAATTTCCTTTTCGCTACAAAACGCTCTGCAAACACATATAATTTTTTTTAAAAAATAAAAATGAAATTAAAACTCATACTCCTATTATTCTTTATAACATCTCAAACTTTTTCTCAAATTTCTGTTGGACCAAAACATATAGGCAAGCCTGGCAAATTTAAAAAAGGAGTTTTAGAAAGGTTTAAAAATACAGAAACAATATTTTTATTATCAAAAATATATGATAAAGCTGAATATGAAAAAATATTAAAGGATTCTTGGGATGTAACTCCTTATAAGATTGTTGATTTAGAAACCTTTGATATTGAAAATTATTTAAGTGATAAATATTCAATTGCTCAATTAGCAGGTTTTAAGAGGATTAAGCAAATGAAAAATGGAGGTACAAGTACTTCTTTGCATACCTACATAGATTTTAAGATTTATGATAGCGATAAAATATTTGAAAAACTTAATAAATTATCTCCAAAGAAAAGAACAAAAAAGAAATCGGATATAATAGATGATTATTCATTGAATATCGCACGTTTTTATATTTATCCCAAAGATGAGTTTATACAAACTGCTGTATATCAGGATATGAATAAAATTTTCTATTCTTTTTATATGGACGATGTATTTTTTAATTACAAGTCTGGCCTATTAAAAAATTATTTTCAGAAAATAAATAATCTCATTGAAAGCGAAGAAGTTTATTGGATGTATGGAAATGATTATTTACCTGAATTAAAAAAACTTAAGAAAAACAAACTTTATATTCCATCATATATGACTGTTACTTATAGTGGGTGGACAGGAAAAGATAGTGAAGAAGGTGAAGAAAATATTCAAGATATTTTAAAAAAATATGAATACCAATATGAAGTAATTCCAGATGAAGATTTAAGCACTAAAATAATGAACAATGAAGAGTTCTATTATTTAAGATATGTTAGAATGAATGCTGAACGGTTTATACAAGTAGTAAACTCTAAAACAGGAGAAATAGTTTATAGAAATTACATTGCAGGGTTTTCATATAAAATCAAATCTAAACATATTAAAGATTTGAATAGCAAAATAATAAAAGCTTCAAAAAAATAAAGAACAGTTCTATACCAAATAAATTAACTGTTGGTACAAACCTCTGGGAGATTTATGATAGAGTTGTAATTTAAACATTTAAAAAAGCATTGTCCATTCAATATTCTGAAAAAGGAGGGAAGCCTTGAGAGAAATTTCGGAGAGGTGGTGGTGGATATTAGTCTTCAATTCAGTTAGTCCTAAACAGTAGATCTAACAGGTTGTTAGGTCTTGAAAAGCAATCTATTCTATTTTGTCTCTTTGTGCTTTTGCGCCTTTATAAGGATTATTCATACAACAAATACTCCTGTCGCATTACATCATACCCCTTCAAATCTT
This sequence comes from Flavobacteriaceae bacterium, assembly GCA_046055745.1. Classification (GTDB taxonomy): domain Bacteria; phylum Bacteroidota; class Bacteroidia; order Flavobacteriales; family Flavobacteriaceae; genus Marifrigoribacter. The sequence continues at coordinate 4,336 of JASFZG010000072.1, read as the reverse complement.
TAAGCCAAGTTTTTCTAATTTCACGATAGGTATATCCTTGTTCTATCTGCGCTTTTAAAGTTTCGGTTCCTGCTAATTTGGTGAAAAATGAAGAAAAGAAATCTTCCTTTTTTCCGTTGGCAACATAGGCTTCAATTAACCATTCTAGGTTTAGTTTATCTAGTTTTTGGGTGTTTCTTAAATCTTTTCCATGACATAAAACTCCTTTAAATTTAGGATTCTTTGCCCCTTCATTGGCTTGAGGTGTAAAGGTAAACGAGTATTCTTCCGAAGATAAATTAGGCGCTCCAAAAATCTGAAACTGCATTTCGGTACCACGACCTACACTTATTTTAGTGCTTTCAAAAAAACAAAGACTGGGGTATAAATTTATAGAAATATCATTGGGTAAATTTGGTGATGGTTTTATAGGTAACGAATAAGATGTTTGATGTGTGTAATTCTTCATTTTAATAACCGTTAAGTCGCAAGTCACACTATTTTTTAACCATTTTTGACCATTAATCATTTGTGCATATTCTCCAATAGTCATTCCGTGAACCACAGGAACAGGATGCATACCCACAAAACTTTTGTATTTCATATCCAACACAGGGCCATCTATATAATGACCATTTGGATTGGGGCGATCCAACACTACAAAAGAAATATTGTTTTCAGCACAAGCTTCCATCATATAATGCATCGTCGAAATATAAGTATAAAATCGAACACCCACATCTTGTATATCGAAGACCATCAAATCAATCCCAGCTAGTTGTTCTTTGCTTGGTTTTTTATTTTTTCCGTATAGCGAAACAATGGGCAATCCTGTTTTAGTATCAAAGCCATCTTTCACCACTTCACCTGCATCTGCTTTTCCTCTAAAACCATGTTCGGGAGAAAATACTTTCTGAATATTCACTTCCTGATTTTTTAAATAATCTACCAAATGAAGTTTCAAATCGATGGTTTCTTCAAATCCGTTTTCGTAATGTGAAACACTATGTAGGCTTACTATAGAAGTTTGATTGGCAACAACACCAATTCTTTTTCCTTCAAATAAAGGAAGGTATGCTTCATATTGATCGGCACCCATTATAATGTTTTTATCATTCGGAACTCTTTCTGGAATCTCTTGTTCATTATTTGAAGTCCCTGTACTGAGCGGAGCCGAAGTATTAGTTTGACTCCCACAAGAAAAACAAGTTAATATTGTGAAGGCTAGCCATAAGAATTGTGTATTTTTGAAAACAGTTAAAGTCATAAGTATTTACGTGAATTTCGAATATTTCATCGCCAAGCGAATTATTTCTGCTAAAGAGCATAAAAATAGTGTTTCGGCACCAATAATAAAAATTGCAATTATCTCCATTGTTATTGGTTTTGTGACGATGATAGTTTCAATTGCTACAGGTGTTGGGCTTCAGGAGAAAATACACGAAAAAGTTTCTGCATTTAATGGGGATATAATTATTTCAAAATTTGAAGATAATTACTCCAATGATGCTCAGGTTTCAATTTCTAAAAATCAAGATTTCTATCCTAATTTTAAAAATGTTGAAGGAATAAAACATGTACAAGCAATTGCTTCAAAAGGCGGTATTATTAGAACAGCTACCGATTTTGAAGGGATTGTAATTAAAGGGGTAGGTGCAGACTATGATTGGAATTTCTTTCAAGATGTTTTAGTAGAAGGAAAATTACCTGATTATACTTCAGAATTAAATCAGGAAATTTTAATTTCAGAATACATTGCCAATCGTTTAAATTTGAAAGTTGGAGATAAAGCAACTACTTATTTTTTACGAAAAGATAGTTCGAAACCTCCAAGAAGTAGAGGCTTTGTGGTCTCAGGAATTTATAATAGTGGCTTTCAAGAGTTTGATGATAAATTTGTAATTGCAGATATTCGGCATATTCAGAAACTAAATAAATGGACGGAAGATGAGGTTGGGTCGTTTGAAGTATTTGTAGGAAATTTCGAAGAAATTGACCTAAAAGGAAATGAAGTTTATAATAATATTGATAGCCTTTTAGATACACAAACGGTAAAGGATAAATACTATTCCATATTTAGATGGTTGGAGTTATTCGACTTTAATATTGCTTTAATTATCGGAATTATGATATTAGTGGCTGGCATTAATATGATTACTGCATTATTGGTTTTAATCCTAGAACGTACCCAAATGATTGGGGTTTTAAAAGCTTTAGGAAGTGGAGATAAAAGTATTCGAAAAATATTTTTATACAATGCAATGTACCTAATTGGTGTTGGATTATTTTGGGGTAATATAATAGGAATTGGCTTATTAATGCTTCAGAAATATTTTAAACTTATAAAACTAGATCCCACTATTTATTATGTAGCGGAAGCACCAGTTTATGTAAGTTTTGGTTATATTTTTCTTTTAAATATTGGTACGCTAATTTTGTGTTTATTGATGTTGTTGATTCCCTCGTTTATTATTTCGAAAATATCTCCGGTGAAGGCTATTCGGTTTGAGTAATATAAAAATAGCTCCAAACAATTAGGTTTTTATATAGTATAAAAAATATTTATAATTGTGAATTCATAGAGAGGGTCTGTAAATAAGAAAAAATAAAATGATAAAATTTTTTAAGTTAAATTGTGTTTGTTTAATAATTACATTATTGTTTTTAACCTCTTGTAATAAAGATAGATTAATAACTAAAACGGAATATTTTGAAAACGGGAACATAAGAGTAACTCATCTTCTTAAAAATGGGAAGAACATCGATTCTTCAATTTATTATTTTAATAATGTAAAAACAACAACAATTAATCAAATCAGATATTGGAAAGACTCTACAAGCTGTATTAAATTATTTGATAAAAACGAGATACTATTAAGTGAAGGAGAGATTAAAAATAAAGACATTAATTTTAGAATTGGATTTTGGAAATTTTATAAAAAGAATGGTAACACAAATATTGTTGAGTATAAAAACATAAATGATAAGTCTTATTTTAATCAGAATTGGGTTGTTAAAAATAAAGACACTTTAACAGGTAGAGGAAATTTTTTTGATTCTTTTTTTATAAGGGATACTATTTCTCTTGGAGAATTTGTTAAAGTTCATTTTTACTTACAACAACCGTATTTTAGTAGGGATTCGGATATTGAGATAATTCTTCCTAAATATGATTTATTATTAAATGATGATTTCTCAAACTTATATGATATTGAAACTTTTACCTATCAAAGTTTAAAAAATGATGGTATACCTCACCCGGATATACCGGAAGAGTATTATCCAATAAATCATGATATAGAATTTGGATTACAATATACTACACCTGGAGAAAAAAGAATTAGAGGAGTACTAATTGAAAATAATAATAAAAACAAATTTGATTCTTTAGAGTATCGAGAACGAAGATTGTTTTTTGATAAAACTTTTTTTATTAAAGATACTGTAAAATAGGATTTTTTAAATTCATTTAAATTAATATTTCATTTTACTACATTTGCAACCTTTAAAATTTACAAATGACATACGCAGAAAATATTCTTGAAACTATTGGAAATACTCCATTAGTAAAATTAAATAAACTCACCGCTGAACTTCCTTGTTTGGTATTATCAAAATACGAAACTTTTAACCCTGGAAACTCGGTAAAAGACCGTATGGCATTAACGATGATTGAAGATGCAGAGGCAGACGGAAGGTTACAACCAGGAGGAACTATTATTGAAGGAACTTCAGGAAATACAGGGATGGGATTGGCATTGGCAGCCATTATAAAAGGCTACAAATGTATTTTTGTGTTGGCAGATAAACAGTCTAAAGAAAAATGCGATATTTTAAGAGCAGTAGGAGCTGAGGTGGTGGTTTGTCCAACGGCTGTTGAGCCAGAAGATCCGCGTTCGTATTATTCGGTTTCTAAACGTTTAGCGGAAGAAACCCCAAATAGTTGGTATGTAAATCAGTATGACAATCCGAGTAACGCAAAAGCACATTATCAAAGTACAGGCCCAGAAATTTGGGAACAAACCGATGGAAAAATTACTCACTTTGTGGTTGGTGTTGGTACAGGAGGAACGATTTCTGGTGTTGGAAAATATTTAAAAGAACAAAATCCGAATATTAAGATTTGGGGAGTAGATACCTACGGAAGTGTTTTCAAAAAATACCACGAAACAGGAATTTTCGATGAAAAAGAAATCTACCCTTATGTAACTGAGGGGATTGGTGAAGATATTCTTCCAAAAAATGTAGATTTCGATATTATTGATGGATTTACCAAAGTAACCGATAAAGACGGAGCTGTTTATACACAAAGATTGGCGAAAGAAGAAGGAATGTTTTTAGGAAATTCGGCAGGTTC
>JASFZG010000071.1:0-25258 GCA_046055745.1 Flavobacteriaceae bacterium | reverse complement strand
ATTTTAAATGGTATGAATCAAAAGGAGTTTGAAGCTAAACAATTCACCGATTTTAAAGATCGTTTTCAATGGTTTTTAGGTTTAGCCTTATTATTGTTGGTGTTGGATGTACTTCTTTTAGAACGAAAAACAGCTTGGATTAAAAAATTAAACCTGTTTAATGAAAGTAAATAATATTACATATTACATTTCCTCTCTACGAAACTCTGTGAAACTCAATGTTTCTCTGCGTAATAACATTATTGTTTTTATCTTAATGTTAGGTCTAACTACTTCAGCAATCGCCCAAGAAGACAAAGAAAAACAAAAGGTTTTACGTCAGTCGGAAGAAATGTTAAGTAAGGCAAATTCAGAAATGCTAAAAGGAGATTTCTCAAAAGCTGAAGCAGATTATCGTCAAGCAATTTCCTTAAATCCAAAGGACGATACCGCAAAATATAACCTTGGGAATGCATACTATAATAAAGAAATGAACGATATCGCAATGAATCGTTTTAAGCAAGCTGCTTCGGTTGCCGATTCAAAAGCAGATAAACACAAGGCTTTTCATAATTTAGGAAATACCTATATGAATGAAAAGAAATATCAAGAAGCGGTAGAATCGTATAAAAATGCCCTTCGGAATAACCCAAAAGATGAAGAAACTCGTTACAATTTAGCTTTAGCAAAAGAACTGTTGGAAGACCAAGAGAAAAACGGTGGTGGCGGAGATGATAATAAAGATCAGGATAATAAAAAGGAAGAGAATAAAGATAAACAAGAAAACGAGAATAATAAGAAAGACGGAGACGACGGAGAAGATAAAAAGGAGCAAGATAAAGGCGACGAGGAGCAAGATAAAAAAGAAGGAGATAAAGATAAAGACAAAGGAAAACCAGACGAGCCAAAAGAAGATAAACAAGAAAAGCAACCTCAACAACCTCAGCCAGGAAAGTTATCGCCTCAACAAGTAAAAAACTTGTTAGAAGCTATGAATAATGAGGAGAAAAAAGTTCAGGATAAGATAAATGCTAAGAAGCAAAAAGGTGCAAAAGTAAAATCTGCAAAAGATTGGTAATGAAATTGAAATCGGTTTTTATATTATTTTTTATATTGAGTTTTGGTATTAGCCAAGCTCAAGTTTCATTTGTTGCTAAAGTGAGTAAAAAGACTTTGGGAATTAACGAACGACTTCGGGTAGATTTTGAAATGAATCAAGACGGAGATAATTTTGTTCCTCCAAATTTTGAAGGGTTTAATGTCGTTGGTGGCCCTAATCAATCTATAAGTACTACCTATATAAACAGAAAAAGAAGATATTCAAAAACCTATTCCTATTTTCTATCACCAAAATCACAAGGTACATTTACTATAAAACAAGCGTCTATTGAAATAAATGGAGAAATCTATAAAACAACACCCATTAAAGTACTAGTTACAGCTGCGGTTACTAAACCAAAAGATGGAAATAACGCCGATTATATAGCAAGTGAAAATGTACATTTAGTAGCTGAGGTATCTAATCCAAATCCTTATTTAAACGAAGCTATTACGGTTGTTTACAAATTATATGTTTCCAATAATGTAAGTATTACCAGAAGTTGGCGAGAAATAGATTCCCCTAAATACGCAGATTTTTGGAGTCAGAATATTGACAGTAAAGGAAAATCTAAAATTTTTGAAGGAACCTATCAAGGAAAACCATACCGCTATGTAGTTTTAAGGAAAGCCATTTTATATCCTCAGAAAACGGGAGAGTTAATCATAGAACCATTAACACTCGATGTTCCGATTGATGTACAAGGAAATACCAGGGACATTTTTGGACGCAGGAGAATGACTCGTGTTAACAGAACTATTTCGGCAGGAAAGAGAACAATAAATGTAAAACCGCTTCCGCTTAAAGGAAAACCAGACGATTTTGAAGGAGCAGTAGGGAGTTTCAATTTTAAAGTAAAAACAAACAAAACAGTATTAAACGCTAATGAATCTTTAGAATTAAAAATTACTGTTGAAGGGACTGGAAACTTGAAACTATTCAATTTACCAGCCCTTAATTTACCAAGTTCCTTAGAAGTTTACGAACCAGTAAGGGATAATAAAGTAGCCGTTAATATAAAAGGAATGAATGGCTTTATTGCCGAAACATACACTGTGATCCCACAATACAAAGGAAATTATCCAATAAGACCGATTACTTTTTCTTATTTTGATGTGGCTTCAAAAAGTTATAAAACACTATCGTCAGACGAGATTATTATTAATGTTGAAAACGGCCCAACACCTAATCAAACAACCGTAATTAAGGAGAATACTTCCAAGAAAAACACGGTAGCTTTAACTAATAATCAATTTAAATATATAAAACTCAGTTCAAAATTTGAACCCATTAATCAGCCTCAGTTTTTTAAATCAAATTTATTTTGGTGGCTGGCAGGGGTGCCATTTATTTTTATACCTTTAATAATATTAATAGGAAATAACCGAAGAAAACGATTGAGTGATGTGGACGGAAAACGACTTCGAAAAGCAACAAAATTGGCAAAGAAATATTTATCTGAAGCCAAAAAGAACTTAGGCAAACAAGAAGCATTTTATGAAGCTTTAGAACGTGCATTACATAATTATTTACGTGCTAAATTAGCCATTGTAACTTCTGAATTTTCAAAAGAAAAAATAACAACCTTACTTTCAGAAAAACAAGTTGAAGAAGCCACCGTATTAGAATTTATAAGGTTGTTAAAAAGCTGTGAATTTGCACGTTATACACCAACGTCGAATGTTACAATAAAGCAAGATTATGAAAAAGCAGTGAGTGTGATTTCGAGTATTGATAAACAATTTACGAGTTAAGAATTACAAGTTATGAGTGCAGAGTTAAGAATTAAGAGTTATTTTAAAACAGCTATAGTTGCAATGATTGTGGTGCTTTTTTCTATACCAAATTTTGCTCAAAATGGACCATTATTTGAACAAGGAAAAGAGCTTTATAAAGCCGAAAAATACCAAGAAGCTGTTAATTCTTGGATGAAAATACTGGAAGCTAAAAATCATTCTGCCGAGCTTTATTTTAATCTGGGAAATGCTCATTATAAGTTAAACAATATTGGTCCTAGTATTTATTATTTTGAAAAAGCACTGTTGCTTTCTCCAAACGATAGCGATATAAAAAATAATTTGGCTTTTGCTGAAAACGCTACAGTTGATGATATAGAACCTTTGCCAAAAACCGTATTTTATAAGTGGTATTTGGCTGTTTCAGAAGTATTAACTTTTGATGGTTGGGCAAAAGCGGTAGTACTGTTTTCTATAAGTTTTGTAATTTTATTTTTACTATATTATTTCTCCTATTCCGAAGAGAAAAAGCGATTATTTTTTGTTTCTGCATTATTTTCAATTTTACTTTTAGGAATGTCTTTAACAATGGCTTTTTCAACTTTTGATGATACTGTTAAAAATCAGCCAGCCATAATTTTTTCAGAAAGCATAGAAGTCAGAGAAGCACCAAGTTTAGGAAGTGAAACTGCTTTTACACTTCACGAAGGAACTAAAGTCCAGGTTAAGGAAAAAGATGTTGATTGGGCATTAATTGAAATCGCCAACGGGAAAGATGGTTGGATTCCTTTAACAGATTTAAAGGAGTTATAAATTTTATTATACGTTTTTCTCTACCCGTTTATTGAGTGTCACCCACATTGCTATTTCGAGCCTGTTGGTTTTTATAATTAATTCTCTTCAATTAAAACACCCATTTTACCCATTTGATAATCACGCATCGCTTCCAAAATTTGTGTTTGATTGTTCATTACAAAAGGACCACTTTGCGATACTTTTTCGTTGAGAGGTTTTCCGCTAAGTAGTAAAAACTGTGAATCTTCGGTAGCATTAACAGTGATTGAATCGCCTTCCTCTTCAAAAATAACTAGGTTTTCTGCATCTACAAATCCGTAGCCGGTAATTCGTAAAGTACCTTTAATTAGGTATAGCATGGTGTTGAGTCCCTTTGAAATTTGATAGGTTTCTGTACTGTTCTTTTCTGCATTCCCCCAGAGAATTTGCAGTTCACTTTCTGTAGGTAAATCGCTTTTTATTCCGTTAAATTCCCCTGTAATGATTTTGGTTTTTACTTTTTGATCTTCGGAAATAACTACTTGTATTTGCTCTTCGGAAAGATGGCGATAGTAAGGTTCTTTCATTTTACTAGCAGCAGGACTGTTGATCCAAATTTGAATAATTTCCTGTGTGCCGTTTCTTTGAGCTAATGTTTCCGAAGGTCTTTCACTATGGACAATTCCAGCGCCAGCATTCATCCATTGTACTTCACCTTTTTTAGCAATCTGACTGTTCCCTCGACTATCTCGATGATGAACTTCTCCATCAATAATAAAAGTTACTGGAGAAAAACCACGATGTGGATGAGGTCCAATACCTTGAATCCGAGCAGGGCGATCATCAAAATATTGAATTTTTAGATGATGCACCAACAAAAAAGGATCTACTCTATTTACTTTTTGGGTAGGCAAGGATTGCTTTACGGGAGTACCTCCCATATCAATTTCTACAGAAGGTAACAGGGTTTTAACTTGTTTTAATATTGCGGTCATAGGCGAAATTTTATTCTTTCCAATCTATTTTTCTATGGGCTCCATCACAATAAGGTTTGTTTTGGGAAGCGCCACATCTACAAAATGCAGTTACCTTTTCTTTCTCATCAATTTCCCCATTACTTTTTTTAACTTCTATAGTTCCGTGAACTAACAATGGTCCATTTTCTAATACTTCTGCTTTAATTTTCATAATATATTATTTTAATGAGTCGTTTTTTATAATATCGTATTCTTCTAATATGTTTTCAGGAATTTCAACTTCCACCACTGTTTCTATTAAATCTGGAAGCACCATTGGAGCTAATGATATCATAGGTTCGTAAAGGATAGAATCTTTTGTTTTCTCTTCAGAAATTATATAATTCGTAGTGTTCCATTGATTAAAAAACATAAAAACCACACTGATTATAAATGCAATAATCAAGACATTAAATACGCCGCCTAATAGCTTATTGAAGATTCCTAAAAAGGCAAAATCGGCTAATTTGGTTAAAAATTTTCCTGCCCAATTTATAACAACCACCACTGCAATAAAAGTAACCACTCTTGCTACAATGTTACTGGTTTGCTCACTCCAATTAAACCAATTATAAATATATTCTGCTGCATATTCAGAAAAATAAATTGCACCTATAACTCCTAAAACCAACCCTATCAAAGAGGCTAATGTTACGAAAAGTCCTTTTTTCATTCCGCGTATAAATGCGAAAACTAATATGATTCCTAAAACAATATCGAAAATATTCATAAATTGATTTTAGGGTAAAGATAGTGTATGCTATTAATATGTGCCAAAATTATTGTATTTGGTATATTGAAGGTTTTTAATGCCAAAAACTTTTAAGTGTTTTTTATTATATTTGGTTAGTTAAAAAAATAATTATTATGAAAAATATACTATATGTTTCAGTTACGGTGCTTCTTTTTTTTAGCTGTAGTAAAGATAATTCTAATGAAGAAGATAGTACCATTTTTGGGAAATGGCAATTAGTAGAATATTGTGGCTCTGATGGTGCGAGTTGGTTTTGTTCAGACATTGTAGATGGTTATAAAGTTAGCTTTAATGAAGATGGCACTTTTAGTTTTAGTGAAGGAATTACAGGCTGTTTAATAGGAACCTACACTTATAATAATGAAAAAATAACTTTGCAATATGAGAGCAATGCTTGTTCTGGTACTGAAGGTGTTTTTATTTATAACTATTCTTTTATTGATAATAGTTTAAAATTAACGGCTTCAGGTGAAAATATTACATGTATTGAAGGTTGTGAGGAAAGATTTAATAAAATATCTAATTAATAAATAATAATAATAGTTTTTACTATTCATTAAAACCTATAAGAGAATATTCTTATAGGTTTTTGCTTTTAGCAATGTATCTTTGTAGAAAATAAAAGCAGGGGTTAACTTATAAAATGCCTGATTTAATTAACGAGATCCTCACTTTCGTGAGGAATTAATATGGCAAGAGACGAGGAATTAAAAAAACAATGGGACGAAGTGGTTACTTTACTTAGTAATCAGTTTGCAGATGGAGAGACCCTAGATTTGGATGCGATTATATATATTATCGGACTTCAGGAAAAAGGAAATTTTAAAAAAATCTACGGCAAAGACGATAAACTTAACTTAATGCATATTGCTATTTGCAGGCTTTTAGAACCTTTTGGTTATTATGCTTTCGATTATTTTGACGAAGAGGGGTGGCCACATTATAAAGTATTAGAACAGCTTCCTCCTTTAAAAGCAGGCGAGCAAAGTGTCTTGATGAAAGAAGCCGTGGTTCAGTATTTTTTGGAGAAAGAAGTGATTTGAGAAGTTTGAAGACCGAAGACGGGAGTTGAGCAAGTTTGCTGAGTATCCTGATTTTTCATTGGGATGTATCGAAGTAAACTAAAGGTTGAGAAGTTCTAAATTTTAAGTCTTAGGTCGTTTGTCAAAAAGCAAAGTGGTCTTAAATCGTTTGCGTTCATTTCTCTCCTTTTTTATTGCAGCAACAATAGGAATAACGTAATTTTGCAAACTTGTTTACCATAAGCTATGATTGATAAAATAAAAGAACATATTGCAGACGTTGAGGCGTTTATTGCAAATTCTCCCGATGAAATTGAAACTTTCCGAATTAAATATTTAGGAAAAAAAGGCTTGCTGAATGACTTTTTTGCTGAATTTAGAAATGTTCCTAATGAGCAAAAAAAGGAATTTGGACAAACGATCAATCAATTAAAAACAGTTGCTACCGAAAAAGTTAATTCTTTAAAAGCATCTTTGACTAATGAAGAAGATTCAAAAGGTGTTTATGGAGATTTAACTCGTCCAGGAGAACCTTTAGAACTAGGCTCTAGACATCCAATTTCTATTGTAAAAAACAAGATTATCGATATCTTTTCACGTATTGGATTTAATGTTTCTGAAGGACCAGAAATTGAAGACGATTGGCATAATTTTACTGCACTGAACCTTCCTGAATACCATCCAGCAAGAGATATGCAGGATACTTTCTTTATTGAAAAACCCCGAAGCGTCGGGGCAGATGTTCTACTTAGAACTCATACTTCTTCAGTGCAAGTACGTTATATGGAAAACAACGAGCCACCCATAAGAACCATTTCGCCAGGAAGAGTATATCGTAATGAAGCTATTTCGGCTAGATCACATTGTTTCTTCCATCAAGTAGAAGGATTGTACGTTGATAAAGGAGTGAGTTTTGCAGATTTAAAGCAGACATTACAATACTTTACTACTGAAATGTTCGGAAAATCTAAGATACGTTTACGTCCGTCATACTTTCCGTTTACCGAGCCAAGTGCTGAGGTAGATGTGTATTGGGGATTAGAAACCGAAACCGATTATAAAATTACAAAGGGTACAGGTTGGTTAGAAATTATGGGCTGCGGAATGGTAGATCCTAATGTGCTAAAAAACTGTAATATTGATCCTGAAGTTTATTCGGGTTTTGCCTTTGGAATGGGAATAGACCGAATAGCAATGTTGCTTCAACAAATTCCAGATATTCGTATGTTTAGTGAAAATGACGTACGTTTTTTAGAGCAATTTAAGAGTTTATAAATACAATATCTCCCTGAGTGTGGTCATTGAGCGGAGCTGAAGTGCCGTCGAATAGTAAACTTTCACTTTAATATCAGAAAAAGCAATCTTTTAAACAAATCGGTAAACATCATGAGATAGCCACGTCGTCCCTCCTCGCTAAGACAACAAACTCCCTCTTTCGTGGGAAATAGATATGAAAAAAGACATCAAAATTCCAAAAGTTGAAAACATTCAAGTAGTAGCTACAAAAGAATGGGATAAAGATTTTTTAGCAAAATCGTGGAATGTTTATGTGATTAATCACAGAGAGGATAGAATTGAATCTGTTTTGGTGCTTTCTAGAGGAAAAAGCAAGGATAAAAAGACCACAACTTTACGTCATGGCTTAGGAGATTTACCTTCTCATACAGGTGCAAAAGTAGAATTTATAGCCGAAGAAGTTTTCAGTTTTACCAACGAATATATCGTAACCTTTTTTGCTGAAGGAAAATTATTTGACCGTACTTTTATATTTGAACCTCATTCCATTTCCGAAGAAAAAACAGTTTTTATAGACTTAATGGGGCAAGATTGTGTGATTGCTACTTAGTTTTTAATGATAAGGTTACTAATAGCATACACTATCCATACACTACCCATACACTATCCTTAGGATGGTAAAATATTAATCTAACTTATTTGTTAACGTTTTAAATACTTTTTTTGCGTCTTTATTATTGTAAATAATGTCGTAAACAGCATCTATGATTGGTGTTTTTGCCTTTTTTTCTTTTCCTTGATTTAGCTCATAAGCACTTTTTGTAGCATAATAACCTTCAGCAATCATACTCATTTCCATTTGGGCACTTTTTACGGTGTAGCCTTTTCCAATCATCGTTCCAAACATTCGGTTTCGACTAAACATAGAATAACCAGTTACCAATAAATCTCCTAAATAGGCTGATCCATTAATGTCACGTTTCATTTTGTAGATTTTCTTTACATATTTTTTCATTTCCCGAATGGCATTGCTCATCAAGACACTTTGGAAGTTATCACCATAACCCAAACCGTGGGCAATTCCGGCAGCAATAGCGTAGATGTTTTTGAGCATTGCGGCATATTCGGTACCGATAATATCTTCACTTAAGGAGCATTTTATGTAATCACTACTCAAATGATCAGCAACAATTTTTGCTTTTTCTTGATCGGCACTGGCAATGGTTAAATAAGAAAGACGTTCGAGTGCAACCTCTTCTGCGTGACAAGGACCTGTAATTACTCCGATATTTTTAAACGGAATTTTTAAATGCGTATAAAAATGGTCACCCACAATCAGGCTAGTTTCTGGGACAATACCTTTAATTGCTGAAAAAATAACTTTATCTTTTATATCGACCGTTAATTTTTCTAATTCCTTGTATAAAAATGCCGACGGAATTACAAATATCAAGTAATCGGCATAGGAAGCCATTTCGTTAATGTCATTACTTAACTTTAACCTGTCAGTATCAAACTCAACCGAAGAAAGGTAATTAGGGTTGTGTTTGTCCTTTTTTATATGCTCTATTGATGTAGTATTTCGCATATACCACCCCACTTCATCTAAATTTTCGCACAACATTTTTACAATAGCTGTTGCCCAACTTCCTCCTCCAAAAACTGCAAATTTTGGTTTATTTGACATATAGAAATATTAATTATATTCAAAAATACGAATAATTTAGGCTTTGTGAAAAATGAAGATTAAAGATCTATTTATAAAAATTCATTTCATCTAAATATTCCCAAACTTTATTGGGTAACATAGGTTGAATATTATTTCCTAAAGCAATGTTTTTTCTAATAAAAGTGGATGATATTTCTACTATGGGAGCATTGATTTTTGTAATCTTAGGATGGTTTGAAAATTGAGCTTCTATGCTTCTGTTAGAAATTCTTGGATAAATATAAATTGGAAATCTATCCAAAATCACCTCATAATTTTTCCACTTATGAAGGCTCTTTAAATTGTCTTCGCCCATAATTAAACAAAACTCTTTTTCGGGATGCTTTTCCTCTAAAACAGCCAATGTTTTTACGGTATAATTAGGCTGAGGTAAATCGAATTCGATGTTACTTACTTGTAATTTTGGGTAGTCTTCTATGGCAATACGCACCATAGCTAAACGATGAATGTCATCGAGTAAGGTTTTCTTTTTTTTATGTGGATTGTGTGGTGTCACGACCAACCAAACTTCTTCTAAATCGGAGTGCTCTGCTAAATGATTAGCGATAATTAAATGCCCTATGTGAATGGGATTAAAAGTTCCAAAAAATAAACCAACTTTTTTAGGCATCTTCTTTTTTAATGAAATTTAAGACCAAATTTTCAGATTCTTTAAGAGCAGTTCCTAACACTTTGTTTTCGATAATATAATCAAATTGTGGTGCAGTTGCTAATTCTACCGATGCCTTTGCAATTCGCATATTAATTTTCTCTTCGCTTTCGGTTTTACGTTTTTTTAATCTAATTTTCAACTCATCAACACTTGGGGGCTTTACAAAAACAGCCAACGTTTCCTTAGGGTATTTCTTTTTAATCCGAAGTCCACCTACCACATCAATATCAAAAATCACATTCTTTCCTTTAGCCCAAATACGTTCAATTTCGGTTTTTAAGGTTCCATAAAAGTTATCGCGATATACTTCTTCCCATTCTAGGAAATCACTATTTTTAATATGTTGTTTAAACTCTTTTAAATTAATAAAATAATAATCGGTACCGTGAATTTCTTCTCCTCTAGGCTCGCGAGAAGTAGCGGAAATAGAGAAATCTAAATTTAAGTTCTCTTGTTTTAATAAATGCTGTACAATGGTTGTTTTTCCACTTCCTGAAGGTGCCGAAAAAACAATTAATTTCCCTCCTTTCATTATAAAACGTTTAAGGATTGTTCTTTAATTTTTTCCAATTCGTCTTTCATTTGAACTACCAATTGTTGCATTGGAGCATGATTAGATTTTGAACCAATTGTATTGATTTCTCTACCTATTTCTTGACAGATAAACCCTAGTTTTTTACCGTTAGAATCGTCTGAATTTATCGCCTCATTAAAGTAGTTTAAATGATTTTTTAAACGCACTTTTTCTTCAGTGATATCGTATTTTTCGAGATAATAGATCAACTCTTGCTCAAAGCGATTTTCATCTACATTTTCTTTTAAATCTTCTACCGCTTTTCGTAATCTATCTTTTACAATAGCGATACGCTCATTATCAATTTCGATTACTTTTTCTAATAATTCTGCAATGGTTTTAGAACGCATTACAAAATCGTCTTCTAGTACTTTTCCCTCGTCACTACGATATTTGTTGATGGCGATTAAGGCTTCGGAAATAGCTTCAGAAATACTTTTAAATTCATCTTCTTCTATTTCTTCTCGTTCTGTTTTTAGAGTGTCTGGCATTCGAAGTGCCATTTTTAATAACTCCGTTTGATCAGCATCTACGATCGTTGACAACTGACTCATATATTGTTGCACGACACTATTATTTACTTTTGAAGTGGTTTCTTCGCCCGTAATTTCAACAAAGAGATTAAAATCTACTTTACCTCGAATCAATGATTTTGAAATCATTTTTCGCATTTCCAATTCTTTCACTCGATACGAAGATGGCACCCGAGTATTAATGTCGAGATTTTTGCTATTGAGCGATTTTATTTCGACCGTAATTTTTTTGGTTGACAATTGTAAAAGTGACTTGCCGTAACCTGTCATTGACTGAATCATATTCATTTATTTTCTAGGAATGCAAAGGTACTAAAATTGGATGGGAGTATTGTAATTAGGATTCTTTAGGATTTCCATCCTTATCAAAGTTTTTATCTAAATGCTTTCGGGTAATAAATAGAGTAGAAAGTAACTTTCAAAGTTTTCGCAATAATAGCAACATGCGAAAACCTCCTTTACCTATATATCTAAACCAAAACGCTTGTTTCTTTATTAATTATAACTTTTGTTACAGAAAATCCACTTAAATATAAATATGTTTTTGTAGTTTTGTGACAGATTTTAAATGAAAAAGGGTCTAGCGACTAAACCAAACCCTTTTCGACGGTAAGACCAAATAGAGTGTCTTAATGAAAAACCTTTCTATTGATCGGTGAATATACTGGCACTTTTTCCGTCTATTTACTTCCTAATGATGGAAGCACAGTATTTTAAAGCACTCTACAGGGTGCTTTTTTATTGATATTACAAACATACACCATTCTTTAATATCGTAATAATCGATATTAAAGAATATACCAACGTTTTATGAAAAGTTTTCAACCGCTTTTATAGCTAAAAACCACCTGTAAACACAATGATAATGGGCTTTAAGCAAAGATAATTATTAAAAAACTACTTTTATTTTAGTTTATAACTCTCACCACCTTCAGAGAATTCCTTACCAAAACTAAACCAATTAAAGATCAGAGATAAGTAGCCTGTCGTACTTAGTGTTGGTTTTATGCCGGTTTGTGAGATAAGTGGATCATTTACCGCCACCAGATCAATCGTTCTTTTACAGGTTACAAATCAAATAAGATCTTAAGCAGCTCACTCGGATCTCGTTGGACTGTTTTTTCCCTTTTACCCTCTCTACTATTTTAAAAATTCTAGTGTTCGTTTTTCACTATAATATATATTATTTGGTTGGTGATATCCAACGTGACCTCCATATAAAGGAGTTTCTAAATAAATATTTTTTGAATTTTCTGCCGTTTGAAAAGGGTAACAATCTTCAGATAAAAAACTATCGTTTTTAGCATTTAAAATTAGCACAGGAATTTTAATGTTAGGAATGAATTGATTGCTACTATTCTTTTCATAATAATCATAGGCATCTTTAAACCCGTGTGCCTTTGAGGTGTATACATCATCAAAATCTTTTAAAGTTTCAATTTTATTTAAATCTGAAGCAGTCATCTTATCGGGATGCTGCTTCATTTTTAGTTCGAATTTTTTTCGAAGATTGATTAAAAATGCTTTGCTATATAACCAATTTTCAGGTTTCATTAAACATTCTAAAGAACCCCGTAAACTTGTTGGGACTGAAATAGCGACTCCTTTTTTTATTTCTGAAGGAATGACATCACGCTCTCCTAAATATTTTAGTAATAAATTGGCTCCTAAACTAAAGCCAACCAATACAATTTCTTGGTAGTTGTCTTTTTCGAGAATATGTTTAATTACAGTTTCTAAATCATCTGTTTTACCGGAATGATACGATTGATATGCCATATTATCCTCCCCGCTACAACCTCTAAAATTCATTGCAACAATATCCCAGCCATTTTTTTGAAGTTGACTACCAGCACCCTTTATATAGGTTCGTTGTGCGTTTCCTTCTAAGCCGTGAAGTAAGACGACAAGTTTATTTGTGATAGTTTGAGAATGTGACCAGTCCAAGTCTAAAAAATCACCATCGGGTAAAACGATGCGTTCTCTTTGCTGAATTAGTCTTGGGTTTTTTCTAAGTTTTGAAGAATATATGGTTGAAAAATGCCCGTTTTTAAAAATGAAACAAGGGTTATAATTACTTTTTATAATGGGCATAAATATTTTTTAGCAAAGTAAGAAATAATGGGGTATACTTCAAAATGAAAGATCAAAGTTAAATTCCTTGCAAAGGCGCCAAGCTGCAAAGAGTTGTAGGTGAGGTGACAATAAAAAATTTTTGCATCTCTGCGACTTTGCGAGAGAAAACTTTGTGAGAGAAAATAAACAGGGACTTTTAGAAGCAGAACGAAAAGAAAATTATCTTTGAAAAAAAATTAAAAATGTATTTAAAAGAGTTTGAAGTCCGTTGGAATGACCTTGATGCAAATCGGCATTTGGCAAATAGCAGTTATATCAATTATATGAGTCATACCCGCCTTAGTTATTTTATGGAAAATGGTTTTGGTCAGGAGAATATGATAAAACACAATATTGGGCCTGTCGTTTTTTATGAACATATGTTTTATTTTAAGGAAATATTTCCGGGGAAACCAATTCGGGTTTCGTTGCAATTAAAAGGTCTTTCGGAAGGCGGAATGTATTTTGAATTTCAACATAACTTTTACAATACTGAAGGAAAGAATTTAGCTCGTTGTAATATGATGGGAGGTTGGATAGATCTAAAAACTCGAAAGCTCCGCGACTTGCCAGCATCTTTAATTTCTGCTATTTCTGGACTGGATAAAACAGAAGATTTTAAAATTTTGACTAAGGAAGATACTCGTAAGTTCCAGCAATTTCCTTTGGATCTTTAAAAGCCTTTGCTAAGGTTTAAAGCTTTGAAAAATTTAGTTTTATCATGAGAATACTTCGCCTAAATAGGCTCGTAAAGACTTGGTATTTATGTGCGTTTAGACTTTCTTGTAGAAAGAAAAACACCTGTAAATATTAAAGCAGCCGCAGCAATACGAATGGTAGTTAGTGAATCTGCACCTACTATAATTGCAAAAGTAGTTGCTAATATGGGTTGTAAATAAATAAAAGCACCAATCGTTGAAGGTTTTAATTGTTTAAGAGCATAGATATTGAATAGATATGTAAAGAATGTTGTGCCAATCACTACAAAAGCAAGTTTCCAAATAATATCTAATGGTAATTGTGTCCACTCAACAGCAACAAACTCTTTTATACCAATAGGTATATTAATTATAAAAGCGAATAGAAAAAACCATTTCATAAGAGTAATAGAACTGTATTTTTCAACTAAGGGTTTTACAATAATTAAATAGATTGAATATGAAGTTGCATTTACTATAAATAACATATTTCCTAAAGGAATATTTGGAGCATTGTCTTGAGTTTTTATTCCGAAGAAAATTAATAATAAAGCTCCTATTAACCCCAATCCAATTCCAATAGATTTTCGCCAGGTAATTTTTTCTTTTAGAAAAACAGCAGACATTACCAATAATAAAACGGGAACCATCGTAATTACCACCGAGCTATTTATTGGAGTAGACAAGCTTAAACCTTTAAAAAACATCAGCATATTTAGAGCCATTCCGAAGAAAGCACAGGCGATAATTCGCATCCAATCGTTGCGTTCAATTTTTTCGGAAGGATAAAAAAGCCCCACCAACCAAAAAAGCAAAAGAGCCCCACTAATTCGAAGTAAAATAAAACCATAGGGTTCAATTACAGTGGGCATTAAGTTTTTTGCAATGGTATGGTTTACACCATATATTGCAGCTGCGGCAGTGGCAGCAAGAAAGGCTAATGCTCTTGGATTCATAAATTGATTATTACTTTAATTCCCATCCAAAACCACTATTAAAAATATAATCGAAATCGTTTCCTTCAACTGCTGGTTGATTATCGAAGTTAAGAGCAAAATCCATTTTAATATAGAAATCCCAAGGTAAATCGTATTTTAAAGCAAGGCTATAATCTAAACGAAATCTTTTACTTTCCGATAAACTTGGATACGCTGTAAAATCTGTTGTTAAATTAAAATCTCCAAATTCAAACATATTAAAATTGGCAGCAATATTGGCCTCTGTAGATTTTTTATCAAGTGTTTCGTCAAAATAAGTTTCAATATTATAGTTGACCCCAGCTCTAACACCTAAAAAAAGGCGGTTGGTTCTAATCACATATTTTCCAATACCTCCAAGGGTACTTACCCTTCCTTTTAATGCTTGTTCTGTGTTTGATAAAAAAGACACGTCAACAATGGCATACCATTCATTGAAGATAAATCGCTGAGCATCAATACTCCATTCGGTTCTTTTAATCTCATCTACATTATCTTGGTTGGTTAATAGAGAGCTGTAAGAAGCGCTAAAATTCCAAATTTCACTTTCGTATTTTAAGTTACTTCCCAAGGAGAATTGATTAAAATTATTTGACTTTGTAAGGTTAAATCCTAGGTCTATTGTACCAGAAAAACGACTCCAAAAATTAGTATCTATTGCTTTTAATTGAACAATGTTTTTAATTTTGGTTTCAAAAGACATCCCTTCAGTAGTGATTTCAACTATCCCCGGGCTTACCGTCTTCGCTTTTCCTAAATAATGACTTTTATTAACCAAGTTTATTAAAAAACTTTGGTCTAAATACATTTCTTTCACATTGATATATTCTATCCTAAAATCTTTATCACTATAGGAAGTTTTCATAATGATAACACCATTGACCATAGATTTTAATTCACCTACAATAATGTCATTGTTCTTAAGTTTTAGAGAGTCTTTTTGAGAAAAGCCACTAAAGGTAATTAATAACAAAAAAAGAAATATAATTTTTTGCATACACGATTTATTCCTTTCAAAAATAATGATAATAATTTAGTTTAAAGATTCTTTTGCCAATGCAACCACACTTTTACTATTTCCGATAAAAATATCATCATTATTAATGATAACTGGACGTTTTAAAAAAGTGTAATGTTCGAGCAATAGATCTTTAAAATCGGATTCACTTAGGTTTTTATCTTTTAATTTTCGTTCGCTATAGATTCGAGCTCGTTTGTTGATGAGCGCTTCGTAGCTTCCGGAAAGTTGGAAAAGTTCTTCTAATTCTTTTCCTGAAACAGGACTAGTTTTAATGTCTTGTTTTTCGAATTCTTCAGGAAGATTTAATTCTTTTAAAATTCGTTTATTGGTATCACAAGTAGAAAGGTGGTATATTTTTTTCATATCAAGCCCGTTGATTCCATTAGTTATCGGAAAGGTGTTTTTTAAGTAAAAATTGCTCTCACAAATTAATCAATTTCCTTTTGAAATACCTTATTTTTAATTCAAATTTAAAACTATGAATTACACTTTCGATATTACTTTAAAAACCCGAACAATTTTCAATAATTTACTAGACACTTTCACTCTAGAACAGCTAAACATAAAACCAAACGGATTTAATAATACCATTTTTTGGAATATAAAGCACATAGTAATCACCCAACAATTATTAACCTATGCCTTGTCGGGATTACCAACGTTAATTTCTGAAAAGGAAATTGAAGCCTTTAGAAAAGGAAGTAAAGCAGAAATAGAAGCGACAAATGAAGATGTCGATATGTTGAAAGAGCAATTGTTTACCACTTTAAAACAAACAAAAAAAGACTACAATGAAGGAAGATTTAAAGATTATAACGAGTATACAGTTTCTACAAAATCGGTTTTATCAAATATAAAGGAAGCCTTAGAGTTTAATAATTTTCATGAAGGAATTCACTTGGGGTATATTTTGGCAATGAAGAAAAATCTTTAGAAATTTAAATAAGGTAAAGCTTCTTCTAAAGGAATTTGAATTTCAATTGGACCATCAGCATAACTTGCAATTTCGTATTGATTGTAAATTAAAATTAGATGCGTTTCTGAAAACCCAATCGATTCAGGCAGACTAAATGTGTCGTTTTCAAACCAAAAACCAGTAGAATTGATGCTTTCTCCTTCCGATATAATTTTCTCAGCTCTAAATTTTTTCTCAGCAAATTCAGTAAACTCTTTTTTGTTTTTCAGCAATGAATTTTTGGTAAGTAATCCGCCAGTTTGAGGATCAAAATTTAAAAACGACAAGGTAGTATTCCCGTGAGCACCTCCTGTATAATTGTAAAAAGAAGTTTTTATTGAAATAATATCTGAAGAAGAATAAGAATTAGAAACAGAAACTTCAGCTTCATAAGGACTTACATCTGGAAACTCTTTTTTGTCTGCTTCATATGCTTTTAAAAATGCATTTGCAGCTTCAGTAATCGTGGTAGCTCTAATTTTTTTCTCTAAATCTGAATTTAAAGAATAGATGATGAAACTCCCAATAACAAAATTTATTTTATCAACTACTTCCTTTTCGCCTTTAACCTTAATATAATCGATAGTCACTTTTGCGCAATTATCACCTTTACAATTACCTTGATATTCTTCAGAAAAATTTTCAGAAGTTAATGTAATAGCCTCCTCTTTTTTACAACTAATAGCAATAATAAATAGCAGAAATAATAAACCGATTTTGTTAGACATAAATAAAAAATTATAGGTTCAAATTTATTAAATAAAACTATTATTTTTGTTTTTTAAAGACATAATTATAAAGTAAACATGTTACTATTTTCCTATACAAGGAAATGACTAATAACAAACAGCATGTAACCGATTTATAAAATACTAAAGACACATGAAATTTAATACCAAAACAATACACGGAGGACAAGAACACGATAAAGCGTTTGGTGCAGTAATGCCACCAATTTATCAAACATCAACCTATGCACAAACAACTCCAGGAGGACACAAAGGGTTTGAATATTCAAGAACTCATAATCCTACTCGAGCTGCTTTAGAAAGAAGTTTTGCAAGTTTAGAAAACGGAAATTATGGTTTGGCTTTTGGCAGTGGTTTAGCTGCAATAGATGCAGTGATGAAGTTATTAAAGCCAGGTGATGAGGTGATTTCAACCAACGATTTATACGGAGGTTCATATCGATTATTTACACAGATTTATGCAAATTTTGGAGTAAAATTTCATTTTATAGGAATGGAAAACGCAGATAAGATTGAAGATTTTGTAAACGAAAACACGAAGCTTATTTGGGTTGAAACACCAACCAACCCAATGCTAAATATTATTGATATTAAAAAAGCAGCAGCCATTGCAAAAAAGCATAATGTTCTTTTAGGTGTTGATAATACTTTTGCGACACCTTATTTACAACAACCTTTAGATTTAGGAGCAGACTTAGTGATGCACAGTGCTACAAAGTATTTAGGTGGTCATAGTGATATTGTAATGGGAGCTTTGATTGTAAAGGATAAAGATCTAGCTGATAGATTGTATTTTATACAAAATGCAAGTGGAGCAATATGTGGCCCACAAGATAGTTTTTTAATGTTACGCGGAATTAAAACGTTACACGTTCGTATGCAACGTCATTGTGAAAACGGAAAAGCGGTAGCAAATTATTTAAACAATCATCCAAAAATTGAAAAAGTATTTTGGCCAGGGTTTGAACATCATACAAATCATGAGGTTGCAAAATCTCAAATGAATGATTTTGGAGGAATGGTTTCGTTCACCACCAAAGGAAACAGTTATGAGGATGCAATTAAAATTGTTGAAAATTTGAAGGTATTTACTTTAGCTGAAAGTTTAGGTGGCGTTGAAAGTTTATCTGGACATCCTGCAAGTATGACCCATGCTAGTATTCCAAAAGAAGAACGCGAAAAAACAGGAGTTGTTGATTCTTTAATTAGATTAAGCGTTGGTATTGAAGACGAAGCAGATTTAATTGAAGATTTACGTCAAGCAATAGGTTAATTTAAACCTATTGAATATAATAGATGTAACCAAAATTTAACCAGTAATGCCATTCGTTGGCTTTGTTTTCAGGGACTTCTGGGTTTAAACCGTCTACCCAATTCGAAAAATAGTATTGAATTCTACTGTCAAGCATTAAATCGCTTGAAGGATTTAATTTGTATCGTACACCAACACTTCCTAAAAAAGCCCAAGTGTTACCGCCTTCGTTGTTTATAGTAGTCGCTGGATCATATTTTCCTCCAAAATAATCGCCATCATCATTATAAGTAACATTAGGATCGTAAGTAATCCAGTGAACACCAGCACTAATAAATGGAGCTAATTTTGCGCCTCCAGATGCAAAATCTCTAATACTTAATGGAAAATATTCTAGTTGCGCACCTATTTCAAAAACTTGTGTTTCTCCTTTCATAGACCTTAAAAAGTCTGAAGCTGGCCCTTGTTGATCTGGAGCGACCCATCTTCCTAAATGCTCTAATTTAGTTTTATGGTAATCTATTTCTGAACGTACTTTAAAATGATCATTAAAATATTTATCTCGAGTATAACAATTACAGTCTGCTCTGTAAGAAAAATTCATATAATGAACTATTCCAATGGCAATACTAGAATTTCCAAAGTTAGTCTCATTATCATTACGTTGTCCAAAATCTGAATAAAAAGCAAGTGGACCTGCAATTACCCCTATCTCGTGTGAGAAGCCAAATTGACTGTGTAAATCTTGTTTCGGAAAAACAAGAAAGGCTATTACCAATAGTAATATTCTAGTCTTCATTTTTATTGTAGGTTTAGGTTGAGACGTAACAAATATATAAAAACAAACGTTACTCTAAAATTTATAACTACTTTTTAGTTTATTTATTGAAATTTAATACCACTTTTTTAGAGAAACCGTATATTTGCACATTGTTTAATCTTAACGTTTTCAATAAATTAAATTTTATGAAAGAAAGTATAAAAGAATTCATTTTATCTGTTGAAAAAATGAATCCAAACGAGCCTGAATTTATGCAGGCTGTTACCGAAGTAGCCGAAGTTGTTATTCCTTTTATCGAAGATAATAAGGAGTATCAAGGCAAAAAATTATTAGAACGTATGGCAGAGCCAGAACGTACTATTATGTTTAGAGTACCTTGGACAAACGACAGTGGTGAAATTCAAGTAAATAGAGGGTATAGAGTTGAATTTAACTCAGCAATTGGACCTTATAAAGGAGGATTGCGTTTTCATCCAACTGTAAACTTAAGTATTTTAAAATTTTTAGGTTTCGAACAGGTTTTTAAAAACAGTTTAACTACGCTTCCAATGGGAGGTGGTAAAGGTGGATCTGATTTTAATCCAAAAGGAAAAACAGATGCAGAAGTAATGCGTTTTTGTCAAAGTTTTATGACTGAACTTTCAAGACATATAGGTCCTAATACTGATGTTCCCGCAGGAGATATTGGAGTAGGAGGAAGAGAAATCGGATATTTATTTGGTCAATATAAAAGATTAAGAAACGAATTTACAGGTGTTTTAACAGGTAAAGGGCTTTCATTTGGAGGGTCATTAATTCGTCCAGAAGCGACAGGTTATGGGAATGTATATTTCGCAAAAAACATGTTAGCGACCAAAGGAGCTTCTTTTGAAGGTAAAACAGTTGCAGTTTCAGGTTCTGGAAATGTAGCTCAATACGCTACAGAAAAAGCAACTCAATTTGGAGGTAAAGTAGTTACAATGTCAGATTCTGGAGGTTACATTTATGATTCTGAAGGCCTTAACGAAGAGAAATTAGCTTTTATTATGAATCTTAAAAATGTAAAACGTGGTCGTATTAGCGAGTATGTTGATCAATATCCTTCAGCAAAATACTTTGCAGGAGAACGTCCTTGGTCTGTAAAATGTGATATTGCACTTCCTTGTGCAACTCAAAATGAATTGAACAAAGACGAAGCACAAACATTAGTAGATAACGGATGTATGTGTGTAAGTGAAGGTGCAAATATGCCTTCTACACCAGATGCAATTGAAGTTTTCGCAGCTCATAAAATATTATTTGCTCCAGGAAAAGCTTCAAACGCAGGTGGAGTAGCTACTTCAGGTTTAGAGATGTCACAAAATTCGCTTCGTTTAAGTTGGACTTCAGAAGAAGTTGATACTAAATTACATACTATTATGAATGATATTCATGCAGCTTGTGTAAAATACGGAACAGACGAAACAGGTTATGTTGACTATGTAAAAGGAGCAAATATTGCTGGTTTTGTAAAGATAGCAGACGCTATGTTAGCACAAGGAGTAGTTTAATAATTTTCCTTTTTATAATTTACAAAAGGTTGTCTTTTATAGGCAACCTTTTTCTTTTTAAATCAATGCAAAATAAATAGTATTTTAGCGTGTTATACTTATAGAAATAAAAAATTCTTATGAAGCAATTAGTAGCAGTTTTCCTGTTTTTACAATCTTGTATGTTAATGTCTCAAAACTTTGAACAAAGCTGGACAGGCTATTTTTCGTATGTATCTGTAAAAAGTATTTCGCAAGGAAATGATAAAATTTATGCTGCAGCTGAAAATTCAATATTTACTTACGATTTATCTACAGAAGAAATCACTACACTTTCAACCATTAACGGACTTTCAGGAAAAGAAATATCTACCGCACTTTATAGCGAAATTTTTGGTTTGTATGTTATAGGTTACGAAAATGGATTAATTGAAATTATAATTGATGGGGAAGAAAATATTCTAAAAGTTGTAGACATATTAGAGAAACAAACGATACCACCAGACAGAAAACGCATTAATCATTTTTATGAGTTTAATGGAAATTTGTACATATCTACTCAATATGGGATTTCAGTTTACGATTTAGGGGCTCTAGAATTTGGCGATACTTACTTTATTGGAGATTTAGGATCTCAGATTAACATAACTCAAACCACCGTATTAGATGATAAAATATATGCTGCAACTTCAGAAAACGGGATACGAAGTGCTTTGGTTAATGATGATAATATTATTGATTATCAACAATGGTCAACAATTAACAATGGTGGATTTAAAGGAATACAGACATTAGGAACAGAAATATATATAGTAAAAAATAATAATTCTATATTAAGTTATTCACCTGTAAGCGGATTTGCTCAAATAGATTCATTCAATAATTCAATTGTAGATTTCGAAGTTACTTCTGAAGTTTTAACCATTTCAACTTCATCTACGGTTCATGCATATTCAGTTGGTTATACCTTGCTTTCTGAAATAATTAACTTACCAGATTTCGAATTTGAATTACAATCAGGTCTTGCTTTTAATAATTCATTTTACCTTGGAACAAAAGAGTTAGGGATGTTAAAAGTGCCATTTGGATCAAGTCAAGTTCAACAAATATTACCAGAGGGGCCGTTGTCGAATCAACCATTTGCAATAGATGCATCTCCTGGACAATTGTGGGTTTCTTATGGTGATGTTAATTTAACATTTGATCCATTTCCATTAACCAAAAAAGGAATTAGTAATTATAAATTTGAAACTTGGAAGAATATAAAGTATGATAGTCTAATAGGTTTATTAAATGTAGATGATGTAAATGACTTGGTTTTTGTTAAAATAAATCCGTCAAACCCAAAAGAAACCTATATGAGTTCCTACCAAAAAGGGCTACTTAAAATAGACAGACAAAACCCGACTATTTTGTATAATGAAACAAATAGTCCACTTGAGATTCCAGGAGGAAATGAAGCGTTAGGAATACGTTTATACGGAGCTGATTTTGATAGGGAAGAAAGCTTATGGTTTGTGCAATCAAGGATAAATAGAGGCTTAATAAAGCTAACATCCGAAGGGCAATTTCAAACCATCGATATTTCTAGTATTATTAATGCAGAAAGTGAATTAGCATTAAGTCAACTCGCTATTAGTAGAGAAGGCTATGTTTTTTTTGGAGCGGTCCAAAGTGGTTTGGTAGGGTATAATCCAGCTACAAATGAGTTTAATAAAATTGGAGAGGAAATAGGAAGTGGAGATTTGCCTTCAACAGATATAAAAGCATTAGCTTTCGATAATCAAAACAGATTGTGGATAGGAACAAGAAAAGGATTACGTGTATTATTTAGTGCAGGTAGTTTTTTTGAAGAAGGTGCCGATACAGATTCAAAACCAATTATTATTTTAGAAGATGGAGTGCCTCAAGAACTTTTATTTCTTCAATCAATTACAGATATTGAGGTTGATGGTTCTAACAATAAGTGGGTTTCTACAGCAACATCTGGGGTGTTTTATTTTTCTCCTAATGGGCAAGAAACTCTTTTAAGGTTTACATCAGACAACTCTCCTTTACCTTCAGATAATGTATTAGATATTGCAATAGATAGTGCTTCAGGGGTAGTGTATTTTGCTACAGCTAATGGGTTGGTTGGTTTTAAAGGGTCTTCAACCGCACCTCAAGAAGATTTAGAAAATGTGTATGCGTTTCCAAATCCTGTGCGTCCAGAGTTCTTCGGAAATGTAACCATTGATGGACTTACAGCAAAAGCAAATGTAAAAATAACCGATATTACTGGTAATCTTGTTTTTGAAACTACCTCGGAAGGAGGAAGTGTACAATGGGATACTACAGCCTTTGGAAAATACCGAGTAGCTTCGGGAGTATATTTAGTTTTAATCACTACAGATGATAACCTTCTAACGAAAGTGATAAAAATTATGGTTGTTCGATAATGGTAATTACAACCAAAGCTATTGTTTTTTCCTCCATTAAATATAGTGAGGCAGACCTAATCGTTAAATGCTTTACCCAAACATCAGGGTTAAAAACTTATTTACTTCGGAATGTGCTGAAATCGAAAAAAGGCAAATTAAAAGCCTCTTATTTTCAGCCTTTAACCTTATTAGAAATCGAGGCATCGCATAAAGATAAAGGTACTTTAGAAAGCATTAGAGATGTAAAAGTGTCTTTTCCTTATCAATCACTTCATACACAAATTTTAAAAAGTAGTTTGGCGATTTTTATAGCTGAATTACTCGCCAATACAATTAGTGAAGAAGCTGAAGACGCAATGCTGTTTCAATATATTGAAGAATCTTTAATCTGGTTAGACTCAAATACTGAAATTGCCAACTTCCATATTATGTTTTTATTAAACTTAAGTCTTCATTTAGGTTTTTATCCAGATACTTCCACATTACCAAATCAATACTTTAATTTATTGGAAGGAAATTTTCAAGAATTCAACAATGGAAAATACTGTGAATATGGCATAATAATAGACTATTTAAAACAGTTTTTCGGCATAGATTTTGATGCAATATCTCGAATAAAATTGTCAAAAAACCAACGATCAGACTTATTAAATTTGTTATTGATTTATTATCAATTACATTTGCACGGCTTTAAAAAACCGAAGTCTTTATTAGTATTAAATCAAATTTTCGAATGAGCATAAAACTGCCCATATTTTTCCTTTTCATATTTTCTTTTTCTTCAATTATAGCCCAAAAAATACAAGTTTTGGAAAAGGAAAACCACGATCCTATTTCAGGCGTAGCACTATATAATAAGGATAAATCTACTTCGGCGATTACAGATTTTGATGGATTTGTAGATATTTCAGATTTTTTAAAAGATGAAAGAATAACCTTTCAACATCTGTCTCATGTTTCCACGACTTATTCAAAAGAACATATAATTGAGACTAGAAAAATAGTGTATTTAGAACTAGATGCTAGTACTCTTGATGAGGTGATTTTATCGGTTTCTAAATTCAAACAAGATAAAGGAGATATTCCACAAAAAATTTCGAGTATTACTAGCGAGGATATAATGTTTACCAATCCTCAAACTTCTGCAGATTTGTTAGAAAGCAGTGGAAATGTATTTATACAAAAAAGTCAGTTGGGCGGTGGAAGTCCTATTATTAGAGGGTTTTCAACCAATAGATTGTTAATTGCTGTTGATGGAGTACGTTTTAATAATGCGATTTTTAGAGGAGGAAATGTACAAAGTATTATTTCAATAGATCCTTTTACCATCGATCATACCGAAATTATTTTAGGACCAGGTTCTGTAGTTTACGGAAGTGACGCTATTGGTGGAGTCATGAATTTTTATACCAAAGATGCTAAGTTCTCTTTTATAGAAGGCACTTCTTTTTCAGGAAATGCAACGGTAAGATATGCAACTGCAAGTGAAGAAAAAACAGGACATATAGATTTGAATATCGGGCTTAAAGAATGGGCATTTTTAACCAGTGTCTCCTATACCGATTTTGGAGATTTAAAAATGGGAAAATACGGCCCAGATGATTATTTACGGCCTGAATATGTGGAGACAATCGATGGAGTAGATGTGGTGGTTACCAATGATGATCCAAGAGTACAA
>JASFZG010000070.1:0-10666 GCA_046055745.1 Flavobacteriaceae bacterium | reverse complement strand
GGTAAGCCTTTTGGAATAAACCCGTTAACTGCCGGAATCCCCATTCCGTTTCGTAAATAAGTAATCATTTTTACACGATCAAATCCGTAGTTGATGGCTTGCCTTAGTTTTTTAGACTGAATTTCTGAAGCTTCCGTTTCCATAAAAAAACCTAGGTATTCGGTATTTAAATACGGACTCGTAACTAACTTAACTTGATCTTTGTATTTCTCTTGTAACTCACCCTTGGTAGTAACGATTTCATCTTTATATGAATTGTCTAAACCCGAAACAAAATCTAGCTTTCCTTGAATAAACTGTAGAAATTCACTCTGCTTATCTGGTAAAAAAGTGATGGCAACTGCTTCTAGATACGGTAACTGATTTCCTTCCTTGTCAACTTCAAAATAATTAGGGTTTTTCCGCAGAACAAGCTTTACATTTTCCTCCCACATTTTAAACATAAAGGGGCCTGTTCCTACTGGATTAGACCTGAAATCATTTCCGTAGAAATCAATCGCTTCCTTAGGAATCACCGAACAAAAACGCATTGAAAGTAATCCTAAAAATGCAGGAAAAGGTTGTTTCAGTTTTATTGAAAAAGTAGTGTCATTTTCCGCTTGATAGCTTTCTACATTATTTAAAACCCATCGTCCTCTAGCAGCAACTTTTTTATCTAAAAGGCGATTAAAACTATATTCAAAATCATAAGCAGTTACCAAACGGGTGGAATCTTTTTGAGTTTCTAAAAAAGCTTCATTTTTATGAAAATAAACATCGTTTCTAAGGGTGAAAGTGTAGGTAAAAGTACTGTCGTTAATCGTCCAGCTTTTAGCAATATCTGGCTGAATATTTAATTCATCATCCAATTGGACTAAGCTATTAAATAATTGATTGGTAGGCCAAATCAATTGTGGATTACTGGCAAACGCAGGATCGAGCGTACCAATATTACTGTGTTCATTATAGCGAAAAACCAAGTGATCTCTATCTGAATGTGTTTCAGAATTACAAGAAACTAGAAATAAAGCAGTACAAATGACTGAAATAGATATGATTAGTTTATTTAATTTGTTGTGCATCTGCTTTTTTGAAACCAATTTAAGTTTGTATTTTTGCAATCCCAAAATTAATAGGGCATTTGTCAAAAATACAAGAATGAATCCGAGAAAAAAAGTCGCATTTTACACATTAGGTTGTAAACTAAATTTTAGTGAAACATCTACCATTGCAAGAAGTTTTACCAACGAAGGTTTTGATCGTATAGGTTTTTCAGAAAAAGCAGATATGTACGTAATTAATACTTGCACAGTTACTGAAAATGCAGACAAACGTTTTAAGGATATTGTAAAGCAAGCTCAAAATGCAAATCCCGATGCTTTTATAGCAGCAGTAGGTTGTTATGCGCAGTTAAAGCCACAACAATTGGCAGATGTTAATGGTGTAGACTTGGTCTTAGGTGCTACCGAAAAATTTAATATTACCGCCTATATCAATGATTTATCCAAAAATGATTTTGGAGAAGTACATTCTTGCGAAATAGAGGAAGCAGATTTTTACGTAGGTTCTTATTCTATTGGCGACCGAACTCGTGCTTTTTTAAAGGTGCAAGATGGCTGTGATTATGTGTGTACTTTTTGTACAATTCCGTTGGCGAGAGGAATTTCAAGAAGTGACGAAATGGAAAATGTATTGAAAAATGCAGAAGATATTTCCAAACAAGGAATTAAGGAAATTGTTTTAACAGGTGTAAATATTGGTGACTACGGAAAGGGAGAATTCGGAAATAAAAAACACAAACATACTTTTTTAGAATTGATAAAAGGTTTAGATGAAGTAAACGGAATTGAACGCTTACGAATTTCTTCTATCGAACCCAATTTATTAAAAAATGAAACGATTAAGTTTGTCGCAAATTCCAAAACATTTGTGCCTCATTTTCACATTCCTTTGCAAAGTGGGAGCAATGCTTTATTGAAACTAATGAAGCGTCGTTACAATCGTGAATTATACACAGAAAGAGTTTCAGAAATTAAAAAACAAATGCCACAAGCCTGTATTGGTGTGGATGTGATTGTTGGATTTCCGGGAGAAACAGATGAATTGTTTTTGGAAACCTACAATTATTTAAATGAAATGGATATTTCGTATTTGCACGTGTTTACTTATTCAGAAAGAGAAAATACACCAGCTGTTGAAATGGAAGGAGTAGTTCCAGTTAATGTCCGGAAAAAAAGAAGTAAAATGTTACGAGGACTTTCAGTAAAAAAGCGACGTGCTTTTTATGAAAGTCAGTTAGGAACTACACACTCTGTATTATTTGAAGGCGAAAATAAAGAAGGTTATATCCATGGTTTTACTGAAAACTACGTAAAAGTAAAAGCACCTTGGAATCCAGAATTTGTAAATACATTACACGATATCGCACTAACCAAAATTGATGAAGATGGGTTGGTGAGGTTTGATTTTTTGAAGGAAGAATAGCTCTTAATTGTAAAGGTACCTTCTTATTATTAAGTAATTGTTACCAATTTTAATAGTACTCCAAATGGGTTGATCATTTCTGCTTAAATCGTACATGTTTTCAATTAAATTATTATTTAAAAACTCAATAGATTTCTTTTCTTTTTCTAATAGATTTTTTTTTAATTCCAATTTTGAGTCTCGGTAGCTCTGTATTGTATAATACTTGTTTTTAGTTGGGATAATTAATTTACAAGAATATAAAATGTCTATTTCATAATTTAATTCAGTTAATTCTCTTTTAATATTATTAACATTCAAACTGTCAAGATTATTAAAATCTTTTGTTAGCTCAAGTAGGTTATTAATGTGAGATGATTTTTTTGTGTTCTCAATTAATTCATAGAATTTTTTTTTCTTTCTCTTTTCGTTAATATTGTTGAAAATAAATAGGCTGATAATAATTCCTGTAAAGATAATTATTAAATATAAAATAAATTTTGAACTTATAGTTATGCTTGAAGAATCACTATTCATTATGTGTTTTTGAGTTTTTACCAGAAATCTTTTCAACACTAAGTGATATAATGCTAAGGTTTGTCATTAAGCTTATTAAAAATGTTGCTATTAAAATGAGCCCAGAAGCCCACATAAATAAAAAGACTATATTTTCAATATTTTCTGGTAAGATGTCCCAATTAAAAATTTGGTCAGCAATAGCAAATATTGATGAAAGTGTTAAGATAATCACAAGCACAAAAGCGATAAGCAAACAGTATGTTTCAATCTTTCGTCTATTAAATTTAATAATCATAATTAATTGTTTTATAAATTAACGATTATAAAAAAAATAAATTGTTTTTTGAAAGATGTATACTCAATTAAATTATTGAATATAATTTTTATTTTTGTTAAAACAATATCACATTTGTATTGTAATAAAAGGAATTTTCTTGGTAGTTAATTGCTAAATATTAATTCCAATAGGAAGCAATTTTTTATACTTTCTACGGTTTTTTCGTAAAAAAGAAGCGATTTCAGGACTAGTAGGAACTAGATGAATTCTACGGTCTTCTACTTCAGTAAAAACAGCTTTAATAAAAATTTCTCTAAAACCTTGATCTTCCATGTCTTCGGGCATTTCAAATTTGGTTAGAAAAATTTTACGGTCTTGTAAAGCGTACTCAATTCGAGCCATATTGTCGCCTACTTCGAGCTCAAATTGTCTTAAAAATTCATTGTCGGTAATTTCTACATCTTCAATCATAGGGAGTTGATTTAATTTAATAACGTTGCGATTATTAGCAAGAATTTGCTTTATATTTTTTAATGGTAGTAGTTAATGTTGTATTCAAAATAAAAAATACTGTTAGGATTATTTTCCTTTAAACCGTAAATTTACGAATAATTATTGAGCTAACCCCTTATTCTCAAGTTAAAGCTATATGAATCAAGCTAAAACTCACATTTATTTTGTGCCTGGACTTGCTGCCGGGAAAGAAATATTTGAAAATATTTCATTACCAAAAGATACTTATGAAGTTCATATTATCGAATGGTTAATTCCTTTAAATAATGAATCTATTCAAGATTATGCAAAGCGAATGGCTGCTGAAGTTAAAGAACCAAACCCTATTTTAATTGGAGTTTCGTTTGGTGGAGTAATGGTTCAGGAAATGAATGCTTTTTTAAATGTTAGGAAATTAATCATCATTTCGAGTGTGAAATCCAAGAAAGAACTCCCTCGAAAAATAAAGGTTTTTAAAGTATTTCCAGCTTATCGATTAATCCCAAAAAGTTTTTTAGAAAACACAAAGAGCTTGGTAAGATATGGATTAGGAGTTAAGTCTAAAAATAAATTAGAATTGTATCAAAATTACCTTTCCGTAAAAAACACAGATTATTTAAAGTGGGCAATTAAGCAAATGGTAGGTTGGAATCGCTCTGAAGAAATTGAAAATATAATTCATATTCACGGAGATAAAGATACTGTGTTTCCTATTAATAAAATTGATAAATGTATTGTTATTCCGGAAGGAACTCACATTATGTTAATCACAAAATATAGATGGTTAAACACAAATTTACCTAAAATAATAGAAGGGACTTATTAATAAAATATGTCAGAAAAAAAGAAATTCGGAACCTTTGCAGGAGTATTTACACCTTCGATTTTGACAATTTTAGGAGTAATTATGTACCTAAGAATGGGCTGGGTTGTTGGTAATGCTGGGCTAGCGGGCTCTATTATGATTATTGTTCTTGCTCATGTAATTTCGGTTTCAACAGGGTTAAGTGTTTCTTCAATTTCAACAGATAAAAAAGTTGGACCTGGAGGGATTTATTATATCCTTTCTAGAAGTATGGGGATTCCAATAGGTGGAGCAATTGGTATAGCGCTTTATGTTGGTACGGCACTTTCCATCGCTCTTTATTTAATTGGTTTTGCTGAAAGTTTTAATAGTTATTTAGGTTTTGAAACCGATATTAATGGCTTGCGAATTTCAGGATCCATTGCATTATTAATACTTACTGCTATTGCATTAATTAGTACCTCGTTTGCATTAAAAACACAGCTTATTATATTAATTGCTATCGTCGTTTCACTGTTTTCAATATTTATTGGAACTTCAGATTATGTTCCTGAAATTGTAGAAAATATTGCTCAGCCAAGAGCCATTCCTATGGAAGTGTTATTCGCGGTTTTCTTTCCTGCGGTTACTGGTTTTACAGCAGGAATAGCTATGAGTGGAGATTTGGATAATCCTAAAAAATCAATTCCCAACGGAACAATTACTGCTATTGCAGTTGGATTTGTAGTTTATATAATCTTAGCAGTTTTTCTGTATTTTAAAATTGATGCTGAAGTTTTAAAATCAGATTATAACATTCTAATGAAAATCGCTCTTTTTGCTCCAGCCGTTGTTGCAGGAATTTGGGGAGCAACACTTTCTTCTGCATTGGGGGGAATTTTAGGAGGTCCGAGAATATTACAAGCAATGTCTATTGATAAAATTACACCTAAATTTTTCGGAAAAGGAAAAGGGAAAAACGATGAACCAGTTAATGCTCTATTAATGGTTTTTGTGATTGCTCAATTAGGAGTTTTAATAGGAGAGTTGGATGTTATTGCTCGTATTGTTTCTATGTTTTATTTATCGGCTTATGGGTTTATCAATCTTTCCTTTTTTCTTGAAAGCTGGGCTAATCCTGATTTTCAACCCACATTTAAAATAAAACGATGGATTGGACTTTTAGGTTTTATGGCTTGTTTTGGGGTAATGTTTAAACTAGATGCACTTGCGATGTTTGCGTCTATTGCAATAATATTAGGAATTTATATTTGGTTACAGCATAAGCAAATCGTGTTAATGTCTGGTGATGTTTGGTTGAGTGTTTGGAAAAAAATTGTAGCTAACGGATTGCAAAAAATAGAATCTAAACCAACCGAAACTAGCAACCAATGGAACCCTAATATTATTCTTTTTAGTGGTGAAAGTGAACATCGTGCTTATTTGGTTGAATTAGGAAAAACACTAGCAGGAAGAGCAGGAATTGTAACCAATTTTAAATTGATTTTAGACAAAAAAAACACTACACCTTTGCCAAAATCGAATCAAATTGTAAAAGAAGAATATTTTGAAAAAATAGGTGTTTTTGCACGTCAGATTAAAGTGAATAATATTTATAAAGGAATAGAAGATATTGCTTCTATTTTTGGCTTTTCGGGAGTGGATCCCAATACCATTATGATGGGTTGGCTAAAGGGATTGGAAAATTCTGAAGAGTATTCAACAATGACTCAGAAACTTTTGTACTTAGATTATAATCTGTTATACTTGGATTTTGATAGGAAAAAGAAATTCGGAAATTATAAAACCATCGACTTGTGGTGGCGAGAAACCGATAGTAAAAAT
Source organism: Flavobacteriaceae bacterium (assembly GCA_046055745.1). GTDB lineage: Bacteria > Bacteroidota > Bacteroidia > Flavobacteriales > Flavobacteriaceae > Marifrigoribacter. The sequence continues at coordinate 4,307 of JASFZG010000070.1, read as the reverse complement.
GCCGAAATGATGTTAAATATTGCTCGTTTTATCATTCAATCTCCCAAATGGTCAAAGACAACTATTCGAGTATTGTTTGTGAATAATAGTAATATAGAGAGTGATATTATTGAAAATAACATCCTTAATTTAGTGGAGGATATTCGAGTTAAAGTTGAAATTAAAATCATTAATAATGCTGTTGAGCAAACTCCTTTTTATAAATTAATAGGAAAATATTCTGAATATACAGACTTAACCTTGTTGGGTATTCCAAATTTTAACATTAAAAAACAAGCCCAATTTGTTACAAAAACCAATCAATTGTTCGAAACAATAGGATCCACGTTAATGGTAAAAGCTTCCGATAATTTCAATGAAATAAAATTAAATATTGAAATGAATTCTGAAAAAGAAGTTGAAATAGATTGATATTCAAGGTTGAAAAGATTTTGATAATTTATAAATCATTAACGTAATAATTAGAAGTTCCTATTCCTTTTTTTATATCTTTATTCGATAAAATAATTGAATATTTTCTGAAAGAGATCCCCGTCTTTTAGGTTTGAATTAATCTATAATTTTTCTGAAGCTATGAAACGTACCACTAAAATTTTACTTGGAATCCTCCTAATTGGAGTAGTTTCTTTATTTATAAACGCAGTTCAAGAAGCACCTACAGATGCTATCGTAGAACGTAAAATGATCAACGATTATAATATTTATGCGCTTCCTATTCCCGAAAAAATGGACTTTGCAGGTGAGCCAGTTCCATTACATAATCCAGATATTAGAGAGCGGATGGATAGAGAGTTGTTGGTAAATACTTATTGGCAATCCAATGGTTTATTACTGTTTAAACGCGCCCATAAATATTTTCCTATTATAGAACCATTGCTTAAAAAATATGGGATACCAGATGATTTTAAATATTTGGTGGTTGCAGAAAGTGGATTGATGAACAATCGTTCACCAGCAGGAGCAGCAGGGTTTTGGCATTTTATGAAAGGCACAGGAAAGGAATTTGGTCTAGAGATAAACTCTTACGTAGATGAGCGATATAATCTTGAAAAGGCAACCAAAGTTGCTGCTGAATATTTAATAAAATCTAAAAAACGATTTGGATCTTGGACATTAGCTGCGGCAGCTTATAATGCAGGTAATGGAGGAATTGGGAAGCAGCAAACCAGACAACAATCTAGTGATAGTTATTATGATTTATTGCTAAATAGTGAAACTAGTCGTTATGTTTTCAGGATATTAGCTTTTAAAGAAATATTAAGTAATCCTCAGAAATATGGTTTTAATTTCCGGGAAAGTGATTTGTATGAAACTATTCCTACCTATAAAGTAAAAGTTGATACCGCAGTAACCGACTTTGCAGGCTTTGCAAAAGAACTAGGAATTAATTATAAAATATTGAAGATTCATAATCCTTGGTTACGCGATAATTATTTAAAAAATACTTCAGGAAAAGAATATTATATTGAAATCCCTGAGAAAGGGTATTATAAAAATAATTAAATGAAACGAGCATGTTATATTTTTTCATATAAGAAAATAGCCTGCCCCGTACTTGATACGAGGATTAAGAGCGAACAGCATATGTTACCGCTAAAAAATATAATTTAAACATATGAAAATGAGTACAACAATAATAATAATCCTATTAATAATTGGGGTTTTGGCAGGAGTACTAAGTGGTCTTGTTGGAGTAGGAGGTGGCTTAGCTATGATTCCATTAATGATAATATTGTTAGGATATTCACAACATGAAGCACAAGGTACAAGCCTTGCAGTACTTGCGGTACCGGTTACGTTTTTGGCTGCGTATAATTACTATTCAGAAGGATATATTAACTGGAAATTTGCTTTAATAATCGCACTTGGCTTTGTAGTGGGAGGGTATTTTGGTTCTAAGATAGCAATATCAATCAATCAAGCTATGCTTAAAAAAATATTTGGTGTAATTCTTTTGATTGCAGCTCTTAAAATGTTCTTTGGAAAGTAAGTTTATGGTTTATCTTTTGAGGACAATTTTAGTTTTTCAGAATTCAAATTTTTTAGTAAAGAGATTCCGTTTAAAAATGAATTATAATTCAATTCATAAGAAATAGAATACTTCTCATTATAATGATGTAAAATTCCACGCCTTACATCTACAATTTTTTTGTTTTCATCAATAAAAAATGAAGTTGGGAAACCTAAACTATGTTTCATAGTTTCGACAATATGATCATTGGTGTTTTCTTTTTCATCCACATAAACTATTGTAATATGCTTGTTATAATCTCGAGTAGCTTTTTTTACTTTACCTTTTGAGTCCCAAAAAAGAATAACAAAATCAATCTCTTTATGATATTTTTTAGCGATTTCATTTAAAGCAGGAATTTCTCCAGAACCAGGAGTACACCAAGAAGCGTAAGTCATTAAAAATATTGGCTTTTCAAAATCATTTAATTCAACTTTGCGACCTGATAATTTTCTAACTCTAAAATTGTCCAGATAACTACCACTAATAACATTATTGATTAAAGAATCGAATAGGAATTCAGAACGTTCAAAATCGTTGTCTAAATTTGCTTGTTGAGAATTAATTCTATAAGCTTTAATGTTCTCCCCAATGATTTTTGAAAATAATTCTCCTGGAGCTATGCTTTGAGATAGCCCTATAAAAGAAGTTAATAAGAATAGATAAAGTAATGTTCTACCCATAAGCAATCTGTAACTGATTGATTGCAAAGGTAAAGCATTGTCTTTTGTAAAGAAAATATATTCGTTAAACTACACGAAAACTTTTGTAATCGTGTTAAAAAAACAGCTAAATACTAGGTTTAATTAAAACCTTCTACCACCACCTCGATTTGCACTACGACCAAATTGTTGTTTTGGTTGTCCAGCTTTTTTCATTTGATCTTTCATCATTTTAATCTGATCGTCCAACATATTATGCTTGTCTAATTTTTTAGCTTCCGTTAAAAGAATTTGTGCATCTCTTTTTCGGTTCTTAGACATTGCTATCCCTGCTAAATTCAATTTTGCCATTGCCATATCTGTATCCATAGATAATCCTAGACTTACTGCTTTTTTGAAGTACTTTTCAGCTTCATTCATATTGGTTTGAGAAACCATTAAACCATTTAAATAGTTGTAATATCCTTGTTGTTTTTTTATTAAAGAAGCTTCAGGGTTTTTAATTTTATCTAACCATTTTTTTGCTCCTGGAAAGTTCTCTTTTCTTAATTGAAGAAAGGCTAAAAGAATGATTTCGTTTTTAAAATAAAGAAAAACGAACATAGATGAAAGTAGGATGTACATAATTCCATTTCCTATATTTCCTTCTATAAATTGCCAAACGGCAACAGCGACTATTAATGCTGTTAAAACTAACTTTATATTTTTATTGAACATGGTCTGTTTTTTATGGGAAGCAAAGGTATAAAAAACTATTCGAAATATTTTAATATTTTGGTTTGTGTAAGTAAAAAATGATTGTATATTTGCGCTCAGTTTTGAGGCATATAGTTTCAATACTAAATAACAGATTACTATTCAGATTATAAAAAGATAAGACATGCCAAAAAGAACATTTCAGCCTTCAAAAAGAAAAAGAAGAAACAAGCACGGATTTAGAGAGCGTATGGCTTCTGTAAGTGGAAGAAAAGTGTTAGCTGCACGTAGAGCGAAAGGAAGAAAGAAAATTTCGGTTTCATCTGAAACTCGTCATAAAAAATAATGTTGATAAATACATATAAAAAGGTGTTGTTCTTAGAGCAACACCTTTTTTTTATACCCTAATCTATTGTAATTTTGTCTTACTGAAAAAAGTTTCTTACTATGCCAAAAAATAACAACCTTTCTTCAATCCTTATTATCGGCTCAGGACCTATTGTAATTGGTCAAGCCTGCGAATTTGATTATTCTGGATCTCAAGCTTTGAGATCGCTTCGAGAAGATGGAATTGAGACCGTTTTAATCAACTCGAATCCCGCAACTATTATGACAGACCCTTCTATGGCTGATCATGTTTATTTGCTTCCCTTGACGACTAAGTCGATTATTAAAATATTAAAAGACCACCCGAATATCGATGCTGTTTTACCAACAATGGGAGGGCAAACTGCTTTAAATCTTTGTATTGAAGCAGATGATAAAGGAATTTGGAAAGATTTTGGTATTGAAATTATCGGTGTTGATATCGATGCAATTAATATTACTGAAGATAGAGAACAGTTTAGAGAATTGATGCTAAAAATAGGAATTCCTATGGCGCCTCAAGCTACTGCAAACTCTTTCTTAAAAGGTAAGGAAATTGCTCAGGAATTTGG